>CAZAHL010000486.1:0-4104 GCA_964484845.1 uncultured Chryseolinea sp. | reverse complement strand
TTCGGCCTGGCATTGGCATGTGCGGATTGGGTGCAGCCCGGATGAAACATGCGGGCAAGCCGGGAGGGGTGCTATGAAATGCGCGAAGACCTATTCTTGTAAATTCACTTTCCGGAGTACCAATGCTGAACTCCGAGTGTCTGATTAAGTGTCTACGAACTCATGTTTAAATGACTAAGCAAAAAGGTGATTGCGCTGTTACTCTCTTGCTAATTCCTCGAGTATGGCCCGGAAATTTTTGTAACGGGCAGAACCTAGTTTCTGCTCCCATTTCATTTCAAACTGGTAATTGAATTCTTGTGCTTTATTTTTTAATGCCTGTCCCTTTGCTGTAAGTACAAATAGTACGGCACGAGCATCTTCCGGATCATTTTTTCTTTTTAAATACGCATACTCCTGTAATTGATATACCAGCGCACTCATCGATTGTTTCGTCATGCCCGCTTGAATGGCTAGTTCTGTTATCCGCGAGCCGTCTTCCCTCAGATATTGAAAGACTAGTCCATGCGATGGAGTAATTTCGGGATATCCTGCTTCGGAAAGTCGCTGATGAAGGTTCTCAACCAAGTCATCATACAGCGCTCGTAAATAAGCCCCTGTATTTGTGTATTTTTCTTTTGAAGTCATTGTAACCTTATTTAATTATCTCCGTAAATATAGTCAGTTAAACTGACTAAATAAAATATGAAAGCATCAAATGAACTATTAAAAGGATTCAAGAGCAGTCCTTCATCTGAAAATACACGCGCTATTCCGGGGGCAGTATTTCATTTTCTGACTCAGGCCCATGAAACAAATGGCGGTTCTTCCCTAATAAAAATTACAGTTCATCGTGGTTCGGAACCACCAAGACATGTCCATTCACGCGAAGATGAATCTTATTTTATCTTAAAAGGGAGCATTCGCTATTCTGTTGGCGAAGATGAAATTATAGTGAACGAAGGCGATTACGTTTACCTCCCGAAAAATATACCACATTCATTTGAATTGCAATCCGAAAAAGCAGAGGTCTTAATGTGGATGAGTCCGGCCGGTTTAGAACAATGGTTTTGGGATAATAGTACCCCTGCCCCGGATGGAAATATGTTACCAGTTCCTCAGGGCCCGCCGCCTCCTCATGTAATAGAGCGCTTTGTCAGTTCGTTGCGCGAGTATGGTGTGGAAATGAGATGAAGGTCTTGAATTCGTAGCGTTGAGTTTGTTGAAGGTCTTGGCGAAGGATTTAACCTCTTGCTTATCCCGTAAATTGTTTGTGCGATTCTTATTATGACGAGGAAGGATTCCGGTTTCTAATATGCTCAATAATTCCAGCATGTTTCAGCAGGGTAGGGAAGCCGGTATTTGAAAGAGACTGGTTCAGTTCGTGTGCAGGGCTTGGCTTGTGCAGTCTCACAGCTGGGGATGCCCACGCGGGAAGAGCAGTGATGTTTAAAAATTTCGTAGGCTCGGCATAACGACGTAAAGCGCTTGCAATGACGTTCATCGTAAAGCGTTGATTTTTATTCCTTTTTTTCTGACGTTCATTCCAAGAAAGCATTCCCTTCGATGCACTAGCCCTTTTGCGCGCATCTAATCTAATAAAGGGTCGTAAATAGACTCATCAATGAATTGATAGGCAACAAACAGCAGATCATTTATATATTTTTTTCAAACCAAATTTCAAACCAATGAAGAAACCAATTTTAGTTATCGGAGCACTGTTAACGGTATGGGTATTAGGATGTACAGACAAAAAATCACAAGTGACGAACGATCAGGTCACTCAAGCAGATGAAAAAAGTCTGATCGATCGCGGAAAATACATGGTAACCATTATAGGATGTAACGATTGTCATTCTCCTAAAATAATGACCGACCACGGGCCGGAACCTGATCCTTCAAGACTTCTTTCCGGACATATGCTAGAAGAGAAGCTTCCACCAATCGGTGAAAATGCTGGAAAAGACGGCTGGGTAAAATTTAATATGAATCTAACTGCCGCAGTTGGACCATGGGGAACATCGTTTGCTGCTAACCTTACGCCGCATGAAACAGGTATTGGAGCTTGGAACTTCAAGCAGTTCAAAACCGCCATTCAAAAAGGAAAGTATAAAGGTTTGGAAGAAAGCCGCATGCTGTTGCCGCCGATGCCATGGCAGATGTATAAGAATATCGAGGAGGATGATCTTAAAGCGATCTTTGCTTATCTCAAATCCTTACCACCAGTTAACAATTTAGTACCGCAACCAATTTTATCAAATCCATAAACTATGAAAACTTCAATTTTACTTTTCACTCTTTTAATGATTGCACAAGGAATGGTAAAAAGTTGTCACCAACCATTCGGACTTTTCCCCAATGGCTGACCGATAAAGGTTATCATTTTCACCACTTAGCACAACAACAAAGGACAATTGGTTAAGTAACCTTATAGCGTTTTTCCAACAACTGATCAGATGATGTGAGTCTCGATTTTCCCTCACCGAACACCGGTGGGGAAATTGAGTGTTCATTAATTATGATCCTAAATTTGTCACCGTCTCATGACACTGACAAATTTAGGATCTTTTGCATTGACTTAAATCGTGAACTATATGTTACGGTTTCGCTTGACTTATCACCTAATCGGAGTCTCTATATTCTCCCGAAGCCAGGTTCTTAATTAGGAAATTTTGCTCTCAATGGTCTTTAAATCAAAAAAATTACCCTGACAAAGCGATTGTGAAAAAAGAATGGGCATGCATCAGCCACTGACTTTATAGAATTTGGTATACGACTTGGAATCTCCGAAGCCCGGTGCACAAAACTTCTTGCGTCCGTTCTTTGAACGGCAGGCTTCCGTTGAAGCTCTGATAAAAGATCATTTCTTGATAACCCTTCGAAAAGAGCTTATTTACTACATTACAACACGAAGAAATTATTTGATCGGGGAGGATGAGTCCATAAAGTTATGTATGCAGCGAAGAGCGACCACTGTTCTATGTTAACTTGTGATTTGGATTCAATTCCAAAATGTTTTTAGTTTAAGAAACTAAATCAATCAAAATAGAGGAGACTTAACTAACATGGAAATCACATTCCGACGGATGAGAAATGGCGTAATGACAGCCTTTGCATTATTGTGTGTGTTTGTCACTCCCGGATTTTCTCAAACATCCGAGTATAAAAAACCTAATATTGTTATCCTTTATGTCGACGATCTGGGATATGGGGATGTTGGTTGTTATGGTGCCAAAGGAGTTGCTACTCCCAATATTGACAGTTTAGCAACACAAGGTATTCGGTTTACGGATGGCCACTGTGGCTCTGCAACCTGCACACCATCGCGGTTTTCTTTGCTTACAGGTTTATATGCTTTCCGAGCCGGTGCTAAGGTCCTGCCTGGCGATGCTCCATTGCTTATTGATACATCCAAGATGACATTGCCGAAAATGCTTCGAAAGGCAGGGTACAACACGGGCGTAATTGGCAAGTGGCATCTCGGGCTCGGATATGGAAAGATAGATTGGAATAAACACATTAGTCCGGGAGCAAATGAAATTGGCTTTGATTATTCTTTTCTGATTCCGGCTACAGGTGATCGGGTTCCAACAGTATTTATTGAAAATGGGAATGTTGTTAATGCCGATCCTACCGATCCGATCAGGGTTGATTATGCCAAGCACATCGGCGATGATTCTAACGTTTCAGAGAATGAAGGGCTATTGAAAATGAAAGCAGATGCCCAGCATAGTAATACCATTGTAAATGGTGTCGGCAGAATAGGATTTATGAGTGGCGGTAAAAACGCCCGCTGGGTAGATGAAGATTTCCCAGGTATCTTCAACAATAAGACTTTTGAATTCGTCAATCGCTCTCAGAATAAACCTTTTTTTCTATTTTACTCATTTCATGACATCCACGTACCGAGGTTGCCAAGCGACAAATTCAAAGGTAAAAGTTCAATGGGCGCGAGAGGTGACGCAATTGCGCAGGTTGATTGGGTTGTGGGCCAACTAGTTTCTTTTTTAAGGTCGACAGGTAAGCTGGATAATACCCTTATCATTTTCACAAGTGATAACGGAGCCGTTGTAAATGACGGCTATTCAGATCAGGCGGTCGAGTTAATTGGAGCTCATAAGCCAA
>CAZAHL010000485.1:0-4110 GCA_964484845.1 uncultured Chryseolinea sp. | reverse complement strand
CACGGGTGGAGAAGAATCGGAATGGCAGGGTGAAGAATTAGTGGACGAAGAAGAAAGTGAACTTGATCTTGACGAAGGCGAAGTAGACTACGAAGAGGAGGATACAGCGGCTGTTGAACCTTTACGGGTCCCCGAAAACAACCCGATACCATTTGCACCTTTGCCGCCATCAGGAAGTTTCTGGCCAATAATTACCACACATTCCAAAGGAAGAGAAGTTGCATTTCAGGGGGCAGATAAAAAGTATAGAGGAACGTTAGGAAGGCGATTTCTGGCATCACGCACCGATGGCGGTCGTTACCATGTGGGCATTGATCTATGGGCTAACGATAAAGATCCTATCGTTGCGTGCGAGGACGGAACGATCGTTAATTTTTATCACTTCTATCGGAGTACCTATGCGCTGCTTGTTGATCATAGTAACGTTGTAATTAATTACGGTGAGGTTCACAAGGATTCACTAACGGCAAACAATCTAAAAGTGGGCGACAGAGTGAAGGCAGGACAGGTAATTGCTTTGGTTGGAAAAATGTATAGCTCCAGCATGCTGCATTTTGAGACCTATATTAAAGGTACCCGCTCGAACAAACGGTTTACCGTAGGAGCTTCTGCGCCAAAAGAATTACTCAACCCGACCCGATACCTGCTGTTCTTACAAAATCAAGGTTTGCAGGGAAAGGGTGTTTCAAGAGCTACTGCTGTTTCGGGAACTGCAGCACCTTCCGCTAAGAATTGGTCAAAAGCCATTGAACAAAATCGGTATTATGGTAATAAGATACTTTGGATTAAACACCAATATGCTATAAACGATTTGCTTTTGAAAGCAACAGGAAAGTCCAATGTAAGTCTGGGTGAAGAAGCTTTTGCCGAAGCGGTTGCGGCGTGGCAACTTCAAAATGGATTTTCTCAAAAGGACGCAGATGGAGTAATTGGTCCGACCACGTGGAAAAAAATGCAGGCTGCATTAGGCATAAAGGCAGACATCCCTTTCCAATCTTCTGCTTCAATTGGATCACCAGACAAAAGTATCGTATCGAAAATATTGCAATACACAGGCGTTATCGAAAAGTACAGTAGACTTTATAAAATTAATCCGAATATCGTGCGGGGAATTATTGCGGCCGAGTCAGGGGGTAACGCTTTATCGGGAAAGGGCAAAAGCGGATATAAAGGACTGATGCAAGCGGAGAGAACCGAAGACCAGTTGCAACCGGACGTCAGTGTAAAAACAGGAATAGATAAATTTATCAAATTCAGAGATAAGACTTTAAATCCATGGCTCGCAAAACAAGGTATCGCACAACCTGTAGAAAATGATGAGAACTTCCTGAAAGCCTGTCTTGCATGTTACAATGCAGGTCCTGTCACTGCGTTGAAGGCAATACAGTATGCCAATACATTAGGTAGTTGGCGTCAATGGCTGTCATCCGAAAATTATCTGCGGGCGCTAGCCTTTTCCGGGGGATATGATCGCTATACGGCTTGCAATAAAAATGCTAAAAGTTCGGACATGGAGCGCGCGAAAGCTGAACGCCTTAAGTATCGTTTTAAAACAAGTGGCTGGAGATCTGAACCAGACCCCGCTCCCTGGAGTAACCTTGCTTCAGTCATCAATCCTATAACACGGTGCTGGATAGAAACCAAATATAAAAACACACCCGGTTACCTGGACAAATTCATATACTATTTTAAATATTTTGAAAGTAATCCAGTTGCCCGCGAGTTGGAGGATATTGAATATGAGGACCAGGATCAATTTAATTATCCCGAGGGAACTTACGAAGACGAACGAGTTGATGAAGAGATGGGAGAGGATGAAGAACCCGCCGATGAAGAAGAGATCGAGTGGGAAGATGAAACAGAAGCTGATGAAAATTTTAATGAGTTGGGAAGGCAGGAAGTTGAGGATCATGAAGAAGACTTGGAGGAAGAAGCTGATGAATATGATGGCATAGAAGATTTTGATGCCGAAGAGAATTTCAGTTATGAGGCAGCGGAGACCGAGGATGAAACTTCGATAGACAATGAAGAATGGGAGGAAGATTGGTTAGAAGCATCGAGAACGGCAGACGATGCCGAAAGCTCTGAATCAGAATCTGATATCGTTTACACTGAGTCGGAATCGCCCGACGGCAATGGAAATCTTGGTGGTACGACTGGTTTCACAAACTGGCTTAATTCAGTCGTTAAACTCAAAACCAAATTCACGGATGAGCCCCAGCATAACATCGACCAATTGCCAATTCCCCCATGGATAAATTCCGATTCATTCTACAAAGAATTTATTCAGAAATATGGTGGCGATGCAAAAGCAATTATAGGCGATGCTACCAAGAAAGTGAGTGCAAGATATTTTGTCCTTCATGATACTGCTGTCGCTGCTGATTTTACCCATAACAGAATTAAAGGCAAAGGAATACACCTGTGGGTCAATGCCCAAAGTCCGGTTTTACTGGGTAATGATTGGCAAGTAAAAGGGTGGGGAGTGAAATTGGAACGGCAAAAAAATAGTGCCTTTGTTCATGTTGAGATTACGAGGGATAAGGAATTACAAAAAGCCGTTAAACAAAAGAGCAAAGGTAAAAAGGTCTCCTCCGAAGAAATTATCAAACAAGGGGGTATCAAAAATTTCGGGACTTACTATACTGATAAACAATATGAATTAGTTGCCTATGCATACCTGGTGGCTTCTATCAGAAAGGGCAAATTTTTGACCGTTACAATACATAGAGAGGTGGATAGGAGTGTTGTGTTGAAACGCAAGAATGGGAAGTATGGCTATGGTCATGACGATCCGCAATTTTTTGACCTCGATTATTTCTACAGTATTGTTTGCCGGATACTTTCCATTCCAATCAAAGTGACGTTTGGAATTCAAAGTGAACGCGCCTTGGCTCACAAGCAGAGTAACATGGCAGGCTATGTTAATTCATTTATACCATTTGTTACAGGAGATGTCCAAGCCGCAAATCAATATGGTGAACTTATACGGTTAAATCCGAAGGCGCCTAAATACAAAATAATAAAATTGAAACACGGCTACTACTATGACGTAAGCCATTTGAAAAATCAATTTGAAGAGGCGGAAATCAATGAGGAGGTTATGTTAGAAGCTCCATATCTCTTTTCATCTGAATCGGACGCAGGCTTCGCTCCTGGAATTTCCACACCACCGCTAATTGCCGAAGATTCAATACTGCCGGGATATACTTGTTATGTTAGAATTGATTTGGGCAAAGGAAATTATCCATTGAACATGACTGGGATTTATGTTCCTTCAGTATTCGATCCAAAGCAACCTGTCGATGTGATTTTGTACCTGCACGGTATGACAGGCACGTTTCCTGGTGGATGCGCCCAGATGATTGATTATTGGAGTGTATCCGATCTTCCAAAATATGATTTTAGAATCCGGGAGGATATTAATGCAAGTGGGAGAAATATTATCCTGATAGCCCCATCGTTGGGTGATAGCTCTAATAAGTATCGAAACGATCTCAGCGGAAAGAAACAGGGTCTGGATAGCTATTTAGGAAAAGTGCTTGCTGCAGTAAATTTATATATTGTCAAGAAGCGTTTTAATTCCAACCTGATAAATTTCAGAAATATAGTATTGGCCGCACATTCTGCGGGAGGCATGCAAATGTTAAAGATCGCCACGTCAGACAATCCGATATACGGCCCCAAAATTTTGGAATGTTGGGGATTTGATTGTCTTTATGGTAACGTGACTAATTTGTGGCTGAGTTGGGCGACGAAAAATAAAAACAAAAAGCTAATTGTGTATTACCAAAGCAGTACAGAAGGTAACTCAAAACTCCTTGAGCGTAATTCCCAAAAGCTTTCAAATGTATTTGTCAAAAAATCACCTGCTAGGAATCATTACTGGGTCGTGAAAGAGCATTTGAAAGATCGCACGACGAAAATTGGCCAGACCGATCTTACTAAAATCAATTTTGAGGAAAGTAGTATGCCGGAACACCAACATTTTTCGGGAGAAATTGACGACCTCGTAAACGATTGGTCGAATGCAGTAAGACTTAACCGGAACTATAGTGAACAACTAGGGTGGAATCAGTTCTATGATCAGATCAATGATTTTTTGTTACC
>CAZAHL010000484.1:0-4138 GCA_964484845.1 uncultured Chryseolinea sp. | reverse complement strand
GACTCCGAAAAAGTGGGTAGTGAATTTCTCGTGCATTGTTGGCGAGGTGGAGCACGTTCTGGTAATTACTGCCAGTTTATGTCTATGGCTCAAATTAAAACTTATCAACTGAAGGGTGGTTATAAAGCTTATCGCGCTAAGGCGATGGAGTCCTTCCAAAAACATTTAAAGCTGACGGTCATCGGCGGGTGCACTGGCAGTGGCAAAAGTCATATTCTCCAAGCGCTCAAAAGCAAAGGTGAGCAAGTACTGGATTTAGAACTGCTAGCGTCCCATAAAGGATCGGTGTTCGGAGGGCTCATGATGACACCTCAGCCAACAACGGAGCAATTTCAAAATCATGTCTTTGAAGAAATCCTCTCCTTTGATTTGACCAGAAGGATTTGGGTTGAGGATGAATCGCTTTCAATAGGCAACATTTATTTACCGGAAGATCTGTGGCAGCAAATGCTCAAAAGTCCCATGGTAGTGCTCGATGTAGACAAAGGTACGCGCATCAATCGACTCGTTTCGGAATATGGCCATGCGGATGCTACTCAATTTTTGGAAGCAATGGCTAAGCTGACAAAGAGGTTGGGAGGACAACATTTCAATGCAGCCAAACAAAAACTGGAACAAGGCGATATGGCTTCTGTCATCAATATATTACTAACCTATTATGACAAAGCCTATCTCTACGGGTTAGAAAAAAAACAGCTGCGATTACAGCATACCATTTCCTGGGATGGAATAGATGCTAATGCTCCCATCTCCACCCTTAAAAGCCTACCATTTTAAACATTGCAATTACCTTTATAAATGGAAACATCAGAAATTAAACTTACACAATTCAGTCACGGCGCAGGATGCGGATGCAAGATTTCGCCCGCCGTACTGGATGCCATTCTTCATTCGAATTTACCCCAGCCGATTTTTCCCTCTCTGCTAGTAGGCAACGAATCCAGGGACGATGCGGCAGTTTTCGATCTGGGAGAGGGCACGTGTATCATCAGCACGACGGATTTTTTTATGCCGATAGTGGATGACCCTGAACTATTCGGTGCGATTGCATCTGCTAATGCCATCAGCGACGTATATGCTATGGGTGGCGAACCTTTTATGGCAATTGCAATTTTAGGCTGGCCCATTAATAAAATTCCGCCACACGTTGCGAAAGCCGTATTGGAAGGAAGCAGGAACATTTGTCGTAATGCCAAGATCCCGCTTGCTGGAGGCCATAGCATCGATTGTCCCGAGCCTGTATTCGGACTGGCGGTAACAGGGAAAGTAAAAAGGGAAAATCTTAAAAGAAACAATACAGCGCGTAAAGATTCTTTGTTATATCTCACCAAGTCACTGGGCATTGGCATCATTACCACAGCCCAGAAAAAAGGGATTGTAAAAAGTGAGCACCTTCAACAAGCGATTGACAGTATGTTAACTTTAAACTGGCTCGGAGCCGAAGCTGGAAAGTTGCCTTACATAAGTGCGATGACCGATGTGACCGGCTTTGGATTGCTGGGACACTTATCTGAAGTGTGTGAAGGCAGCGGATTGAGCGCTGAAATTGAGTTTACTAAAATCCCGATGTTTGATTTCCTGGACGAATACATTCAGCAAAAAAGTATGCCCGGTGGAACCTTACGGAATTGGGAAAGCTATGGCTCTAAAATCAGTCCCATCACGGAATACCAAAAAGCGATTCTCGCAGATCCTCAAACCAGCGGAGGATTACTATTGGTTGTGGATGTCGGACAGCAAGTAGAGTTTGAAAGCGAAATGCACACGCTTGGATACAATCTTTCCCCTTTTGGAAAATTAATCAGTCAAAAAGAATTTCTTATTGAAGTCTTGTGATTGCACCAAATTCCAGGAGTACGTAGAGAAATTGGTCTTCATTGTTTTGTAAAGTCCTGCCTGATTTTTACATTCGAATTGTCAAACGCCAGTTAATCACTGAATACAGTGAGTGATGGTGGGTGAAAAAAATGCAGTTAGCACATGGTGTTTAGGATGGCCATTCAGTTGTAATGTTATGTTGTTGTCCTACTCTTTCTAGCGGTTCTTTCTTTAAGGACCGATTATCTCTTTCTCCGTTTAAACAAAAATAAAGATCTTAATGAAAAATGCTCCTAAAAGAGTGCCCCCGGCACCGCAGGTTATGGCAGCGCTTTTTGCGCAGTATAAACAGGCAAATGTAAAAACGTCATTTAAGAAATATCTTGAGTCCATCGGGTTTACCGATCCTGCCGCCACCACAGCAGGAATGGATGACACCGCCCGCCACGTTAAAACCTTGGCTGCACCGATACAATTGATCAGTGTGCCTGCTAAAAAGGTGACAGGTGAACTTCGCATTAAAGTTCTGTTAGTAGATTTCTCTGACAAACCCGGTGTCTTGCAACCCGATCATTATGAAAGCCTCTTGCTTTCAAAGAAGACATATCCAACGGGGAGTATGGCTGATTATTTTGAAGAAGTCACGCTCGGAAAGGTTAAGCTGAAAGGAACTATCCACGGCTGGTTGCGGATGCCACAACCCTACTCATACTACACAGCCAATGGTTCCGGAACGGATAGCCCTTATCCGAACAACGCTCAGAAACTAGCGGAAGATGCAGTGACCGTTGCACTCAATAACGGAGTCGCATTTGAGCCTGAATTGGACAAGTTGAAGCAAGGGATTATTACGGCTTTGTTTATCATTCATGCGGGCCGCGGAGCAGAGGAGATTGTTGGCCCGGCAAGCAAGGATGAAATATGGTCTCACAAGTGGGCTCTTAATAATCCGATTACTACCGGCCCGAATTTGTTAGCCAGTATTTACCTGGCCGTACCGAACGATTGCAAAGTTGGCGTTTGTGCGCATGAGTTGGGGCATCTGGCCTTTCAGTGGGAAGACTTTTATGATCCGAACTATGACCAGGACGGTTCCGAATGGGACGGCTCGGGTGTTTGGGATCTGATGGCCGGTGGATCCTGGAACAATGGAGGTATAACACCAGCACATCCCGCAGGCCTTCATAAAAGTCAGCACGGCTGGATCACGGTGGAGAAGGTGACAAAAACAAAATCTTTTACGCTAAAACCGTACGCAGCCAAATCTGGAAAGGTCATTAAACTCTCCAGTGCAAAATACAAACCTGGTCAATATATTCTTTTGGAAAATCGTACCCGTAAAGGATTTGATTTTCATCTTCCTGGGGAAGGTCTCTTGATTTGGCGCGTGGATGAAAATAACGAGCAGGCTACTGCCGACAGTCCCGCGTTGTTTCTTATACAAGCCGATGGAAAACATGATCTTGAAAAACCAGACGACTGGAATTCAGGTGATGCAGGCGATCCCTTTCCTGGAGATTCGTCCAGAGTTAAGTTAACGGATTCCGGTAAGCTGTCTACTACTTTCCCGAAAGGAAAAAAATCAGGCATAACCATTTCCAATATTAAATTTAACAGCACAACCGGAGAAGTTAAGTTTAAGGTTACGGTTAAAAAATAAATGAAAACCAGGTGCGATTTCCGATTACAAAAATCGGATTCATGGAGATGACTGTGTCGTAATATATTTTTCTATTTGTCGCGTTATTACCTCGGGTATTTTTCGGACGTGCTTTACCTTTGAGGAGTAAAATTAAATTCTATGAGAAAACTTATTTTATCGATGCACGAAACGTTTCCTGGAACTGATCAGTACAAAAAAACTGAAATCGGGTATTGTGATAGTGCGGTATAAAGTGAAATGAAAATTCCTCTTTCCTTCCAACAAAAGAGAAAGTAAACCTCCGAAAATATCCGGAGGTTTTATTACGTCATTCATTTTATAATGTCGGTCGGAAAACGGAATCAATCAGATATAAATTGTGCCGATCACCGAAAGGATTGAAAAAATTGTGGAAGTAACTAAGGATCTTTATTTCTAGAATTGATCCGTCCTCCAATCCAACCCGTCTAAAAGATTTGATTAATGCTTATCATTTGAGTTTTTCTTTTACCTCTCCGCATGTAAGCATCATAGCTCCAAAATAGGGATTGCTAATTTTTTCGGTCTCACTAATCCAATAAGCGCCTTCCTCATTAAACGCCATGGGGCAGAATTCATAGTAAGCCTCCTTACCTCCTAATCCAAATGCTTTTATAGTAGCGTAAAGACTATCGGATA
>CAZAHL010000483.1:0-4140 GCA_964484845.1 uncultured Chryseolinea sp. | reverse complement strand
CGTTTTAATATTCTCTCTATCCTATATCCCAAGAGTTGAACTTGTTTCATCCCTTTCACTTAAGTCGGTCGTACTCCTTAGCCTCGAGCCTAACTTTAAACCTCAAACCCGAAACCTGAAACTAACTCACAAGCTCCACCCTTGCCGGTACTGCTCCTTCACAAACTGATTTGCTTCGTCAAAGTTTGTGATCTTCATATTTTTTGCATCCCATAATAATTTTTTGCGACCCGGATAGCCATTGCCATCGGGACCACGCATAGCATAGCTGCGCAAGGCTAAGTTGCCCATGAGAACTGCTTCGGTCATCGGACCTGCATATTCGAATGGCGAACTCAATTCCATTTTACCATATCCTTTCATGCACGCATCAACCCATTGTGTATAATGTCCCGCTTCACCACCGGGAACGCGTGTCAGTGTTGGCTTAGGCAGCGTTACTTCCTTCATGCGGGCTGTAGGAAGCAGGGTAGGCATGGAGCTGTAATTTCCCATAAGCTTGCCCTTTGTGCCTTCGAATATGTAACCGTTATTACCTTCTCCCAATTCTTCTTCGGGAAGCAATTCTTCGGGCCTTTCCGGAAGTAGGCCTCCATCCATCCAGGTAAATTTAATATCTCCCTTCCCATCTTTGCGAGGGAATTTCAAGTGTATCGTAGAAGACGCGGGACAGCTATCCTGATAATTCGCTTCCTTAAAAAATCCTTCCCACGCTGTCGTTGCGCTGCATTCGACTTCCGTAGGAAAGTCAATGGGAAGAATTCGAAAGGCTGCATCCATAATGTGACACGCCATATCTCCCAAAGCTCCAGTTCCAAAAGACCACCAGCCTCGCCAGTTGGTTGGATGATAGGCTGGGTTATAGTCGATGAATTTAGCCGGGCCAAGCCAAAGGTCCCAATTCAGCTCTTTGGGTATTTCGTGTTTACCGGTGGGAGTTGGAATACCTTGAGGCCATACAGGTCGGTTAGTCCAGGTTTCAACTTTTGTTACATCGCCGATCAATCCAGCATCAACGATTTCCTTTGCGACGCGGACATAGTCGGACGAAGCATACTGGTTACCCATCTGCGTCACCACTTTATTTTTTTTTGCTGCCTCTGCTAGCATGCGGGCTTCGTAAATGGAATGGGTTAATGGCTTTTGCACATAAACATGCTTACCGCGTTGGATGGCTGCCATTGTCGCAACGGCATGGGTATGATCTGGAGTGGAGACTGAAACTGCATCAATCCCTTTACTTTCTTTATCCAGCATCTCCCGGAAATCTTTATAATATTTCGCTTGCGGAAAAGTTGCCCTTGACTTTACAGCCATGCGATCATCAACATCACATAAAAATGCAATTTTTGCTTTTGGATTAGCTGCAAAACCTGTGAGGTCGCTTTCTCCTTTACCGCCTACACCAATGCCTGCAATGTATAACGTATCGCTCGGTGGAATAAAACCTTTGCCTCCCAGCACAAAACGCGGAAGTATCGTGAATGCGGCGGCTGTGAGACCTGCATTCTTAAGAAATTTTCTCCGCGAAAGGGATGAGCTCTCCAGCAGGTTTTTTTTTAAGGGCATATTTTAATTTTACGTTAATCTGTAACAAAAGAAATTACTCAAGGATAGGTCTCAATCAGGAAAGTTTCCAACCACTTCGATACTCGCGTTTAACAAACTGGTTAGCTTCATCAAAGTTTGTGATCTTCATGTTAGCTCCATCCCATAACAATTTGATATTCCGGCCTGGATAGTCAAATTCATTGGGTTTATCCTTTTTAGGCTTGCGGATATCATGACTTCGAATGGCTAAGTTTCCCATCAAAATTGTTTCGGTGAGAGGACCGGCAATTTCAAATGGAGAGCTTACCTCCATTTTACCATATCCCGCGATACAAGCTTCCACCCATTGTGCATAATGTCCATCGGAGCCTAGAGGCACACGTTTAATGGTTTGAGGAACTTTCACTTCCTGATTCTTAGACGTCGGCAAAAGACTGGGATTTATTCCGTAGGTGCCACACATCATTTTTCCTTTCGTGCCAACGAAGATCACACCGTTTCCACCATCGCCCATCAACTCGTTCGGCCCCAATTCGTCGGGCCGTTCCGGTTGAATGCCACCGTCCATCCAATGCATTTTTACGGCAGATTTACCATTGCGTGCAGGGAAAGTAAGGGTGATATGAGAGGAGGGGGGGCAGCTTTCAGGAAAATATCCGCGCTTAGATTTATCGACATAAACACTTCCAACGCTGGCTGTTACATCTATAGGATAATTTAAACCAAGCACTCGGAACGGAGGTTCAACAATATGGCAAGCCATGTCGCCCAAGGCTCCTGTTCCATAGTCCCACCAGCCTCTCCAGTTGAAAGGCACAATTTTGTCAACGAACTCTTTGTACGGGGCGGTTCCTAGCCATAGGTCCCAATCCAGTTCTTTAGGTACAGGAGTAGGTTGCGTTGGCCACGCAATACCTTGTGGCCACACGGGACGGTTGGTCCAGCAGTAAACGGTATGGACATCACCAATAGTGCCTGCGTTGTACCATTCGGTAAGCTGGCGTACTCCGTCTCCTGAAGACCCTTGATTGCCCATTTGAGTGACAACCTTATATTTTTTCGCTGCTTCCGTAAGCATGCGCGCTTCGAAAATATCATGTGTCAAAGGTTTCTGCACGTAAACATGCTTGCCTAGTTGCATGGCTGCCATAGCTTGCACCGCGTGATTATGATCAGGGGTGGATACCGATACAGCATCAATGCTTTTATGCTCTTTTTCTAGTAGGGAGCGAAAATCTTTATAATATTTTGCTTTCGGAAAAGCGGCTACCGACTTGGCTGCCTCTCGATCGTCGACATCGCACAAAAAAGCAACCTGTGCTTTGCCGCTTTTAGCAAAGTTTGCGAGATCGCTCTCCCCTTTTCCACCGACGCCAATGCCCGCTACGTAAAGCATATCGCTCGGGGCTTTATATCCTTTACCTCCGAGCACAAAGCGAGGTACGATGGTAAAGGCAGCGGCCGTTACACCGGCATTCCTAATAAAATTTCTCCTTGAAATATTTTCCGATGAAGGAGGCGTGTTTTTCTTTAAGGGCATATGGTTGTAGTTTAGAAAATATTGTTAGACGTTAATTGTTAAACGTTAATCGGATTGCGGATTTGTCAATAGCAGTGGCGCGAGTTTTGGCCACCTCTAACTATTAACTATTAACGATTAACGGACCTAAGAATCAAACTTCACGCTTTCAGCTAGCGTACGCTCGTCGTATTTTACACCGTATTGTGCTAACACATCGGCAGGAACACCGTCCCATTGGTTGGGTCTGTTACCTACATAGCCTAGGTCTTTAATTCCTATTTCACTGGTAAAAAATCCACAGGCGGTTAAATCACGCATGGTATTGAAAAAAGAAACACCTTGCTTGAGTTCAGGTTTTGCTTTTTCGGGAAAAGCAATATCGTCGACTACTTGAATTTGTTGTTCTGCGGAACAGGAGGCAAAGTCTGAATTAAACCGTTTCAGGGTTTGAATGTCAAGCCATTTTAGCCCACCCCGCAATGCGGTCTGGTAATCCGGCATGTCTTTCGCAATAAATTCGATGAATGCAGGAACACCGGCATCAGTAGCGCTTCCTGAATTTTCATCTTTCGGAATAATAATATCGACCAAAATGCTGATGGTTTTCATTTCATGATCGTCGAAGAATTTTTCACTAAGCAGTTTTTTTTCTCTTTCCAATTCAGCAGGGGTCCGATCGATCGTAAAAGTAGGCGCGATTTCTTTTACTGCTTCGGTCGGTTTTGGCGGGTCGCAAGATTGCAGCAGAGTAACAGCTCCTACAGAACTTACGGCAAGTGTTTTTAAATATTTTCTTCTGTCCATGGGTTCAAGTTCAAAGTTTCGAGTTGGAAGATATCGATTAAAAATGTTTTTTAGATATTTTGTTTTTTCAGCTGATCGATAATATGTTCTGAGGCTCGCATCGATAGGGCAAGGATAGTCCACGTTGGGTTTTTATCCGCCTGCGATACAAAGGGACCACCGTCTACGACGAATAAATTTTTGCAGTCATGAGCCTGGTTAAATTTATTAACCACTGATTTTTTTGAATCATCCCCCATGCGGGTCGTACCTACCTCGTGTAT
>CAZAHL010000482.1:0-4142 GCA_964484845.1 uncultured Chryseolinea sp. | reverse complement strand
CTTTTTTATAAAGTAAATGATAAGCTGTCGTTTTCCCTGGATGCGGAGTTGTATTCGGGAGAAAATACTTCGAAGCAAATTATCTTCTTTTATTATCCGGCAGCGCAACTCGGTGCTTCGAATCCGAGTGAGTTGGGCATTGATTATAATCGCTCGTATTCTGCCAACGATATTTTCCAGGTATCCAAAAGCAGTAACTTCTTTGTGCAAATGAATTATAAAATTTCTGACCACTGGACGTCACAAACAAATTATACAAGTACGCATAGTTTTTCAGACGGACCTTATGCCTATTATTATTCCCTGCCTAATTCCGTCGTTACGGGCGATCCATCTGCTACGGGAAGCGACTACATTATGCGGGCAGACCAATCTACTGCAAACAGTGAAATCCGCGTGACTGAATTCCAGCAAAACTTAATCGGCGAATTTAATATTGGAAATGTAAGAAATCGTGTGGTTGCAGGTATCGACATTTTTAGTCAGAACTCGAATCAGTTCTTTTATGGAACGGATTTCGATATCGTCCGGAAAAATGGAGTCATAGAAAACTACGGCAACTTCAATCGTGATAAACTGGATTCAGCATTGCAAAATGGCACACCGTGGACCTGGCCATACCGTTATAAAACCAATACTTATAGCGCCTACGTCTCCGACGTTGTAAACCTAACGGAAAAATTAATTGCATCCGTTGCCCTTAGAGTGGATCACTTCAGAAACAAGGGAAATTTTGATCAGTCAACCGGTGAGTTCTCAGGCGATTACAATCAAACTGCGTTGGCGCCGAAAGTTGGTCTGGTATACCAGGTTATTAAAGAGCAGGTTTCCCTTTTTGGAAATTATCAAAACGGGTTTACCAATAAGACAGGAACCGATTTCGAAGGCAAAACTTTTAAGCCTGAAAAAGCTAATCAACTCGAAGGTGGGGTTAAACTGGATGCATTGAAAGGCAAGCTAAGCAGCACCATCAGTTATTATCATATCTCGGTAACAGATGTTGTGAGACCTTATATAGAAAACCCTAACTTTTCTATTCAGGACGGATCACAAATCAGCAAGGGAATTGAGGTTGAACTAATTGCTAATCCCTTCAAAGGATTCAATATTGTTACAGGATTTGCCTACAACAACTCAAAACTTGAAAAATCGGATGAAGATGTTATAGGTAGAAGGCCGGCAACAGCGATGTCGCCCATATCCGCCAATCTTTGGATGAGTTATAAAATAGAGCAAGGTTCGTTTCAAGGCCTAGGCGTTGGCTTCGGAGGAAACTATGCCAGCGATAATAAAATTCTCAACAGTGTCTTCTACGGAGAATTTACATTACCTGCCTATACTGTATTAAATGCTTCTGCGTTTTATGACCATTCAAAATTTAGAGTTGGATTAAAGGTTGATAATATTACGGATGAACATTATTGGATTGGGTACGGTACGATGAATCCCCAAAAACTGAGAAGTATCACGGGAAGTCTCGCCATCAAATTTTAATGAAGAATGAGTGAAGAATAAGCGGAACACTTTCAAATATTGGTTTGGTAAAATTCACCTTTGGCTCGGACTATCATCCGGGCTGGTGGTTTTTATAATAGCTATTACAGGGTGCATCTATGCTTTTCAGGAAGAGATCCAAAATGCGACACAGCCCTACAGGTTTGTAACGCATCAGGAACAGCCTGTCCTGCCACCATCTGAATTGAAAGCTATTGCAGAAAAAGAATTGCCAGGCAAAAAAATTCATGCTGTATTATACGCCAAACCTGGTAATGCTGCGCAGGTTATCTTTTACAACCTGGAGCCTGAATATTATTATCTAGTTTATCTCAATCCCTTTACGGGCGAAGTTTTAAAGGTAAAAGATGCTCAGGCAGGTTTCTTTCCGTTCATTCTTGATGGACATTTTTACTTGTGGCTTCCCGATGAAATCGGACAACCCGTAGTTGCAACGGCGTCGCT
This sequence comes from uncultured Chryseolinea sp., assembly GCA_964484845.1. GTDB lineage: Bacteria > Bacteroidota > Bacteroidia > Cytophagales > Cyclobacteriaceae > Chryseolinea. The sequence goes on along the minus strand of CAZAHL010000482.1, from coordinate 2,183 downwards.
GGTGTTCCTGGTGATGCTCATCTCGGGTATTGTTCTTTGGTGGCCCAAAAATAAGAAAGCAACAAAGCAACGTTTTTCAATTAAGTGGAGCGCACGCTGGCGCAGAAAGAATTATGATCTGCACAATGTGCTCGGATTTTATGCATCCTGGATTGCTATCATTTTGGCCGTTACAGGATTGGTGTGGGGCTTTGAATGGTTCGCCGAAGGGTATTATCAGGTTGCTGGTGGTGAAAAATCGTTACTCTACACAGAGCCAGAATCCGATTCTACATTCCACGCAGAATCAACAATTCCGAGTATCGATCGGATCTATAGTACAATGAGATCCGAAAATCCCACTGCAGAAATTCTAGAGGTGCATATACCTGCCACTACTTTATCACCCATTGAAGTAAGCATTAATCCCGATGAGGGAACTTACTGGAAAACCGATTATCGTTACTTCGATCAATATTCCTTGAAAGAGCTTTCTGTATATCATATTTACGGAAGAACAGAAGAAGCGACAGCAGCGGATAAACTCGTTCGTATGAATTACGATATTCATACCGGCGCCGTTATTGGATTGCCAGGTAAGATAATCGCATTTTTTGCAAGCCTGATTGTAGCCTCCTTACCAATAACAGGTTTTTATATCTGGTGGGGTAGAAAGCAAAAACAAAAAATTAAGAATGCTGAAAGCTTACAAGCGTCTGAAAATATCTCCGCGGGAATATCGCCTCAAAAACGTCCACGTTCTGTACGCGAACGCGTAGCGTGAGGCATTGTTGATTTCAACTATTTTAGTAAGGTGCACCTACCTATTATTTAGAAGGAGGAGTGTTACAATTGTTGATACTTTAAATTTCTACCTTCTTTCTGCTTTCTACCTTTTGCCTTAACTATTTGCCCCACCATCAATCGTGAAGATTCCACCAGTTGTGTACATACTGTCCGGGTTTGCGAGGTACGCCACGAGATCAGCAATATGTTCAGGCCTTCCATATTTTGGTATAGCCATTAAATTACGTTGAAAGTCAGCGTGATCAGAATTTTCAGGATTCATGTCGGTGTTTGTTGATCCTGGCTGCACAAGGTTTACAGTAATTCCTTTGGGACCGAGGTCTCGAGCGAGTCCTTTAGTCAAGCCTACTAAAGCGGACTTACTCATCGCGTATAATGTACCTTGAGGAAAAGGTACTCTTGCGGCCATATTGCTCCCTATCGTAATGATTCTACCATTATGACGCATTTTCTTTGCAGCCATGATACACGCTTCTACCACCGCCCTTGTATTTATAGCCATCGTTTTATCATACTCCTCAAGGGTATGATCCTCAAAGGATTTTCCAATGTAGATCCCTGCACTGTTAATGAGTATGTCCAGCGTTTTAAATTTGCTTATCGTTTCTTCAATGGCCGATGTTACTTCCCCCGCTTGTGAATTATCGGCTCTGATAGCAATTACATTCATCCCTTTTCCCGACAACTCCGTAACTAAAGCTTCAGCCTTTTTTCTTTCATTCACATAAGTAAACGCAACGGTCGCTCCTTCTTGTGCTAATTTTCTTACGATAGCGGATCCAATACCACGACTCCCGCCGGTAACTAAGGCTACTTTGTTTTTTAATGTTGACATTCTTAATTAATTTTTAATTTATGCAAAGCTAAAACGCAATCTTTATCTTTGGGAGTTCAGATAAATTTGTAGGGTACGAACAAAATTGTAAGTGATGAGAAAGCTAAATTCAAAAAATCTTGAGAATGAGTTGATGATAACTGGTAACTGCGGAATGGCTTACACACTGAATTTAATTGGTGGACGATGGAAGCCCTCCATACTATATCAATTATTACTAGCCGGAGCTATGCGATATAATCAAATCAAAAAATCACTCCCTAATATTTCCGAACGTATCCTTAGTTTGCAATTAAAGGAATTGGAGCGTGATGGCTTAATAAGCAGAATGGTTTTCCAGGAGGTGCCATCAAAAGTTGAATATCAATTAACGAGTAAAGGTTCTAGCTTGAAACCTTTGCTTCAGTTATTGTCTGATTGGGGAGATGTCAATCGTCCAAAAAAAGTAACAGAGCCAAATGCCATTTAACTAATTTCGAAATTTAGATTTAACTTTTGGAGGACTAGTTAGAGTCTGTCTTTAAAGTCATTCTTTATGGTATTTTTTAGTAAGCATAGCCAT
>CAZAHL010000481.1:0-4181 GCA_964484845.1 uncultured Chryseolinea sp. | reverse complement strand
GACCGATCCCCTTATAGCCGCAATCCTATATAATCGAAAATAACCAAACTCCAGAGCCCCGTGCTTCAGCACGGGGTAAAATGATAAGGAAAGTTTCGCGCCACAATAAACAGGTAGTTGAAATGCTGAATGTATTTGGCGCGAAAACCACGAAATGTTTTAAAAGCAATTTCCGCAAATGATGTGTTTGTTATTTGGTGGTATCGCTAAAAACTTTAAGGCTTTGCAAGTCCATCACGTTATTTTTTCTATCAACATCTGCCATTCTTTGGGATGGATCAATTTCAATAGTTGCAATTTCTTTCACCGTATGCGCTGTGCTCAGGGTATAGGTAGGATAAACCCAGGGCCACGCTTCAAGTGTTTGCCGTTGAATGGTTTTATCTGCAACGGGTTTGGTACCTAACGTTTCGTTAGTAGGGATGTAAAAGACTTCTGTCGAACCATCCTTATACGTCACAACAAGGTCCACGGGCATCGGAAATTCTCCCAAACGTTCCAGTGTAATAAATGTCGAACCGATATTTTCAATGATGTTTTTTATTCCATAATCGATTTTCTTGGTTGTGTTAACCCAATAACTAAGATACCATTGCAGTTGTAATCCCGAAGTTTTTTCCATGACTCGTATAAAATCATTCGGTTCAGGATGTTTGAACTTCCAGGTATGAAAGTATCGCAGCATACCTTTATAAAAATTCTCTTCGCCTATGATATATTTGAGTTGCTCCAGGAACACGGTACCCATAGAGTAAGCCGCAATTTTATAGCCTAAATTAGTATTGTAATGATCCGCATGCTGGCTGATGGGTTCCTGAAGACCTCGCTCCATTAAGGCAAAATACGCGTTGTAGCTCGGCTGATGTGCCTTCTTAAGCGGAATGTCAAACAACGTGGCCAGCGCTTCCTGACTGGCGAAATCCGTGAAGCCTTCATCCATCCAGGGATAGAGAGCTTCATTACTTGCAAGCACAGCCTGGTACCAGCTATGGGCTGCCTCGTGCGCCATTACACTCATCAAACCGGTAGATGATCCTTCTCCCATGATCAACGTACACATAGGATATTCCATCCCGCCGTCGCCTCCCTGGATGATGGAGTAACTTTCGTACGGATACTTGCCAAACGTCTTGCTCATAAATTGGAAATACTTCACCGAATGTTCCTGCAGCTTTTTCCAGTTTGATGAAATCTTTTCTCCCTTCTGATAAAAGAAATGAAGTTCAGGTCCATCGGGTACTTTCACCCGGTCGTGTATATAATCAGGATCGGCAGCCCATGCAAAATCAATTACATTTTTGGCAGTGAATTGCCATGTCAAATCACCGGTTGCTTGCTTTAAAGTTGTTCCTGGTTTTTCATATCCATGACCAATCTTGTCTCCATTTTGCAACAACCCAGTGGCACCAATAACATACGTGGGATCGATCGTGATCTTAACCGTAAAGTCGCCCCACACACTATGAAACTCCCGGGCTACATACTGATATGCATGCCAACCCTGAAAGTCATACTCCGCCATTTTCGGATACCATTGTGTCATGGAGTAAGCGATGCCTTCTTTGTTGTTTCTCCCTGACCTCCGGATTTGAATGGGTACCTGTGATTCAAATTTCATGTCGAATACGGTTTTGGTATTCGGAAGAATTGGTTTCAAGAGAGTTACTTCCAATATTGTTCCGTCGACTTTATGGCTAACATCCTTTCCCTCGTGCTTTAGACTTAGAATGTGCTGATAACCGATTTCATCGTCTTTTAATTTTGATATTCGGTCGCCTATGCGGGCATCTGGGTCGGAAAGGTTTCTTGAACGAACATCCATCATGCTACCGGGTTGAAAAGCATTCCAATACAGATGATAATAAACCTTACTAAGCGTGTCCTTCGAGTTATTGAAGTATGTCAGTTTTTGGGATCCGGTAATTTTATGATTTTTAACATCCAGCTTGACGTCAATATTGTATTCAACTCGCTGCTGCCACCGGAAATCCTGGGATCGTGAAGTGATTGCTAGTGCGTGGAGAACTAAGAAAAGAATATTGATTTTTACCATGCTACACATTTTTCGATACGTGCGCAAAATATCCAAAGTGCCTTAGTTTACAAAGACAATTTCTTTCGCTTAAGATTTATAAAGTAAGTAATGCTTCCGGACAAATAACTGCTTTCTGAGATAGTGAGTGGCTCACCTTCTAACGCTTTGGGTATATTGTAGGTGTAAGTAAATGAAAATCCCCAATTTCTATGGGTTATGCTTAGCGGGACGCTGATCGCATAATTCATCACCCCAAACACGTTTAATTCTTTTTGAACCACCTTATAACGAGTTCCATAAGTAAGAAAATTTTCCCTGGCTTCCTTGAGTGTTTGTGGAGCAACATATTCCATCTCCGTAAACACTTCATTCCCCAGAAGTAAAAAGAAGGCGGGAGTAACTGCCAGCCGATCGATGCGCAAGAATTGTTTCTTCTCCAGCATAAAGCTGATACCTGGCATGATCCGGTGAACATGGGCATCACCAAAATAAAGTGAGTAGGTTGCCGTTAAGGCAACAGGCTTAAATTCCAAAATGGGAGTGATGGAAAATGCATTCTTGTAGGGCACGTAATTATCCTCGCCGACATTGTAAAAATACCGGTCATAGCCGGTCATGATCGAAAAATGAGAAGAAAAGTCGCGCATATATCCCACCGATACTACTGTTAAATAATAGGATGGATCAAAGTCCTTACTCCAGAAACCAGAGACATCGCCGAAAAATCCCGATTTATGGTAATAGGATAATCCGGAAGACAAACCAAAGTTTTCAATCCCCAAGGTTCGGCCGGTAGACATAACGTTGCTATTGTAACTCTGTCGAATAGCCATTTGCGAACCGTTGACGTCAGCCTGCTGAAACAGACTATCGATCAGGTTAAAAATGGAAAGTGAGTCCGCAAACGTAAGATCGGTTTCCACTTGCGACAGCAACAATGAATCAGCATCCTGGGCGTATGTGTTTGCCCCGGATGCCATGATCAATATCGTGACGATTAACTGTTTACACCGTCTCATTCAATGCTCTTTAGTGAATAGAATCAATTATTCCTTTTTTGGAGCTGTTGTTGAGAGCGGTCTCTTAAATTTTGTTGCCGTTCTTGGTGTAGTTGCCTTCTCTGGATCTGATCCAGGATCATTTGTCTGAAACGTCGTTCAGCCTGAGGTAATGTTCTAAGTTTCTGCGCCGAGATCACTTTTAACAGCCGCCCGGAATAGTCCTTTTCAAGATCGAGTTCCTGTTGTTTTACTTTGAATTGATGATCGACAAGTTCCTGATCTGTTTTACCCGGATCGGGTGTCTTCCCGGCCTCTCTGAGTTGTTGCCTGATCTCTTTTCGACGTTCAGCAAATTCACGATAAACAGGCCAGAATTTTTCTGCTTCCTGGGGCGTGAGTTGAAGTTGTTCGGTGATGTAGGCCACACGTGCGGCATTAATTTTATCACGTACTTTCACGTCTTGTGCAGGAGGTAGTTCGTCGTCTTGCGCAAAAGCAGGTATCGTTAAGAGAGTCAGAAAAAATATTTTTACAAGAGTTTTCATTTCTTAGGTATTTAATCTACGTCATCAAAAATATTTTCAAAGTCTTTGTCACTTAGTGTAAACTCATAAACTTCATCTTCTATTTGAGTTACATCTTCTGCATCCAGCATACCGCCTTCAAGCAATTCTTCCATAGTAAAATCGGCTTCGCCCAGGTAAGCCACGAGATCCTGGGTTTCGAGGGAGGCAAGGATCGTCTCAGCATTTTCTTCAGTTCCGGACTGGTTAAACCAAAAAAGTACGGCTGCGAAGATTACCACTGCAGGAAGGGCGTATCGCAGGCCATAACGATAAACAGCCCACAGGCTTTTTATTTCACTTTTCTCCGGTGTTACCCGGGATTGTATAATACTGGGAAGCTTTTCGAAGTATCCCTCAGGTACTTCAAAAATCTGCTTTTTAGGTATGTCTTCCAGTTTTTTCATATTCACGTTCTTTGACTTGAAAAGTCGTTCAAAGGTTTAATCATCCGACAGAAAACTTTCAATTTTTTTCACAGCATGGTGGTAACTGGCTTTCAGAGCCCCTACGCTTGTGTCCGTAATTTCCGATATTTGCTCATAAGGCATATCGTCAAAATACTTCATGTTGAACACCAAT
>CAZAHL010000480.1:0-4212 GCA_964484845.1 uncultured Chryseolinea sp. | reverse complement strand
CGTATGAATTACTATACGCACTATCGATCCGGTAGTGCTGCATAAAAACCTGTTTTGCCGCCAAGCCTTTCAACTGTACCGTTACTGTTTCGGCATCCGCTTTCACATCATCATCATGATAATTCCATAACATAACAGTAGCCCCATCGGCTGCTTTACAAGCCATGCCATTAATATCAGAATAAGATTTCCTGAAGCTTGAATCTACAGCAGTGCGAAGATCATAGGCATGATTCGAACTAAGGTTTACGCGATTGCCTTTCATCATACCAAACATGCGAAATACATTCAACACCGGCTTATCCACACCATTAGTAGCAAGATCCCTGAAGCCAAAAAACCAGGGCTGATTCTCAAATTCAAACGACCAGGATACAGCACCTTTAAAATTTACTTTATATTGATCGGCCAGGGCATACTTGCGGGCAAACGAAGCTGCGGTATAACTGGAATACATGGTTCCATTACGATAAGCATTTTCAGGATTCGTATGCATACCGCAGGCTGCACAGCCTTCGGGGTCTGATTCACCAATAATAATGGGAATATTTTTTAACTGTGGATAAGATGCAGCCAGTTTAAAACCGGCTTCAATATCCCTTAATTGCGTTCCCATATTCATTCTGACATGGCCATCTACTAGCTTGGGCGAACCTTTAGCATGAAACAAAAATGCATCCACAGGTGCACCAATTTTTTTTGTAACATGATTCACTTCGGAAAAGCAATGTTTAACAAAAGCATGCAACCATATTTGAGCACCCTTACCACCTGTTCCGGCAATATTGATACCGCCCATCTTAGCGGTGGGCAAAGCCCTCTTTACTGCATCAGCAGTGTAATCATACAACTTAAAAAATTCTTCCATGCTCGCTTTCCAATAATGACCATTGGGTTCATTCCAAAGCTCCCAATACCAGCTTTCGACTTCTTTTTTTCCATAGCGTTCTACTGAATGTTTTACCCATTGAAAGACCAGTTCGGCCCATTTATCATAATTTTTTGGCGGATAGGCCCAGCCCGTTATAATATCTGTATAAGGATCGCCCGGTTTCCAATGATGGCGATAGGTTTCAGGATGTGTAGACAAAGCCTGTGGCATAAAGCCAATTTGTGCAAGGGGCTTCATGCCTCGCTGTATGTAGGTATCGAAAATGCTGTCTATGATAGTCCAATCATAAATAGGATTACCCTTCGCATCTTCTGTATACGCATTGGTTGAACCCCATTTCAAAGCAGCTTCTCCATCACCTGTAACGAGTAGACTATGCGTTCTTACATATACCGGCACGGGAGATAACGCGGAAATTTCAGAAAGCAATTTTTTTCCATCCTTCATGTAAGTGTAGTTGGGTTCATCATATCCAAACCAAGCCCAGGCTGGATACATGGGGCCAATTTCTTTATTTAAATCAACATTGATAATTGCTGCGTTTGATGATTGCTTGTTGTTTGCCTGGGCGACTACATCATAAACAGAACAATGAACAAACAAAGCAATTGCAACAAGCAATCGGGGAAAAAAAATAAAATTCGTAATTGTCATAGTAGTGGTTCTTTAAAAATAAAATTTCTGTTTGTTTTCCTGAATAAATTATTTCCTTATCAATACCTAGCGGATGAGCGCTACTTTCTAAACTCGTTTGTGATCCCCTCTTACACCTGCTAAAGCTTCATTGCTGGGACTAATTTTACCTTTTACTGTTACCTGCTGAGCTGAAGCTATCGGCATATCGTGATTTTTTTACATTAGCTCATATAGTCGTTTATAAATTTGCAGGCAATCCATTCACTATACGCATAGTGTATCCATTACAAAAAATTTGGTTTAAAATTCAGCGTACAAAAATGAAAGCCTGCTAAACGAAAATATCCAAGTACATCACTTCATCAGAAACCGGCATAATTCCATGTTTTTGAATGGAATTAAAATACAGACTGTCGCCACTTTTTAACAAATACTCCGTTTCACCTACCTGCATCTTCATTTGCCCCTTGACTACATAAATGAATTCTTCTCCTTCATGGGATAATTCATGGGGTATGACCTCACCTTTTTTCGCTACAAATAAAAAAGGCTGCATTTTCTTCTCGTGATAGGCTGAGGCATAGGGATAAATAGAATAACCTTTATCTGTAGTCGTCAGATTTTCCTGTGCTTTTTGTCTGGTCGTGACTATCGCATTTACCCAGCCGTCCTGCTCTAATAAACTAGAGATATTGGTACCTAATGCCGTTGCTATTTTTACCAAAGCCGCTACAGAAGGAACAGTTTTATTATTTTCTATTTTCGAAATCATGCTTTTTGACAAGTCACTCGCTTCGGCGATTTCCTGCAGCGTCCGCTTTTGACCGATCCGAAGCATTTTTATTCGATCTCCGATATTTAGCCTATTTATTTTCTCTTCAACTTTGTTCATTATTTTACCTCGTTGTTTATCTCCATTCAACAAAGTTGAATACTAACATACATAATTTCCTATTCCGAAAACATCTTTTTTTAAAAAATACCGAAAATATTCTGATCACGAGAGTAACCGGTTCAGGGAAAAGTTTTTTTGGCTTGCACCTTGGACACTAGGCTTGTGTTGCGGGATACAAAAACTTGTATTTAAATCTTAATCGCTTTACTGAAAAAATTATGGTGCTAAACTGGATCTTTATCAAGCCAATCATTTTTGATTGCGTTGTTAATGATCTTCCTGAAATTCCGAACGTATTTCTGTGAACGGTTATGATTGCAGAAAAACTATGGAAAGAGAGTAAATATATTTATCAAATTGGTTTCCATTCATAAGCTTTCCTAAAGACCTATTCTTCCACAATTTTAAAGGGATGATTCCAAAAAGTGGATCGTTCCCAAGCAATTCGTAACTGGGATACAATACGACTGTCGTCGTCCGGGTGAGCACCATCAATCAGAATGCTCTTGTTTTCTTTAGTCACAAAAAGGCAATCACCATACCTTTCATGACCGAAATCAAAAAAATAAATTTCCCTAGGCCAGTAGGAATAAAAATAAAAAACCGTATCCACCTCACATTGCGACGTTGGACATTCCATCTTGAATCGACATAAACAAATATACTACAGCTCAAAATGCATAAAATCTTTGCTGTTTGTCCACGCGCCACCCCATTTCAATCCTGCATTCTGGAGTGCCCTGATCAGAATACTGGATAAATTCAGAAATCCATTTCTTGCAAACTGATCTAATCTTGTACGCTTACGCCGTATAGCGTTTAAGACTGATGTTTGGGATTGTTGATCTATCCAGCCATCATTAAATGTATTTCTGAAATGATCGCTTGCTCTTGTAAGCACATCCGGATTCTTTTCTGAGAGTAGGCCAGACGTTAATATTGGCCGACAGACTGTATCGATAACTAATATCTCCTCACTGGACATAATATGAGGATTATTCTCATGATTGATATCTATGGCCGTTCCCAAGGCATGATTCGAAAGTATATTGCTGTCGAAATTAACGGTACGTGGAACAAAGGACCATGCGTTCACCAGACTAAAGGTATGCCCTGCTGAAATCAAATTTGACTGCGCAGTATCCAAGGCAGCTTTCAAGTCCTTATGCCCAATTGTTTTGCATTTAAAAAAATTGATTGAAACAAGATTCGTTGCAAAATATGCTGCCGGATTTGTAATTTTTTTCTTCTGATATAAGCGTCTAAGATTGAGATACGAGCGTTTCGGGTCTCCGTCAAAATTACGACCAAAATGCACATGCAAGGCAGTATTCGATTTCCATTCTTGGATAGCCGTCTCGATATAAACGGCAGGCGCAGAAATACCCCAGCCAAGTACATTCTTCCGTTTTATCTGGTACGCCTGCCAATTCGGATAGTAAGTATGAATACCTGGATTGGCTGCCCATTCCGTTTGTTCAATTGGACTAACTGTTCCATTATCAGTATCACCAGGGTCAGTTGAGGATGTAGGCTTTTCAGTAAGCAAAGGCTGCAGTCTAGTCCACGTTTTTGGACCCAGTATCCCGTCTGAATCTTTGCTTGAAAAACCTTGCTGTTGCTGCCACTTCGCTAATGCCTGTGCAAAAGCTTCCTCGCTCAAACTCACATTTTGTTGGCCCGAAAAGGGCAACAAAAAATCATTGATCTGATCATAAAACTGATTCCACCCTAATTGTTCACTATAGTTCCGGTTAAGTCTTACTGCATTCGACCAATCGTTTACGAG
>CAZAHL010000479.1:0-4233 GCA_964484845.1 uncultured Chryseolinea sp. | reverse complement strand
CTTATCACGACTTCATTTTGATCCTTACTGACGTCAGGGTGGAACTGTTTAACAAGTCTCCGGTAAGCCGATTTAATTTCGGCATCTGTCGCATTCGTATCTACCCCCAAGATTTCTTAAGGATTCATGGCATCTAAAACATTCAATCAAAAATGGAAACGGTTAGCTACTAAATTACAGAATAGTTCATTTGGTAACTTTAAATAAATATTCGTGTACGGGCTCGCGACTTCGAGAATCTTTTTGGGCGCAAAACCTTTTACGTTCAAGCTTCGGAAGTCTGAATCGTTATTCACTTTCAACTTTTGCCATCAATAGCATTTCTGACTATATTTATTTGTCTTACAATAGTTACCTAACAAGATGAAGAAGATCTGCACGATGCTATCGGTATCTTTGCTGATGATTGCCTGCTCCCCTAAACAAGTCACTACACAATCCATCAGTGATCATTCAGAAACTGCAAAGATGATCATGAACAGGCATTGGCTTGAAGCCGATGTAGCAGTAGTACACAATCCGGATACTGCTTTACAGGATATCACGTTTCAGTTTCCTGCTCCGGAACGTGATGATGTGCTTATTCTTTCAGAGGATGGCACCTATCAGTACGATGAAGGAGCATCGAAGCATAGTTCACAACTCACACAAACTTTTGTAGAAGGGCGCTGGAAGCTTGATGAATCGAAGCGGGAGTTGCAGCTTATGGCAAACGGCTCAACGGATACATACGAGATAGTGGATGTCACAGATAGCACACTGCTGCTGAAACTTTCCGTAGCACAACCCTCAAAATCCTACGTGTATCATTTGAGTTTCAGACGAGCGAAGTAAACTAAACTTTATTGACTTGCAACGTTGGTCTAAGTTCCAAAATCCACAACCGATCTGAAACACCATCTCAATGCCAATGGCCGTGCCGCAATTCACTTCGACATTCGGCACTGATGTCTTGTGTCTTGTCCTGAAATGGCTGGACAGGTTACTCCACAACGACAATTGACATAGCCTTTGATCCCGCAACGACATCCGTTACAATATTTGTTGGTATTCCATTTTTCCAATACTTAGCAATGGACTTGCTTCCGGTGATTTCATATCCCGCCACATACACGTCGGACCCTGAAACTACAAGATCCCGCGCGCCTGCAATCTTTGTTCCATCTGTTAAGATTGTGGCAACACCATTCTTCCAATATTTTGCAATAAAAATGGAGTCCTTTTTTTCATACCCGATCACGTGTATATCCGATTCTGAAACGGCAATATCGTTAGTATCTTCGACTTTGTTTCCATCAGACAGCATCGTCGGGATTCCATTCTTCCAATACTTGGCTACGTTTTTTGTACCATTAGATTCACCGCCCGCAATATATACATCCGTCCCAACCAAAATGATCTTATTAGCGCTTGCGTGTTGCGTTCCATTCGAAAGGTCTGTCGCGATTCCGTTCTTCCAATGTTTGGCTATATTCTTTGAGCCAGAAAATGCCCAGCCCACGACATGCACATCGGTTCCTGAAACAACTAAATCCGTAGCATGTGCGTTCGCAGTTCCATCTGATAGAGCTGTGCCAATACCATTTTTCCAATAGGTGGCGACATTTTTCGCACCGTTGGATACGCTACCCGCCACGTATACGTCCGAGCCCACGATAACAATTGAACGAGCGTATGAAAGTTCATTGGACAATCTTATCTCGATACCATTTTTCCAGTATTTGGCTACATGATATTTAGCACCTTCTCCCCAGCCTGCTGCATATACGTCCGATCCGGAAACGACAATATCTTCCAACAAACCGTGTTTAGCTTCACTCGAAAGATGTGTGGCAATTCCATTCTTCCAATACGTAGCGACATCTTTTCCACCGATGCTTTCGTAACCGGCTGCATATATGTCCACTACCTTTGGCGCCGGATCACTATCATTAGTAGAGCATGAAAACCACACAGAGGCTGCAATGCCAAACGCCATAACGATTCTTTTCATCAGAGTTTTTTTACTTGAAATTATCGACTTTGAAAAAAAACAGGCACCTGAATTGACAGAACGAGCTTCGTACTTTGCAGAATACAGCTGTGGCTTGATAACAGTGTGGCTCAAAGCTTGTGTAATCTATGGAAGGAACCCTTTCAAGGTCTCTGACCTAAGTGTAGGTAGGTACAACTCTTGCTGACACACAAACCACACGTTATAAGCTTGCTAGGGTGATGTCAACCGATCAACGAGAAAAATATAGCAAAGTATTAATAGGATTAATAACTTAATGCCCTACAAAATCATTTTAAATCAATCAATACATGAAATTAAAAGTTGCTATTCTTTTTCTCTTTTTAAGCAGTGTCTCATGTGAGAGTTTTCTGTTGGCACAATCCATTCCAAAAGAAGAATTGACTTTTCTTACCTCTGAATGGAAAGGTGAACGATTTGCAGACGGAAGGCCAAAGATTCCAGATGATCTGCTGGAAAGGGCAAAGCATATCATGATTGACGACGCCTGGACCGTGTTAAAGAATGAAGGCTACTTAAATCAGTTTGATGGCGGATGGAAAACAATTAACGATACGCCCATGACGGGCCGCGCATTGACCGCTGTGTATTTGCCCACTCGGCCGGATGTGGAGAAAAACATCAAAGCACGAGGTACCCAACAAGGAAGAAAAGGCAATACCAATTCGTGGCCGATCGATATCCTCACCAAAGGTGATTTATATGTGGCCGATGCCTTTGGGAAAATCAGCGGTGGTAGCATCATGGGTGCTACGTTAGCCAATTCCATTTATAGTAAATCGGGTAATGGCGTTGTTTTCAATGGCGCGGCGAGGGATTTACAAGAGATAACAAACATGCCAGGCTTTAATGCTTTTGTTCGCGATTTTCATCCCTCCTTTATGGAGGAAATGGTACTGACGGGACTCAACACTCCCATTCGTATCGGAAATGCCATGGTGCTTCCCGGTGATTTTGTTATTGCAACAATGGAAGGTGTTCTTTTTGTCCCGGCTCATATGGCGGAGCAAGTAGTAAGTACCTCAGAATTTGTAATACGAAAAGATAAATTTGGTTTTGAGATGGTGCGCACTGGTAAATACACCACGGGGGAAATCGACAGCCAATGGACGGATCAAATAAAAACCGAATTTGTAAAATGGCTGGAAAAACATCCCGAGCTAGGGAAAATGACGCGTGAAGAATTGGATAAGATGATGAGCAAGAGGACGTGGTAGCTGGTGATCGATAATGGAGTGCTGGGGGAAGGGTCGGACCTTGATTCGAAGGATTGTGGGATTGGCTTGATTGTGGAACGGCAGTGAGTTCGACACCTAGATAACGATACGCCACAAGCGGCAACCGGGGTGCTATTGCTGACAATCCACAGGTGTTTACGAGATCGATGTGAGGTGAGCTTTGCGTGCCGTACTGCTGCGGACGTGTTTCACCGCCTGGTTGCTGGCGTTCACCTACCAACGGCCGGAGGCAGCCTATTTCCAATGGTCAGGGCACGTTCGATCGCCGTTATTTACATCATAATCGCAAGCCCATGAAAGCTCTCCATACAACCAACGCGCAGAATGCAAAACACAACCATAAGCGGGTCCGCTCAGTCATGAGACTTACAGGAATAGTGACCGTCGTGCTTTGCTTTGTTGCCTTGCTGCAAGAACCGCCCTCTATGCCACGTGTGGACTCAAGAATACCACGGCTCCTGGAGGCTTCCAAGATTGTAGCCGGAGACTTACTCGCAGAGGTTAAGACATGGCTCTAGGCAAGTGTTGGAGTGTTGATGTTCGAAGTGTTGATGTTTCGGATATCCACTCGCGTGTGAATCGTTGAAACTGCTCCAGGTATGTAAGACAGGCTATTGGACTCAACAGGAAAAGAAGGTGCGATCCCTCTCACAATATTAGGCCCGACACCCGATGAGTACTGCATATCTTCCAGCCTTTAGATTAGCGACCTAATTTTACCGTAGATATTGACACGTTTAGATTTTAGATAAATAAACTAAACGAGCAGACAAGTAGCTAAAGTACGCTTAGGTAAAATTCAGTCGCTAATCTAAAGGCGCCGCCCCACGGCGGTGGAGTCCGTAAAAGTGGATATCAGGTACGTTGTGCTACAAGGACTTATGCCAGTTCGGCTAGTTATACTTTGGATTTCCTGGTTACTGATGAACTTAACGAACTATGGATTAAAAATCCATAGGTTGAATACATTGACTGAAAGTC
>CAZAHL010000478.1:0-4251 GCA_964484845.1 uncultured Chryseolinea sp. | reverse complement strand
TCTTTTAAAGGCTTATTTTTTTGTTTGGATTTCGCATAAAACACTTTTTTGTTATGCACAATGCCGCGCGGACAGAGTCGGTGCCTCGAATATTGGCACATTTGCTTGCCACACTTTCCTCGCGACACCAAAGCAAGCAAAAGAGCCAATCGATCGCCCTCTTAAATAACTTAGCGAAAATGGTAAAAGAATTTATAACAATAATATTTACAATACCAAGTTTCTTATTGTTTGCCCAATCCAGCCCAACGACCATTCTGAGTCAAAAAGCTGCCCTTCAGGATATTTCCATTTTAAAGACTTCTATATATGAAATACACCCAAGTGTTTTTAGATATACTTCAAAAAATGACTTTGAGCAAGAATTCACCAGGATAATAACTTCGCTTCCTGACAGCCTAACCTTATTTCAGTTTACAAGTTTAGTAGTTCCAGTCATTGCGAAAATTCATTGTGGTCATACATATCCGGTAATCCCTTACATTGGTGCCGATACAAAAGCCATTCCTTTGGATATAAAGATCATTGACAATAAAATCTTTATTGTCAATGATTTAAGTGGCTTACAGTATCCCAAAATCGGATTTGAAATCATTAAAATCAACGGAAGACAAAGTCAAGAAATATTGGATATTCTTAGAAGTAAAGAGGTAGCAGATGGATTTGTAGCTACCACTAAAGATAGAAATGTCGAAAAATTCTTTAAGTGGTATTACGCGATTTACATAGATCAACCTGATACTTTTAAAGTGGACTTAAAAAAGTATGAAAATAATGACACAGAAACCGTATCAATTGCATCGCTAGTTGATAGTAGAATTGAACAGAATAGGGGCATGCAAGAAAAGGTCAAATCTATGGACTTTCGTATGGATAACGAACACGATTTGGCAGTCTTGAGGATCAATTCATTTATGTCCAATCAGATTAAAAAAAGTTATAAACAGAATTTGCGAAAGATTATAAAGATGGCGTTCAACGATATCAAACAGAATGGAATTGACAACTTGGTAATTGATATTAGAAACAATACCGGAGGTATGGCGTTCGTCCCACCATTTTTATATTCTTACCTTGGAAAAGAGGACTTTAAGTTTAAAGACAAATTACTTTTTAAACATGGATACAAATTCAGCCATCCGGAAAATTTGAATCGATCGAAACTAAATGACTGGTTCAATCGGAAATTAATTAGGAGAGTTAATGATACAACTTTTGAGTGGACCCTGCATAACAATACAAGAAAAACGTACCACATAAAAAAGAATGCATTCAAAGGAAAACTTTTTATTCTATTAAATGGAATGACAGCTTCAGGTGCTGCTGAATTCGCAACATTAGTACACTACTATAAACGTGGTATTTTTATAGGTGAGGAGTCAGGAGGCGATTACAATGGAATAAACGGTTATGACAGAACGTATTTGCAGCTTCCGAATTCCAAACTTGGGGTTTTGATAGCGGGTTATAGAAGCATTATGCCGTGGAACGAAAGCAAATTTTTCGGACGCGGTGTTCCCGTAGACTATGAAGTTCATTCGAACGGTACCGATTTAAGTAGTGGAAGGGATGCGGAATTGGAATTTGTCTATAATTTAATAAAGCGTTAGATATATATTAATCCACACCCATGCCAAAACCACGCATCCTCCCGCACAACCAAAGTTCTGGCATCCGTGTGGTTAAGAGTTGTGCAAGCGCGGCACAGTGCATAACACCATATATAAATCATAGGCGGGTTCATTTTGTTATGATAAATTTTGCAAGTAACTTAATTCACCAACGGTTGACAATGAAGTGCTATTAAAACCGCCTACGCTTTATATACACACCGTTAGCGGCAACCGAAACACACCCCGTAATGACTGACCGTTTGATTAAAAGACGAATTACTTCCCAATAATTTTCTTTCTGTGAGCTTTACCCCAATCGGTTAGATTGTTAATTATTGTTTGTAGGCTCTTTCCGTGTTCTGTAAGTTCATATAGAACAGTAGGTGGTTGAGTATCCAGCACAGTTCTTTTAACAAGTTTATTCACTTCCAAACCTTTTAATTCTTGACTCAACATTTTGTTGGAAATTCCGACCACATCGTTCAATATATCGGAGAATCTTCGCTTTTCGTAAAAGCAAATAGACGAGATGATTGAGATTTTCCATTTTCCGCTCAGCACATCCATTGAATCCTGAATGGCCATCATATTTTTTCGATTCTGCAAACAACTATTTTCTGCCATAAGTTACATTGTTACTTTTTAGTTACCGTTACTTTTAGTTACAAAGTTACGATAATAAACAAAACTATTTTACTTTTGTGTCTCAAATTTAAAAGAGATTAAAAAAAATGAACAGATTTAAAAACAAAGTAACAGTACTCACAGGCTTGTTAAAGGGGATTGAAGCATTCGTACCTAAAAGCCTAATGAAAAAAGTTTTCATAACGATGGTCGTAGCTTTTGCTTCTTTAGGCAGTGTGCACGCACAAGACTCTATCAATCAAGATACGACAGCATTAAGTGTTGTAAATCGATTCTTTGATAGGTTTAAATCAGGAGCAACACCAGAAGAGCTTGCCAGTTTCTTTGAAGAAAAAGCTGAACACTTTATACCGGGTGATACGAGAAATGTTCCTTGGATTGGAAAAAGAATAGGACGCAAGGAAATTGCAGAACACTTCAGACTACTTAAGTTACATATCCAACCGCAAAAATTATCGATTACTGATATAGTGACAAAAGGCAACCGAGTAGTTGTATTAGGAAATCTTGAATCTCTTATGAAAAGGAATGAAAGTGTTATGAAGTCGGAATTCACTATCGACATTGTTGTAGATAACGGACTTATTACCCGATACCATCTACTAGAAGATTCTTTTGAAATATCAAGAGCAGTTAATGCCAAAAAAACAAAAAGAAAAAAATAAAAATGTAACATGAGTAAATTAAAAAACAAAGTAGCAATAGTTACAGGGGCATCAAAAGGAATTGGTGCTGCCATCGCAGAATACTATGCAGCAGAAGGCGCAAAGGTTGTGGTTAATTATGCATCTGATAAAATCGGTGCTGATAAAGTTGTACAAGCAATTATTGACAAGGGAGGTCAAGCATTAGCAGTGAAGGCGGATGTTTCAAAAACAAATGAGGTATTACATCTTTTTGAAGAAACTGTAAAGACTTATGGTTCATTGGATATTTTGGTAAATAATGCAGGTATATATCCCTCTGCACCAATTGAAGAAGTAACCGAAGATACATTTCGTAAACTATTTGAAATTAATGTATTAGGTTCACTATTGACTATAAGAGAAGCAGTGAAAGCATTCGGCTCAAATGGCGGAGTAATTATAAATGTGAGTTCAGAAGTAAGTAATTCTCCAATGGCAGGGATTTCAGAATACTCAGCTACCAAGGCAGCACTAGATGCCATAACGGTATCGTTATCGAAGGAATTTAGTGGTAGAAATATTCGTATCAATTCTCTTTTGCCAGGTGGTGTAAAAACCGAAGGAACAATTACAGCGGGAATCACTGGTAGCGATTTAGAAAAGATGTTAATTGAGAAAACACCATTTGGCAGAATTGGTCAACCACAAGACATAGCTAAAGTGGCGGTTTTTCTTGGTTCTGAAGAGGCAGGTTGGATAAATGGACAAAAAATTGCTGCTTCAGGTGGTATATATGGAATTTAACCTTACATCACCAAACAATCGACATACACACTGCCTGTAACAAGGTATTACCAAAATGGGGGCTGACGGAAGTACATCAACAGTTGAGATAATTTTGGATGGGATAAAATGGCCAATAAAAAACATTCAATTTTCTTCTAAAGAATCCATCGAGGAGAAAATGGGATTCAGTCTTCCAGATGACTATGTATTCTTCTCATCAAACTACTCAGGTCATGAATCGTTTTTAAAAGATAGCTATTTTGTTCTTTGGGACGAGACTGAGTTGCTATCATTAAATGAAGGATATGAAGTTCAGTACTACCTTCCGACCACGTTAGCCATTGGAAGCAACGGTGGAGAAGAAATGATTGGATTGCGACACATTGGACATAACCACTACCAAATTATTTTACTTCCTTTTGGATCAATGAAAGACAAAGAACAGGAAATAATAATTGGAGACTCTTTCATAGACTTCTTAAGACGAATGAATGGTGGAAAAAATTGGTTTGATCGTGAGCCGGGCAGCCGCTAACATTAAGCCGGGTAGATGAAAAGCCCCCGCACAAAAAAGCCCGATG
>CAZAHL010000477.1:0-4266 GCA_964484845.1 uncultured Chryseolinea sp. | reverse complement strand
ATAGTAAGCCGCGGCAGAATAGAGATGCAGAATGTAAGTTTTGCAATATCCGGAAGATCCTGTGATCTGGGAATTTTATTGCCATCATAATTGAATGGTTTTCCATCCTTTATTAGAAATTCTTTAACATCGGCGACGGTCGAAATTGAATCATAAGCTTCTGGCAATTCTGTGTAAAGGTTGAATGCTTTTAAAAATGATTCATTTGACACAAGTGGCGTGGTGACAAGTGCATACATTACGTCATCGCAGATCATTGAAGACGCCATATTTTCATAAACTTCGCTCATGGAAACGGTATTAGATGCAAAGTAGTTATCACGTTGGTGGATTTCTGCACCCAACTTTTCAGCGATGTTTAACATTTCAGGGTCATTAGAACTCACTACGACGCCATCCAAAAATGGCAGGGTTAATAGTTGTTTCACGCGAAGTTCTAGCAACGTGCTTCCACAAAAGGGGTGCAAGTTTTTATTTTCGACGCGAATGGACCCGGAACGGACAGGGACTAACGCCTTAATTATTCTACGCATACACTTAAATCTTATTGACCTCGTATTTGTGGTGCTCCGATTTCAGTATTTCCTTTAATGGAGATCCTAAAACTGTTTCCGTATTTCTGATGTCCTTCACATATTTTTTAAAACTATCTGTTTTTAAATCCAGTGCCACTTTATCAAAATGCACCCAGTCAACATCTCCAAGCTTCACGTGTTTTTCCAACATTCGGGCGCCACTTGCCACCGCAAGAACCGAAGCAAAAGATCCTAAATCGTGACTTGAATATCCCGGTACTAGGTGAGTATGTTGTTGCGCTAGATCTGCATAATGCTTCACGACAGCGATGTTGCAGTCTTGCATCGCCGTTGGATATGAAGAAATGCAGTGAAGAAGGTAAATTTTATAATTATTTTTAAATGTCTCCAGAATATACTTCTCATACGATTGATCTGTATAACCTGTTGACACTACAATCGGCCCACGGTATGCGTTTGCGACTTGCTTATGAAAGTCCCTGTGGTTTGATATTGTGGACGGGATTTTAATAAACTCCGGTGTAAAGCGTCTAATGACCTCGAAAGATGGGAAATCCAAAACGGAACAAAACCATCCGATATCAACAGATTTACAGACTTCATTCAACCTGTTCAATTTCTCTTCGTCGAGTTCAACACCTTTTCTATAATCTCTCAGCGTTTTTCCAAATGGCGACCAATAATAGCTTGATAATTTTTCAGACGAATAGAATGTATCAACTTCTCTCTTTTGAACTTTAATAAGGTCTGCCCCGGCCTCCTTTGCACGTTCAACCATTTCAACTAATCTACTTATGTCCCCAAGATGGTTATTTGTTAATTCAGCTACTATAAGAACTTTATTAAGCTGACCGAACCCCTCGATTGGTTCTTTGTCTATTTTAAAATCAATGGTAGGAGAAAATCGATCTTTAAATTGTACGGAAGGAATGGCACTATACTCCTTTATACCTACGTGAATAAGATTTATAACCGGATGATCCTGAAAGTATTTCACAAATTGCAAATACTCATTCTCCTGTGAGTGAACCACGAGAGAACGTTCAATTTCATTTTTAGCGTAGTCGACCCCAAGGTTTTTACTCACCTCTCCCTTGTCGGTCGAAAAGTCAAAACCGAGTAGGTAGACATTAGGTATTGTGTTCGTCAGTTTTGCAACATGCCGACAAATTTTTAAAGCATTGGATAAGACAAAAGATTCATCGTAATATTCCTCCAATTCAAGCCTGTAAGTAGTCAGTTCTTCACCGTCATACTCGAAAGGGATTGCTGGCAGAACTGTATGCAGCACATTGGCAGGCAATGGTTTTCCGGCCAAATAATATTGGCATTTGAATCCGCGTTCTTTTAAGCTTTGTCTTACCCAGTTGTTGCTAAAAACACCGATGTGGCCCTGAATGATTTTTTCTGAATCGTTGACATTCAGTATTAACCCCTTTGGGAAAGAAAAACCGTCAAGTTCATCGATACTAGGCCCCTTACCAATAATAAAGATATCCTTAACGGCCGACCCAAAACCGGTATTTTTGGCCAATTGGTAGATATTCTCCTGAATATTGCTTGTCATTTACAAATACCTTTAAGTTATGTTCCAGTGCTATGTTCAACCCACCCAGGATGTCCCATGAATTTGCTCCTTTCGGATTTTCGAAAGATAAAAAAGACCCGCGAATTACGTTAATCATATTATATACACAACACCCCAATATTCGATACTCGTGACCCTGAGTGGCTTTTATCAGATCTTCCATCTTTAAGGAAGACGATAGACCGCGTATTCGGGAAAAAAATTGTGGGATCGAATCTCCGCTTTTGATCCACAAATCCATTTCAGGGCATCCCAGTAATGAGCCGGCATGTTTACCATTAAAAAAACAGGAAACAGAAACACCCCACATTGGAAATCCCGAAGTAAAATTTTCCGTTCCATCGATGGGATCCACAACAACGATATGCCCGCTCGTATCCTCGATTTCTTTGTTTAATTTTTCTTCCGATATGAAAACTACATTATCAGCCCAGTCTGTCGCCGCCTCTTCTATTATTTCATTAACTAAAAGATCGCCCGCCGTCACAAAACTTAAATCTTGTTTCATGCTTCTCTCATTCCGTAAGGCGATTATGCCGTCTATGTTCTTTTTGATTTCAAATTCAACTTTTCTCAGAAACATTTCGGTAGTCATAATTGCGAATTAAAGAGGGATAAATTTACAGTGCAAGACATTCTACGACAATGAAAATATTCCAATTGAATCAGGTCGCCAATCATAGTCTATTAAAATCCTTGATTCCGAACCGATTTCGTAAATGATCGAGTATTGCTCCCCAATACACCTTAAAAGCTTTCAAACCATAAGAATAGCCAAAACGGAGTGAATAAAATGGTTTGAAGAGTATTTTGAAAAGATTGTAAAAATAAGCTATAACAAATCCATGCCGAAAAAGTATGGACAACATATTTCGCGAGCTATAATATTGTCTCCATATCGCATCAACATTTTTATTTCGGTTTCCTTTCCACTTATAATTAGGATCATTATTTCCCATCTCGCTTCTTCCAACTTTAATTTTTTCACCATCAAAAATTATTCTAAAACCTCCTTGCTTAACCTTTAAACAAAAGTCGAGCTCTTCGAAGCCAAAAAATAGTTTCTCGGAAGGTAGTATCCCTTTGTCAACTACTTTCTTACTAACAATCATTTGCCTACCACCGGACACAGCGTCAGCATCCATAATTTCTTGTAGTTCTTTATTTTTAAAGCCGGAAGTTCGCCCTGTGTATTTATTAAAGCTGACTCCTACCTCACCGATTATGCCTGCATCGACTACTCTCTCAGCGATTTTTATTTCGTCTTCAAAAGTATTTTTATTTTGTGGAGGATCATTGTCATCACCCCAATAAATCCAATCAAAGCCTTCGAGGGCTAAACGCTGCAGCCCTACCTTTGCAGCGCCTGCAGGGCCAGCGTTATATCCCATCCTGTAATATTCAACAGCTTCATTGTTCAAATTTTGAATAGCCTCACCCGTTAACAACGAACTACTGTTATCAATTATCAGTATTTTAGCAGGGGGAAATGACTGATCAAAAAGTTTATTGATAGTATTAATTACTTCATTAGGCCGTTCAAATGTCATTATAAAAGCTGCAAATTTTATCATCTTTTTCTTACAGCTAGAGCTTTCAATAACTCTTTGAAAATATTTGTGTTTTCAACTTTCGATCGCGCATTTGAATACTTCCATAAAATCAATAGATAATCCTTCATTGCAAGAGGCTTCTTTTTAAAATAGATAAAAACAATTTCCCAAAATTGTAATCGACTGTTGTCATTAGCATGGATAAACCGATTATTCTCATGTCTTCTTACCATCGTAACCGGCCTAGTAAGTTCTCCTGGATACAATTTTCCATAAAACGCAAAACGAAGCCATAGTTCAGAATCTTGATGTAACCGTAATGAAATGTTAAATACGCCGGCGAGTTTTATCAGGTCCTTTTTAATGGTAATTGCATTTGTATGGAAATGTCCGTACGTACCGCGGATCAAATGCTGAAAAAGCGCGTGAGGCTTTAGTTCTTTGGTAATTGAAAACAGTTTATAACCTTCTTTCTTAAGACTAAAAATAGCCACCGCTTCATAGACACCATCAGCATCCCTTCTTTCCGAGAACACTTGTTTAGTTTTATTGAATCGGCCTGGAAGAAAGTAGTCGTCTGCATCTAGAA
>CAZAHL010000476.1:0-4267 GCA_964484845.1 uncultured Chryseolinea sp. | reverse complement strand
CTGGAGTTTATTTTGACAACTTCGTTAAGTTTACGCGCATGCCTTTCAGGGCTTTGACAACGACTACAACGAAATATGATCTGAAGTTAATAGATCGGATTTGTTTATCAAAATACGCTTGTGGATTATTTCATTTCTTTAAGAACCGTCAAATAAGTCATGCTTTAACGAAGTCACGTAATTATGGTGTCTTCCAAAATGCAATTTCTTCTCATAAGGATTTCTCAATTGAATGTTCAGAGTTTCTTTGCGAAACTTTGGAATCTCATCGGTTTAAAAACTTTTTCAAAAAAAACACAACCCCACTGCAACCTTTCAGTAACGCACGGCGTCTTATACATAAATCACTTATGTATTAATCACTTATGCATTCTCCAGAACTGTTAAAAGGTACCCTCCAGACTATCATTCTTAAAGTTTTAAAAGACCATGGCAAAATGTACGGCTATGAGATTACACAGCGCGTAAAGGAACTATCGGAGGAACGGATCCTTCTGACGGAAGGCGCCTTATATCCAGCTCTTCATAAACTGGAATCGGAAAATATCCTGAGGACCGAAACCGTTATGATTGGTAAACGGGTTAGAAAATATTATACCCTAACGCCCGAAGGACGTAGTCTTGCCAAAGAACGCGTAAGCGACTTCGTTGATTTTATAAAAACAATGTCAAACGTATTGCAGGTGGAAATGAGTTAACATGTCACAACTCACTGGGGAACATATCGATTACATCCGGAAAGATCTGTCTTATCGAGGTATTATCGTGGAAGGAATTCAGGAGGAACTGATCGACCACATTTGCAGTGCGGTAGAAATCGAAATGGAAAGAGATCTACGTTTTATAGATGCTTACCACAACGTACTTTGTGCATTTGGTCATACTACCGGCTTACGAGAAACACAGCAAAAAATCATCAACGCTAAAAATCAAACCGCCAGACTCATGATTCGAAATTACTTCACCATTGCAATCCGAAATCTTAAAAAACATCGGTTTTATTCTTTTATAAACGTGACAGGTTTGGCTATTGGAATAGCCGCTTGCCTGATCATTGTATTGTATGTCACGAATGAGCTTAGCTATGATAAACATCATGAAAAGGCTAACCGCATTCATCGGGTAAATGCAGAAATAAAATTCGGAAGCACCCATTACAAACAGGCAGTTACCCCCTCTCCATTGGCGGAAGCTCTTCTCAAAGACTTTCCGGAAGTAGAAGCTGTAACACGCTTTCGAACTCAAGGTACTTGGCCGGTAAAAAGAGACAAAGAGGTTTTCAGAGAGTCCGGAATAACGCACGCGGATAGTTCAATTTTTAAAGTTTTCACAATTCCTTTTTTACATGGAAATCCGGATAAGGCATTAACAAGGCCAAACACAATTGTGATCAGTAAAAAGATTGCCGATAAATATTTTCCAGGTGAGAATCCTATCGGTCAGTCATTGATATTTTTTGATAACTGGATAACCAATATCACAGGCGTTATCCATGATATGCCTGTGAATAGCCATTTCCAATTTGATATTCTAATTTCGATGACAGGCGAAGACGAAAGCAAGAATAACAATTGGTTAAGTAATAATTTTCACACCTATGTGTTATTAAGGGAGTCGGCTAATGTCAAAGCGTTTGAAGCAAAGTTGCCTAACGTCATTAAGACTTATGTAGGACCACAGGCAGCGGAAGTTTTAGGCGGCGATTTTAAACTTTTTGAAGGTGGCAACAAGTATCGATACTGGCTTACCCCAATCAAGGACATTCACTTGCATTCCGACCTTCAGATTGAGATAGAACCCAACGGCGATATAACCTATGTCTACCTTTTTACAGCGATTGCTTTTTTTATTCTTGTTATCGCGTGTATTAATTTTATGAATCTTTCGACTGCAAGGTCGTCCACTCGTGCAAAAGAAGTAGGCATTCGAAAAGTACTGGGTTCACTAAGATCCCATCTTGTTCGGCAATTTTTGGTCGAATCAATATTGTTAAGCCTTGCTGCCGTTGTGCTCGCTCTAATTATTTCCATCCTTTTACTTCCTTCCTTTAATCTACTGGCTTCAAAACAACTGGAGCTTCCATTAAATAGTGTTGGATTTTATGTTACTCTTTTCTTGCTTGGGATCTTCCTCGGCGTTATTGCAGGTATATATCCTTCATTTTTTCTTTCGGCATTCAGACCCATTGAGGTATTAAAAGGAAAGTTGGCATTGGGTATGAAGAGTGGAATGATACGTAGCGGTCTGGTTGTATTTCAGTTTTCAATTTCTATTTTCCTGATTATCGGTACATTGGTGGTTTATCGCCAGCTTGATTTTATCCAACATAAAAAAATCGGATTTAATAAAGATCAGGTGATTGTTATTCAAAATGCTTATTCTCCGATTAATCAATTGCAAAGTTTTAAAGAAGAATTGCTCAAAGACACTAAAATAATAATCGGAACGATTTCAGGATTTTTACCTGTCTCTGGTTTTTACCGGAATGACAGCGGTCATTGGCCGGAAGGCAAACAACCCACCGCTGAAAATCTCGTTGGAATACAAAATTGGGATGTTGATTATGATTACGTAGAAACGTTGGGAATGAAGATTGTGCAGGGACGTGATTTCTCCCTTGATTTTCCATCCGATTCATCCGCGATTATTTTAAATCAAGCGGCTGCTAAGGCATTTGGATTTAGTGATCCCATTGGAAAAAGGATTTCCACATTTAAGATTGCCGATGACAATAGTATTGATAAAACCGCTACAACAACTTTCACGATTGTTGGTGTAGTCGAAGATTTTCATTTTGAATCACTGCGTCAAACTATTACGCCGTTGTATCTTCGCCTGGCATCGAATTCCGGAAATGTTTCATTTCGATTTGAAGCGAGGAACACTCAGGATGTCATAAGAACAATAGAGCAAACGTGGAAACGAATGGCACCCGGCCAACCATTCGAGTACTCGTTTTTAAACGATGAGTTTGGAAGAATGTATTCATCCGAGCAACGACTGGGAACAATATTCGCTATATTTTCATCCCTAGCTATCATTATTGCATGTCTTGGTGTATTTGCACTTTCTGCATTCACAGCAGAACAACGCACCAAAGAAATCGGCATCCGAAAAGTATTGGGTGCATCGGTAAGCAGCATCGTTGTATTGTTGTCAAAAGAGTTTGGGAAACTCATTGTCATCGCGTTTGTCCTTGCTGCACCTGTCGCCTGGTTCGCTGTAGATTGGTGGCTAAGGAACTACACATATAAAGTTGAAATTGGAGTGGGGATGTATTTATTAGCGGGCGCATTTGCCTTTCTCATAGCATGGCTTACCATGGGTTATCAATCGATCAAAGCAGCGAGTTCCAACCCGGCCAATTCATTGAGAAGCGAATAAGGCAACGATGAAGTTAAGCTCCGAGCATATTAATTATATTATCAAAGATCTTTTTTATCGGGGTATCGTATTCGACGATGTTCAAAACGAACTGATCGACCACATTGCCGAGTGTGTGGAAAACGAAATGGAAGATGGAAAAAAATTTATTGATGCTTATCAGAAAGTTTTAAAATCATTTGGTCATACATCAGGTCTGCGAAGAATACAGTGGCAATCCATTCAGTCAAAAAATCAAAATACGACTTTTATGCTAAAAAATTATTTTACAATAGCGGTCCGAAACTTGAAAAAGCATCGGTTTTATACATTCATTAATGTTATTGGACTGGCTATTGGAATTGCTTCATGCATCGTCATCGTACAATTTATTCGCAGCGAACTGAGCTATGATCGATTTCATGAAAACGCGCATCGCATTTACCGGGTGAATACGGAGATCAAATTTGGCGGCAACCATTTCAAGCTGGCATCTGGCAGTGCTGCTCTGCCCGATATCCTGGCTCAAACTTACCCCGAAATAGAATCTTCTTTGCGGCTTCGAAGCTGGGGACCGCGTTTTGTAAAAAGTAATCAGCGATCTGAAAATTTCAAGGAGTCTAATGTAATTTGGGCAGACAGTACCTTTTTTAAAATTTTTTCCATTCCGGTTCTTCAAGGCGATCCGAAAACTGCTTTGACAGAACCGAATACGGTAGCCATCAGCAGGAAAATGGCGGTGAAATATTTTCCAGATGGAAATGCCCTCGGTCAATCTCTTATCTTCCCGGATAACTTGAACCATAAGGTCACTGCTGTATTTGATGATATTCCATCCAACAGCCATTTTCATTTTGATATTCTCGTTGCCATGTCGGGTTTGAAGGAGGCCAGTGATGTTACT
>CAZAHL010000475.1:0-4271 GCA_964484845.1 uncultured Chryseolinea sp. | reverse complement strand
GAACCAATTGTATGTTGCTATCAGACACTTGTCAGAAGTCGATAGGGCATTGATTATACTGTATTTGGAAGAAAAATCTTATCAGGAAATTGCCGATATCCTTGGTACAAATGCGAACAACATAGGTGTCCGCGTGAACAGAATTAAAGAACGTTTAAAAAAAATACTCGATGAAAAATTCAATTGAAGAAATTTGGAAAGAAGGCTTTCTGAATGAAAAGAGTTTAGTCGCTCCAAAAATTAATGACTTGTACAACCAAAAATCAAAACACGTGGTTGACAAAGTGAAAAGGATGTTCCGGTTCAATCAAACTGTTATTGTCATCATGGCAATTGCTTTTCCCATTATACATTATTTCCTGGATGCCATTTGGCAAGGAGTTGCCGCATCTATCCTGCTTCTTCTTACGGCATGGTACAACAAACGTATAATTCATAGCATGAAAACATTGGATCAAGGAGCAACTAGTTTTGACTATCTCAAGTCGTTCGATCGATGGCTTAAAGATATCCTCTCGAGAAGTGAGAAAATAGCACGTTATTCTTACCCACTCTATTTTCTAATTGCCATAAGCACTATATGGTCTACATGGAGTAAACAAGAAGAACTAATCTTGAAAACACATCAAAAATTCCCAGACTTAATATTTATTGGGAATATTCCATTATTTGCGCTCATCATCGCGGGAGTGACAACCCTACTGATGTTCTATTTTTCAGATAAAATTTACAAATGGGATGTTCGTTTGATGTATGGAAGAGTATTCGGTAAACTAGAAGAAACAATTGCCGAGATGGAGGAGTTGAGGCAGGGAGAATAGAAGGTGATAACATTGTTACCTCCATAAAAAATATTTATTGAACACTTACCCTTAGAACGCAGAGAATACTTCAAAAAAGTACAGCTTAAAAGAATAGCCGGAAATAAGGTGAGACAAATTAAATGGAAGCTTAAAAGTAAGCACTCTCAAAAAAAATAGAAACTTTCATTTCATGTCTCACCGTTGCCCGGTTATTAGGGCTTAAAAGTTCAGCATCAGGCCACAAATATAGGAAACGATTATTTAGCGTAATTCCGGAACCGTTAACCACAATAAAAACTGACTTCGGCTGCCGCTATAAATGTAAAAAATTGCCTTATAACAAAATGTGGCGTTTGAGCAAAAAGTGAACATACTTAGAAGCACTCACTATACTATAGTATGCAGTACTAAGGACTTTTAGTTTTTTGCACAAGATTAATTTCTGGATGATCGTTCGTACTTAATTATCAGTTGGCTTAATGGAATATGAGCGATAAACTTGCGACAAAAGCAGACACTCAAATTGATGCCTTGGATTTTATGGAAAGTAGGCTCTTGAAAGCAATTGATAAAGGGAATGTTACCGCTATAATTTTTTATTTAAAAACAAAAGGAAAGGATCGAGGGTACATTGAACCGCAAGAAATTGATCACGGCATGATGAATCCTCAAAAGCGGTTTACCTCTAATAAAACAGATTATTGAGGGGTTATCTGGTTTTTCTGATAAGATTATTTCAATAGAAATTCTCTCCATTAAATGATACCTCCTCATCGATCTCGTCATTTGAGTAGTCACCGGATGTTTTAGTCAAAACAACGTTAAATCTCTTAAAGAGATCAAAAAAATCATTTTTATCAAATTCCTCAAATACAATCTTTACAATATGACTTTTAATGGACGACGACTTTTCTTTGTCAATGCAGATTATAGAAACAGTAAAGAAGTCGGTGTAGGCTGAAAAAAAACTCAACCCGATTGTTTCATAACGGTCGATGTCAAGGCCCCTGGATGATAAAAATTCATGCAAGTTTAAATGATCACTTTTATCAGCGGCTGCTGTGCCGATAAAATCATTGTATTGAACGTTTGCCTTCATAATTCAAATTCTCTTTTTAATGTTGCTAAAACCTCTCCAAATGTTTCCTTTATATTATTTTTTGAAAACCTTATCTGTTGAATTCCATGAAGATTGCTAAATTCTTCGACCCCATCCTCAAGAAATGCAACCGCTCTACTAAAGCCGAGTCTACCCTGGAATAGGCCAATCTCATGAACAACGTTTTGCCGAGCTCTTACACTTCCATCAATACTCACGTCATCACCAGTCATCACAAGAAAGGCAATAGAACTTTTCACCGCCATTTGATCCAAAATATCTCTTATAGTATGTCCAGCTCGTGCTCCTGTTTCATATGCTTCGATTTTATAACCGTGCTTATCTGCCAAATGATCTTTAAGATCACGCCACTGATTGCTACTACCGTGACCGATAAAAACTATTTGATTATTTGCTTCTTTATTAAGAGGAAGAATTGAGTTTGGAAAAGCCTTTTCAAAAATTTCAAATATTCCTTCAATTTCTCCCCTTGTCCCCGCCTTGACCGTGATAGAAGTGTGTCGGGTCTTTCTAAAAAAATAAATGCTAACCTCAAATTTTTCATTCAATATACGTACCGTGGAACTCCAATGAGCTTTCCTATAGTCGGCAAAGAACTCTTTATCATCATCGTATTCCCAAGTCTCATCCCCACGCTCAATCTTATAGGCAAATCTATTTTTTGTCGAACTAGCGGTACAACCGATCAGCACGTCCTTTATTACATCAGCACTAAAATGGCAGTTTCTATAATACTTTTTTTTCTCCATTTGAGGCTATATTCTATTGATTTATTTGATTGTAAATAAATCTCGGCAAAGGCAACACATGTTCGTTTTTCATGACATAAAGATCAAAGCTTTAGAGTGGGTAAGTTAGACATTCTAATCAAATCATAGCTCCCCGATTTATTGAATTCCTATTCTCAGAAGAGGCATTCTAGTAGTATATTGAATCCACTGGATCCTGCCGTGTAGTGGAGAATGCTGGCGTCTATAGGTAGCGATCGGCTAGATAAATTGTAGCGAAAGAACAACTGCCTTGACAATAATTTTTTTGTTTTTTTAGTAAGCATGCTTGTCTGATAGGTTTTTACTTTATTTTGAAGCGTCATTCTAGATTATTCGCATGGAAAAGGTCAAAGTCGGATTCGGACGACTTTATAACGCTAAAGCGTGTACAGTCATTGGCGGCGAAGAGTTTACCTGCCGATTTTCATTCGGAGAGATCGAGGTTCTCGCCACATTGGGACCCAACGCACGCCACATCATCCTGGGCATGAAAATTGGCCCTCCCGTGCCAAAGGATGTGCAACCCTCCGAACATATTACAAGAGCTCGGGAGTACGAAATTCCATCGCCTGATATTTTTCCTGCTGATGTCTATTTGGAATTAGTTGCTACGCAAATGATCGAAGTTGAAGAAGACCTGGCAAAAGCATTCCTCGAGAAAGACTTAAAAGCTCGTGATCGAATTTTAAAAATGGGCAAGGAAAAAGAACAGTCATTCAAAAAAGCAATTGATTATGTTGCTGGTATTCTTGGACTTCGTCTCCACTATTTGTTAGTCAGTATCCCAATAATTGAGCAATCTTATGCATACAGAAAAAAAGGAAATCCATATGCGTTTAGTACAATTTGGAAAGGAAAAGTGACTGATAACTACAAGTTGGATATAAATGAAATGAGTCAAAATGTAATCAAGGAACGCCTGACCGATCTTGTTTCGAGGTGGAAATGGGAAAAGGCATCGGAAGTACTAGCGTGGCTGTTGCGGGCTTGGTCCGCAGAAGATCCGGTTCTAAAATTTGTCTCTTTGTTCACACCGCTTGAATCTGTTATGCCCCCAATGCCACCTGATAAAAAAGTCAAAGGGTTTAAGGAGAACAGGGATAAGATCCTTTCCCTCATTAGGGACCATGCTGATGGTTTGGATAAAGTAAACCTAAGAATGTTGGTGAAGGATGTACCTTCACCGCCCTTGGCAAAGCGTTTTGAAAATTGGGCTTCAAGTGCAATTCTACCCGGTTGGGAGAATGACATAGTGGCTTTTAATAAATTTAGTGGGATGAGGAACTTACTACTTCATAGAGGCGAACCCGATGTTAAATTTCAAGTTGACATTTTACCTGATGATGTTCGCACATTGGAGGATATAACTGAAAGATATGTAAGCCTTGCCCTGTTCGGTGATGCTAATGTTTATAAAAGCAAAAGAGTAGCTACCCCTTAATGCGCAAGGCTATCGAATCTAAGTCCACCTAGGGGGTCCACCCAAAAAAGAAAAAGTCATTAATAATTTGATTATCAATAACTTAAATTTACATATTGTAGTCTGTACGGGAATCGAACCCGTGTTACCAGAATGAA
>CAZAHL010000474.1:0-4298 GCA_964484845.1 uncultured Chryseolinea sp. | reverse complement strand
CCCCGCGGAGGTAAACACTATTTCCACCCGTTCCTCCAGGATGGTTTGAATGAGTTTATCAATTTCCGGATAAAGTAAGGGCACATTGACACCGAAAGGATTTTTGGTGTGAGACTTACAGGCGCGGATATGTTCACGCAAAACTTCCGGGTACATAGAACCAGCACCGAGCAATCCAAGGCCGCCCGCGTCGCTGACGGCCGTTGCTAACCGCCATCCACTACACCAGACCATACCCGCCTGAATAATCGGATAAGATATATCAAAAAGTCGGGAAACGCGATTCATCTTGGAATTCATATCGTAAAAAATACAAATACTTTTAACTCAAAAAATAGACACTTTATTTATATAATCACCACGCCTTAGGGTGGTTAGTTTTAGAGCAATATTAGTTGTCCACAAAGAATTGATTTAGAAAATATGGTGTAACAGCCAGTAAATCAGTAATTTAAACCGAATTTTAAAGGTCATGTGGATAACTTGCGTATTTTGTGGATATCTTTTCGGAAGAATATATACTCTTATCGGGGGTTTTTATAAGTGCTTGAATTTGAGGTCTGTTATTTGCAGAATGCGTGAAAACTAAACTAAAGAAAAGAATTTTATTTCTTTGTTTTTGAACGCTGATGAAAGCAAAACGTTTTTCATTTGGCGCGTAGGCTCTAAGGCGACGTCCGGATTATTTTAAACCGGCGAAAAAATATGAACCGGCTGTACTATTTATAAAAAAGGCGAAGGCGGTATGGGTAAATTTATCTTTTTAGGAGCGGTACTTTGTGTTAACCTTTGCTTTGGGCAATCCGCGGAAATCATAAAACTTGCGGACCTCCAAAAGTTAATGGAGCAAAAAGGTCAGAAGATCCTCATAATTAATTTTTGGGCAACCTGGTGCGCACCCTGCGTCAAAGAGCTTTCTTTTTTTGAAAAGATAACTGCCGAAGCCCGGCCGGATGTACAAGTTACGCTGGTTTCTTTGGATCTGGATCTGGATCCGAACCCTGAAAAAGTTTATAAATTTATATCGAGAAAGAATCTTCAATCAAAAGTAGTATTGCTGGATGAAACAGATCCGAATTCCTGGATCAGCAAGATTGAAAAAAAATGGTCGGGGGCACTCCCTGCAACTATTCTGATCAATCATGAAACAGGGAAAAGAAAATTTATAGAAAAAGCCCTGCGCGAGGGAGATCTTGAACAGTATCTGGAAGAACTTCAATAATAAATCTATGAAAACGTATTGGTTATTCATTTCAATTTGCATGGTGATGTTAATGGGAGCGGAAAGCAAAACCCTGGATTACGACGTTGGTGACACTGTGTCAGATTTTAGATTAAAAAATGTCGATGGGAAAATAGTTTCGCTGTCCGATTATAAAGTTTCAAAAGGGGTGATCCTGATATTTGATTGTAATACTTGCCCTTATTCAAAAGCTTATAATGACCGCATCATTTCTTTACAAAGGAATTTTGCGCCCAGGGGATTTCCAGTTGTTACCATTAATTCCAATGATGGTGAACAATCACCGGGTGATTCCTTTAGGGAAATGGTCGCCCGGGCGAAAAACAAGAGCTATGATTTTCCTTACCTGTTAGATGATACGCAAAATGTTGCAAAGGCATTCGGCGCAACCAACACACCGCATGTTTTTGTACTTCGCCGTGAAGGCAGCGCATTTGTTGTTGCTTATATCGGAGCTATTGACAACAACCCGCGCAATGGCGCTACTGCCGACCAAAAATATGTTGAAAATGCTGTGAATGCGTTGCTCGGTGGCAAGCCCGTTTCTACAGAAAAAACCAAAGCTGTCGGGTGTGGAATCCGATGGAAGGATTGATGATCAGGATTTACGGAATTTGAGGATTCTCAGAATATAGCAACGGCGCGAACACAGGCTGCCATTGACAGAATTGCATTTTGCAGAGTGCGTGCGGCGAAGTGATCCTCCTGCACCTTCACCTCACCCTAAATTTTCTTCCACCGTCGAAGAGAGATGGCGGCTTGAAATTTCATTCCATAAACAGTGAGAGGTGTATTTGTCATTTCGTTTTCTCTCCATCGGAGTCACTTTGGACGGGATGACGACTTCGAAGCGGGAGCGAATCGCACTGGCTACATTCTGTTAATTCTGATCCTTATTGGTTTGATACAAATTTCAATCCCAGGATCGAACCTATCAGCAGGAAAATAAAGAACAGCCTCCAAAAATGGGAGGGTTCTTTGAACAGAATAATTCCCACGATCACGGTACCCACTGCGCCAATACCCGTCCACACGGCATAAGCAGTACCTATCGGAATAATTTCAATGGCCTTATTGAGGAAATAAAAACTCAAGGTTATAGAAATAAAAAAGATGGTTGCCCACCATTTATTCGAGAAGTTGTTCGACAATTTTAGACTTGTAGTGAAGCCGACCTCGAAAAATCCGGCAATGATAAGATAAAACCACCCCATTAAATTTTTAATTTAGTTTACAAATCTAATCTTTGTTTATGTTATCGTCAGTGCTTTTTCGAACTTAACGTTTTGTTCCATAAATTTCATAGCATGCGTCTTTACTTTTTTTTGGCTTTAATGTTCCTGTTTGCCGGATGCCAGATGGCAAAAGATCCGGGCAGCGGAGTAAAATTAACTGAAACAGTTTCCTCGTTATACGATCCGGAAAAAAAGCCTTTCTACCACGGGGTTGCCTCCGGAGATCCATTAACCGACCGGGTCATTATCTGGACCCGGGTTACTCCCGAAGATTCTCTGTCTTCCATCGAAGTATCGTGGGAAGTTGCCACCAATGACCAGTTTGCTCCGGTGTTAAAGAATGCATCAGTAACCACATCGCCCGCCCGGGATTACACAGTAAAGGTGGATGTGGATGGGCTGGATGCCAACACGCAATATTATTATCGGTTTAAGTCACTGGAAAAGATCTCACCGACAGGAAGAACAAAAACCCTTCCTGAGGGAAGTTTGGATAGTTTGAAGTTCGCCGTTGTCAGCTGCAGCAACTGGCAACATGGTTATTTCAATGCATATGACCGCATAGCTTCAAAAGATGTTGATGTTGTATTACACCTGGGCGATTACATTTACGAATATGGTATCAATAATGCTAAAAACGTAGACCGCAGACATTTACCGGAACATGAGATCGTAACCCTGGCCGACTACCGGACACGCTATTCGCAATATCATTTGGATAATGGGTTAAGAAAAATGCGTCAGCAACATCCTATCATCACCATCTGGGACGACCACGAAGTAGCAAACGATACCTATGCGCAGGGCGCACAAAATCACCAACCTGAAGAAGGCGATTTCGCTGCGCGCAAGGCTGCCGCGAGGAAAGCCTACCATGAATGGATACCAATTCGCGAAGCTGATAAACATTACAGAACTTTTTCATTTGGCAATCTTGCAGATCTCATTATGCTGGATGAAAGACAGGAAGGCAAAACAAAACCTGCACAGGGAATTGCCGATCCGATCTATAGGCAGGATGAGCGCAGCATGTTGGGAAAAACCCAATTGAACTGGTTTGAAAGTAAATTAGAAAATTCCACCGCTATCTGGAAAGTGATTGGAAATCAGGTGATGTTCTCCGACCTCGACCGGGCCGCAGTAAGTCCGAAGAATCCAAGGAACATGGATAGTTGGGACGGATATCCTGCCGAGAAACAAAAAATTGCTGACATCATCCAGAATAAAATGATCAGGAACATAATTTTCCTCACAGGAGATACTCACGCTTCCTGGGCTTTTGAGGTGGTGGCAAGTCCACTTAAGCCGACAAAGAAGGATGTGTACCAGCCGCTGGCTGTAGAATTCGGCACCACGAGTGTCTCCTCGACAAATTCCAATGAATCCATGCCGGATGATACGGTAAAATTAAGAGAGCAAGCTTATCTTAAGACTAATCCTCATCTGAAATTCGTCAATCAGAGGGATCATGGCTATCTTTTGTTGACTTTGTATACCAATAAAGCAAAAGCTGAATGGTTTTTTGTCCGAACTATCTTGCAGCCCGACGAAAGGGAAACACTTGCCAAAACCCTGCAGGTGAACCTTAATTCAAATACCTTGCGGTAATGGATTGAAACACGAAACCATCGTTAATAATACGGTCGGTGCAGTTTATTTTTCGGGCACGGTCTTTTGCTATTCCAGAGATCAACCACCTAAGCGTAAGTATATTTTTGAGAACAGATTTGGCAGTAAGATCATGGGATTGATTAATTCGATATTGACGTGGGTGATGAGAAAGCGCATTCACCAGATTGAACTTTTCATGAAATACCCCC
>CAZAHL010000473.1:0-4300 GCA_964484845.1 uncultured Chryseolinea sp. | reverse complement strand
ACATTTCAATGAGCGCACGTGTTGGCGCAAGGCTGGCTTAATTCATGATAAAAAAAAAAGCTTTAGCCAACCAAACCCCGTTTTCATCGACTTTTTTTTGGGATTTAAGAAGCACCATTCACGGTCAATGCCGGCCATAGATCAAGGCTGGAATCCTACACCTCTCCAGTATACTTACTGTAAAGTCTCCTCCAGCCAAGAAAAATTCCTACCACATAAAAAAAGTTTATCGCAAGATTGAAAACAGCAGACGGAATACTGGTTGGACGTGCCACACAACGTGCATTCATTTTTTTGGTAAAGTAAAGCATCTTCGGAATATTAATTTGCCCGCGTTTATCAATGTCTTCATCCATCGTAAGTCCTCCAAAGCATTGGAAGAATTTGTAATTATCGAGGCCGGGTTTATACTCAATCAAACAAGTCAGCAATTCGGGTTTGTTGTTAAAAGCAATATGACGTTTTCCTTTCGGCACGGTAATGGTTTCTCCAGACGCGTAAATATGTTCAATACCATCTATAACGATCCTTATCTCACCGGTCTTGATGTGAAAGATCTCGTCCTGATTTAAATGAATGTGCTCAAAGGGTACATAACCGTTGGGTTGTACGATCCATTCAAAAGTAAAGGCTTCCTCGTTAAAGGATATGCAACGAAATGATTCGCCTGCAATTTTGTTTTGAAAACCTTTATATAAATTTAGTGCCATAATAGATTTTTAAACAAGAGTTTAAGAGAAGTATTCCTGGAGAATTATTAAGGAGCGGCGGTTTTCGCCTCAAGGGAGATAGTTACTTTTTCATTCAGGATGAGACTTTCTTCGCCCAGGTTAAAATCCAACCTGTTAATTTCAAATTCACCACGGTAAATGACGTATTTATCTTCGAAGGTAAGGTCGAAGGGTATAATTATCGACTTGGTTATTCCCTTCATTGTCAGATTAAATACACCTTTAAATTTATTCTTGCCTATCCTTCGGATTGATTTTGAAGCGAGATTAATTGCGTTATACTTTTCCACATCGAAGTAATCGCTTCGCTTAAGATGTTTGTCGCGGATAGTGATACCGGTTTGAATGGTAGATGGATCTGCTGTGGCTGAAATGGTATTCGGATTTGACTCGTACGAGTCTAATTTAATTTGTGCAGTAGCAACTCCTAGGGTACCAGTAGCCTCCGTACCGGCATTGTATACAGAGAATTTGACTAAACAATTTACGGAACGATTCGGGTCTCCTATAGTACTTCTATTGCATATCCCTGGAAAAGAAGTGAGCATCAGTAGAAAAATAAGCGTCATTTTCATAAGGTTTTCATAAAAGCTATTAGAGCTTTTTTATCAGCTTCACTTAAATCCAAGCCGAACGGATGACCTTTCACCGCCATGGTTTTTAACTGTGGTGGCTTAAATCCGGAAGGAATATAATCGGGTTCAAGGCGTCTTGGATCTAGTACTTCTTCCAGTGTGGTCAGATTGCCGTTGTGAAAAAAGGCGTCTTGAAACCAGACTCCGCGGAGGGAAGGCACTTTGTAATAACCGGTTCCCCTGCGTGTGTATAAGGCGGAGACAGAATCTGTTTCTACGGAAACGTTGAAGATGTCATACTTTTTATAATGCTCTTCAGGAGGTTCAAAGCCGTTGACCGGCGTAAGTTTATTGTTTGTATAGAGTGGAGGTGTATGGCAGGAAACACATCCCGATTTTATAAAAACCTTTTGACCCTGTGCGATCAACGGTTTTGGAAACTTGTTGGGATTTTGAGGAGGCTTAAGCGAATAAATGTATTGTGTAAGGGCATAAAGCTGTTCGTCGGTATATTTCCTTCCTACATATCCAAAGGGATGATTCCATTCCGCCGGTGGTGGGATCTTAGTATGGTCACTCTTTCCCGCAGGCACATAGCCGTTGTAGGAAGTCAGCATATCCATCCCTTGATTAAAAGCGGCGTAGCGCATCATGTCTCCGGGTCCATCATGTCGCATCAAGCCAGTGCGATCCAAATATTTGATGTCCTTGATACCAATAAGACTTGGGATCGCGAATGGATACAGGTAACCCCCTCCCTGGCGGTCGGTGACGCCAGGCAGTAGTGATCGTATAGCATTGGCAAAATTCTCTGCACTGTCCGGTGTAATCTTGAAGCTTGGTGCCCATGGAGTATAATGCAATTGACGAGTTCCTTGCTGAATAATTTGAAAGGGAATCTTACCCGACTGGACTGCATTTGCAAATCGCAGGTTGTCAAATACATTTCCCTGAGCTCCGGGTATGATGTCACCCGTTTCCATTACCCGGGTATGACATGCGGCACAGGAAAGGGTCCCCAGGAGGATTTTTCCTTTTTCATTTATCACGTATCGATTGGCCAGGTACCTGCCATCTTTCGAAATTTTAGCGATGGATTCTTTGAATTGATTTATGTCGAAGCGAGAAACGGTGTCCTTGACGGGACTGTAGACAACCGGCCACTGAAAAATAAGCTCACCCGCTTTGATCCAGTCTTCCTCCGTTTTTAGGTTTACAGGATCAAATACGATTTCGGGCTCAATCTTTCTTAAGGAATCCAGGTAACCTTTTTTCTCAAATTCACGGAGGTACACCGGAAAGGTTTTATAAATCACGTGATCGGGAAGAGCATTATAATATTCTTCAGGTGCATATTCTACCTTAACCGAAGTGTCAGGTGGAGGCAAATGGAAAATTTTTATTGCTGCCTCATCCCAAGTTTTAGGGATAGCTTCAAAGTTATTCTGGAACGAAAGAATAAGGATGACAACGATAAATCCCGCCAGAATGGTCCAATTTTTTCTCATAAGTGTCACAAAAAACGATACATTTTAAATAGATTTCTTGGTGCAAAGGTTGGGTATATTGCATTCTTCCGGTATAGCCCTAAAGGATCAATTAATGTCTGTCTTTAAAGTCAGGTTCACGCTAAAAAGTCAGGTCACTCTAAGGCTGCAAAGAAGAGGTACGCGAGGTCGGGTGAAATTTTTTTTGCGTCCTTTGCGGATTGTCTTCGCGCCCTTTGCGAGAAATGTTTTTTACATAGCCTCCCTATAAATAAACGGGCTTTAATTGGTAGAAAAAAAAGGTGCTTCCGGAATCTGTAACTTATTGGGCTTTAAGCACGTTTATGCATTTTTCTTGCCGATGAAAGTAATTTAATTCAATACCGATGAAAACAAACCCTCTTTCAACTTCTAGTGCATTCGTCAATCTTTTTCCGGATCCTGAAAAAGAGAACGCCATGCGTCAAAAATTTCCCGCTGAACAGAATGAGGAAATTATAATAAATCATCTCCGATTTGCTGAAAAGCTTTTTCCTAAAAAAGGACTGGCTTTATGCCCAGTGTCGCACCGCAAGGCACAATACTATAGTTTGAATTGCGAACAGATCTTGGGCCATCCACATGAGGATCTCATGAGATTGAGTCTGCCAGAGTTTTTTGAATTAGTACATCCGGAAGACCTCCCTTCGTTAAAACAATGCTTCCTATACATTAAAAGTTTAATGCCCTTCGATCCCGAAATGCATCGATTTGAAATACAATACCGTTTCAAAAATAGACAGAATGAATATATGCATATTCGGAATGAGCAAGTGGCGATTAAAATGCAAAGCAATAGTTATTTATTTTTAATGTTGTACAACAACGATACCCATAAAGAGAAATTCTTCCATGTAAAGCTTGACGTTTATCAGAAGATAAAAGATGATTTCCGGAAAATTGACACGTATAATCCTCAGCAACAAGAAAGGGAAATTACGCCCAGACAAAACGATATTGTTAAATTAATTATAAAAGGTTTTACAAATCAGGAAATAGCTGAACAGCTAGGCGTAAGTATATACACTATCAAAAATCACAAGCAAACGTTGTTTCGAAAAGTGAATGTTAAAAACAGCGTCGAACTTGCCAATTATGTTTTGGGGGCTTCGGCATAACCGGCAAGTTTTCTAAACCAATCCAAAATTTATTTTTAACAGAGATATAGGTAAGCAGCGCATTGCTATTTGCCTTCCCCGTCATTATGATCTAAGTTGCAAGGAGAATTGACAACCGAATTGACGTATTACCATGATAATTAAAATTGCTGAGGAAAACCTCAAAACGAAATTTGGCGAATATCATGAAATTTTATTCTACGATGGACAAAAGGAGTCCATTGCATTGATCATGGGAAATGTGGATGGGGAGGAAGAGGTATTGTGCAGGATACATTCATCGTGTATTGCTGCACATAATTTTAACAGTATTGAATGTGATTGCAGAGAGCAAATGGAAATGGCCCAGC
>CAZAHL010000472.1:0-4314 GCA_964484845.1 uncultured Chryseolinea sp. | reverse complement strand
CTCAGCAACCAGTTAATGGCTATTTGCGGAATGCTTTTGTTAGTTTCAGCGGATATTTCTTCTAAAAGGTCTAGAACGGAAAAGAGATAATTATCTTCTATTTCAGGCCCACCTGCGGCACCACCCGACTTAAGGCGACCCTCTGGAAGTGGCTGGCCTTTGCGTATTTTACCAGTCAATCGGCCCCATCCCAACGGGCTCCATACCATTAATCCCATTCCTTGATCTTCCACCAGCGGCATTAAATCCCATTCGTAGTCACGGCCAATGATCGAATAATAACCTTGATAAATCACGTAACGGGTGAAGTGTTCCCGGTCAGAAACCGATAACGCTTTCATCAATTGCCAGCTCGTGAAATTTGAGCTGCCGATGTAGCGGACTTTTCCGCTGGAAATAAGATCGTCGAGTGTACGCAACGTTTCATCTAGAGGTGACTTTGAATCGAACGCATGCATAAAGTAAACATCTATATAATCTGTCTGGAGTCGTCTCAGACTCGCTTCAACCTCCTTCATAATATGATAGCGGGAAGAGCCCTGATCATTTGTTCCGTCTCCCATTTTAAACGATGCCTTGGTGGAAATGATGGCATTTTCCCGTTTCTCTTTTAGCGCTTCACCCAAAATTCTTTCTGAGTCCCCTTGAGAATAAACATTCGCAGTATCAAAGAAATTTATGCCATGTTCCAGGCTGATGTCCACTAAGCGTTTTGCTCCCGTAACATCCGTAGTTCCCCAGCGTTTAAAGAATTCGTTGGTCCCTCCAAAAGTGGCTGCCCCTAAACTCATTACCGGCACTCGCATGCCGGAGCTTCCTAATTGTCTATATTCCATGGTGTATGATTTTGTGTTGTCTTTATTTTCGACAAGACAAAATTGACGTTAATCCTCCGGATATTTTAGGATAATCTACCGTTAGACTGGTACTTTTTACAGGTTCACGACTGCTCGAAATTCAGAAGGCGATTTGCCGGTTTGAATTTTATAGAAACGAGCAAAATAAGCTGGATCTTCGAAGCCTAAGGCATAAGCAATTTCACCAATACTTTTATCGGCATGCATTAGGCACATAGTTGCATGCGTGGTTAGCTGATGGCGGATCAACTGACCGGCAGATCGACCAGTAACAAATTTTATGGTATCGTTCAGATGATTCTGAGAAACGCCAAGTTCGTTTGCATACGTTGCCACTTTTTTTAGAATCAGTTCTTTGCCCTGGCCGAAAGCGTGAAAGTCCTGCATATACAACGCTTTAAATGCTTTTACCAATCGCACGCTATTGTGATTGCTGGAATCATTTGATTTTCCCTCCATTCTAACCTGCGCATTTGCCTTGTGTAAGATGAGCTGTAACTGCGTTCGTAAGACATCCTTGGAAAATTCATTGCCATGATGATATTCATCTTGCATCAGCCGAAAGACGCTAAGGTAATATTCTGTTTGCGACTGGCTCAAAGTGAGTACGGGAATACCGTCGAGTTGGAAAAATGGCAGTGAGTGTAAAAACCGTTTATTTTCAGATCCCTGGTTAAAAAAGCTCTCCGAAAATCCCACAAAATACCCTTGTTGCTCTTCCATCTCGGCCTGCCATGAACTTACCATGTCAGGGCCAATGAAACAGAGCGTATTTTGACGGAGATAATATTCCTTTGAGCCGAATGTATGTACACCTTCTCCAAGAGTCACGATGAAGACCATGTAAAAATCCAGACGATGGGCCTCGATCACCTTTGGCCACAGGCAACGGCGATTTATTTCAAAATAGGGTTCTTCTGAAAGAGCCGTCGAGAGAGGAGAGGATACATCATGTTTAAAATATGACTTGTGATAGGAATCGCTTTTCAAGGTTGGAATACGTGTCTTCTTGATCATGGTTTTTCTGTAAGGGACACTTTAGGAACATCTACTTTGGAAAAAAAATTCGATGATTATAATCACGACCTAGGAATACGGCCAAGCCATTCGTAATAGTTTGTTTCGTTCGCGATTCCAGCATGCTTAAAAATAAATGAAAAAAATCTACGAAAAAACTTGCGTAAGTAAGTGCTTACATTAATATTTGTAAGC
The DNA here is from genome assembly GCA_964484845.1 of uncultured Chryseolinea sp. Taxonomy (GTDB): domain Bacteria; phylum Bacteroidota; class Bacteroidia; order Cytophagales; family Cyclobacteriaceae; genus Chryseolinea. The sequence continues at coordinate 2,245 of CAZAHL010000472.1, read as the reverse complement.
ACTTACTTACATAATACAATTACATGGAAACGAGGAGAGATGTTTTTCAGGCTATTGCCGATCCTGTCAGGCGTGACATACTGAATTTAATTGCACACAAAACGTTGAGCCTGAATTCGATCGCAGAGAACTTCGACATAAGCAGGCCTGCGATATCGCAACATATCAAGATATTGACAGAATGCGGACTGGTTGTGATCAACCAGGAAGGCAGACAACGTTACTGTTGTATACAGTTGAAAAAATTGAGCGAAGTCGCCGACTGGATCGAGCCTTTCCGCAAACTATGGGAATACCAATTTGACAAACTGGACAATTTATTAATCAAGATGCAATCAACTAAAAAAACCAAAAAACGATGACACACAAAAATAAAACGATCGTCACTGCCGAGCCAGGCAAACAGGAATTATTCATTACCCGGGAATTTGAAGCTCCAAGAGAATTGGTCTTTGAAGCCTTTGGCGATGCAGAGCTGTTGCTGCAATGGATGGGTCCACGGGATTTGACCATGGAAATTGAAAAGTTAGATAATAAGTCGGGTGGTTCGTATCGCTTCATACACGGCGATCCAAAGGGCAACAAGTTTGGGTTCAATGGAGTAATCCATGAAGTCTCGAAGCCCGAGCGAACGATCCGGACTTTTGAATTCGAGGGCTTGCCCGAACGAGGACATGTATCATTAGAAATCGCAACCTTTGAATCGCTGGGAAGTAAAAGGACCAAGGTGACTATTCAGTCGGTGTTCCGTTCTGTTGAGGATCGAGATGGTATGGTAAATTCAGGCATGGAGCGGGGAGTTGTCGATTCGCATAACCGGCTGGATGAACTTATTGAGAAGGGCATCTTTAGCGGTGTACAATAAATGAAAAATTTTACGCAAAGTGCGCCAAGATCATACAACGTGCACAAAGACTTTTCTGCGTTCTTTGCGGGCCTTTTCTTTGCGCCCTTTGCGTGAAACTTTACTCTTAGACATAACAAACAGTGGCAAAAAACCCAACCCCCGCAAAAAAAACCACCCTGACTGCAAAGCAATTTATTCAGGAATTGAAACGGCTTCAATCAGCTGACGAATTGATAAAAATCCAACGGTACTTCAAAACAGGTGAAGGTCAGTACGGCGAAGGCGATAAGTTTATGGGCGTCAAAATGGGGCAACTGTTCGCACTGGCCAAAGAATACAACGATATGCCTATTACTGAAATTGAAAAACTCCTGGAAAGTGACATTCATGAAGTAAGGGCCGGCGCGGTAAGTATCATGGATAAGGCTTCCCGCAAAAAAGGTATTTTGGAAAACCGGAAAAAGGAATTCTTTGAGCTTTACATGAAGAGGCATGACAGGATCAACAATTGGGATCTTGTTGACTTGGGGTGTCTGCATATGACAGGCTCCTACTTATTCGACAAGCCACGGACTATTTTATATACGTTGGCCAAATCAAAAAACATTTGGGAGCAAAGAACCGCCATTTTGAGTACGTGCTATTTTATAAGACAAGGAGACCTGGACGACACGTTTAAAATAGCAGAAATATTGCTGAAGGCGAAGGAAGATCTGCTTCACAAGGCGACAGGATGGATGCTGCGTTTTGCAGGTGATAAAGATCGCCCCAGACTATTGCAGTTTCTTGATAAGTATGCTGCCACTATGCCGAGAACATTGCTCCGCTACTCAATTGAAAAATTAGACGATAAAAAGAGAGAACACTATTTAAAATTAAAAACAGCAAAGTCATGAAACAATTTTGGATTAACCTGCCTGTAAAAGATCTCAACAAGTCAAAAGAATTCTTCACCAAAATCGGATTTGGTTTTAGTAGCGGACCCGGTAACAGTCCTACTTCTGCACCTATGCTTCTGGGCGAAAAAGGAGTTGTTGTCATGCTTTTTGATGAGCCAACCTTTAAGGGTTTTATTGGCAATGGAGCTATTTCAAATAATGCTACAGAAGTTTTGTTATCAATAGATGCACAAAGCAAAGAGGAAGTCGATGAGATGGTCAGCAAAGCACTGGAGGCAGGCGGCACAAGTACCCACCGGCCTTACGAAATGAAAGGTCCGATGTACGGCTGTGTTTTTACAGATCTGGATGGCCACCGTTGGAATGTGCTCTATATGAAGAATTAAGACTGACGCTCATCTTGTAAAGAATGTAGTGCTTCCAGGAAAATATATTTCACCGCAAAGGCGCGGAGACGCAAAGGTACCTCGATGTTTTTAATGCTGATAAATTCTTAGCG
>CAZAHL010000471.1:0-4331 GCA_964484845.1 uncultured Chryseolinea sp. | reverse complement strand
GAGCTTTCAGAGGTGGTGGTTGAACAAGGCAGCGAACCAACCGCCGACAACACCAATTCGGGCAAAATCTATCACGCTTGGATGGATGTTAAGGCAACTTTTACGGGCCATGACAACAAGTCAATTTTGGCAGCGTGCGAATTTGGAGAAGATGCCGCACAAAAAGCTTATAATAACGCTCTTGAAAAAGATTCGCCGCTTCCTGCAGATGTCTACGATTTAATTGCTCATCAGAAATCTCTGTTGAAAGGATCTCATGACTTAATTCGTCAATATCGGGATGAATATATGGAAGTGGAAAAGTAACTAAATCTTTCAAAGACGGTATGGGTAGCTTCAGGGCGGCCCATACCAGTCTTTTTGGATTAGGCCCCTGCGATTCATTTTATTAAAAATGGTTTTATGAATACCTCCATCTGAGGAATAAGCCTAGGAAGGTTCGTTGATTGGATGTAGAATTATTTCCACAGAGCTTTTCCTGGAGCTAGAAAAAAATATGAATATATAATTGGTCAAGAGTGACTGCAGAGATGACAGGTTGCATTTATTAAGTATTGTTACGCCTCCTTTCCAGATTAAAGTCAGTTGTTAGAACGTTTCTTACCTTGGAATCAGGGGGTAAATATTTTAGAACTCCATGAAGTGCTTTATCAGATTAAATCAATACCACGACGTATAAGCCCTCAACTCAAAGGATCTTAGCGGAATTTCCACTTGTAACTTCAGATAAGGATGTATAAAAATGCATTTATAAAGTTCACGATGCGTCAGGGCCTGGTGTGTTCCACGCTGATCATTTTCATGGGCATACTCAGTTGTACTTCTAAAAAACCGGCGGAAGGTGTCACCAATGATTCGGTGACAAACAATGTTTTGTCTGACTCTCTACCAGCACCTTTTGCAACCAAATCGGTAAAAAATTTCAGTAAAGTTATCGGATGGTCCGAAAACATAATGCCTCATGCTCCGGAGGGATTCACCGTGACAAAATTTGCCGATGGTTTACAAAATCCACGCTGGATCTATGTTACGACCAACGGCGACATCCTGGTGGCGGAAGCAAATACAGAAAGTAAAGGCATAAAAAAAGTTGCCGAGAAAATTTCAGGGAAAGCCGAATCTCAAAACACCGGAAAGAGTGCTAATCGGATCACCTTGCTGCGCGACAAGGATAATGACGGAAAACCCGAGGTGAGACAAGTTTTATTATCCGGATTGCATCAACCGCTGGGTATGTTGGTCATCGGGAACTCGCTTTATGTAGCGAACACAGACGGGCTTATGCAATACCCCTATCAGGCCGGTCAAACGCAAATTAAATCGGAAGGGAAAAAAATTGTCGAGCTTCCAGTGGGAGGATACAATAATCACTGGACCCGAAACATTATAGCCAATTCAAATCAGACAAAAATTTATATTTCGGTGGGGTCGGGCAGCAATATTGGGGAACATGGCATGGAGAATGAAATCCGCAGAGCTAATATTCTGGAAGTAAACCTGGATGGCACTGGCGAAAAAACTATTGCCAGCGGCTTACGCAACCCTGTGGGTATGGGGCTATCCCCGGGATCAAACGTACTTTGGACTGTTGTAAATGAACGCGATGAACTGGGCGACGACCTTGTGCCGGATTATCTAACGCACGTAAACGTCGGTGACTTTTATGGATGGCCCTACGCATATTTTGGGCCGAACGAAGATCCTCGTCTGAAGGGACAACGTCCGGATCTGGTGGAAAAAACCTTGAAGCCGGATGTATCGTTGGGAGCACATACCGCGTCGTTAGGATTGGCTTTTTATAATCAAAAGTCTTTTCCGGAGAAATACCACGGCGGAGCCTTTGTGAGCCAGCATGGTTCATGGAACAGGTCTGCTTTAAGCGGTTATAAAATTGTTTTTATTCCATTTCAACAAGGAAGACCTTCCGGAGAACCAGAAGATTTTTTAACAGGCTTTATCGCCGATACTTCGAAGAGCGAAGTTTATGGACGGCCAGTTGGAGTAGCGGTATTACCCAATGGCGCATTACTCGTTGCAGACGATGCCAGCAATACGCTTTGGAAAATACAAGCGAATGCTGCTCCATGAAATAATTAATTAATCTTGTAAACTGTTATATAAAGCGCATGGATAAAAATTATATTTCTCAAGGTATGCCTGTTCTCACGCCTATGCTTGCCATCCGCAATGCAGCTAAGGCTATTGAATGGTATAAAAAAGCATTAAATGCGAAAGAACTATCAAGGCTTACGGAACCCAATGGAAAAATTGCACACGCCGAGATAGAAATTTTTGGCGCTCTGATCATGATAGCAGAAGAACATCCCGATTACAACCGGAGTCCCGATACACTTGGTGGCACATCTGTTATTTTGAATTTATACGTACCCAACGTGGACGCGGTGGTTGAACGGGCAATAACAGAAAAAGCTTCCGTAATTTTTCCTGTAAAAGATCAATTCTATGGCGCTCGTGCCGGTAGAATTAAAGATCCTTTTGGCCACATGTGGATTATTTCAACCCATATCAAAAACGTAACAGTGGAAGAAATGCAAAAGCATATTAATTTGATGGCGCAATGACAGATTCCATGACGGGGTACGAGCAGCAGGCAATGGATGACTTAAGCAAGTGGCAAAAAAAGATGCAGTCTACCACGACTTATTTCGGAGGCATACCAAAAAAACTTCAGAACCGGATAAATAAAATTATTCCCGAAAAAGTACACGCTGCCATTACGGCTGCCATAAAACAAATGACCCGCGGAGTAATCTTTGGTTCCGGATTTACAACGGCCAGGCCAATCGCAGAAGCTTCTTTCGAAGAACGCGAGACGAAAGTGCTTCAACGGATTAAATTCTATAAAAACACCGCGGCAACCGAGGGAGCAATAACCGGTGCAGGTGGAATTTTATTAGGGCTTGCTGATTTTCCGATCTGGCTGACATTGAAAATGAAATTACTTCATGAAGTCGCTTCGCTCTATGGATGGGATGTAAAGGATTACAAAGAGCGTATCTATATTCTGTACATTTTTCAGTTAACTTTTTCAAGCCAGGCCCAACGAAATAAGACTTACATTTTATTGGAAAACTGGGATACTGAAGCACAAAATCTCCCAAAAGACATCAATGAATTTGACTGGAGAACGTTTCAGTTAGAATACCGCGACTATATTGACATCGCCAAATTACTTCAACTTGTGCCCGGCATCGGGGCCGTAGTCGGAGCGTATGTCAACCATCGTCTTACCAAAAAGTTAGGCAACACAGCGATGAATGCATATCGCATGCGCTGGAAAGCTCAAAAACTATTGACGTGAGTCACAATTTCATTCCCATAATTCCTATTTCATTGGCAGCTGAAAAGCAAATGGTATATTGATTCATGGCTTCAGCTGATTCGCATTTTTAGAATATTCAAGCTCTCTCGCTATGTCGGCGAAGGCCAAAATCTTGCGCCGGCCTTAAGATCAAGCCAACATAAGATCATCGTCTTCCTGGTCACCATTTTAACATCTGTCATTACGGGAACTATGATGTTTATGATTGAAGGTCCGGAACACGGATTCACCAGTATTCCTAAAAGTATATACTGGGCAATTGTGACAATGACTACAGTTGGCTATGGAGACATAGCTCCTCAGACACCCTTGGGCCAAGCGTTAGCATCGTTCATTATGATTTTAGGATATGGCATTATCGCGGTGCCAACTGGCATTGTTTCTGCCGAAATGGTCTTTCATAAGCATAAGGAAAAAATCACGACGCAGGTTTGTCCTCATTGTTTAAAGGAGGGTCATGATCACGATGCGATTTATTGCAAGTATTGTGCGGGAAAATTGAACTAGCCCGCGAGTTTAAGGACCATATCCGTCAACTTAAGGTGGTAGCCCCGGAAGGGGCTAAATGTCAATAGCCCCGGATGAAATCCGGGAGTAAAATTTAAATCTTAAATCGCACCACGTACTAGTTTATTTTCGCCTCCGCCCTTTGCATGGTGCGTACATCGCTTCACCAAATAGAGGGTGAATATTGCGTGCCAGAAAACAATATGCTTTGATGAAGGTTGATCTGTGGCACGCTTCATAATTTAATTCATTAAACCCCGGATTTCATCCCTTGCCTATGCACACAAGTTAGGTTAACCGTTAGATGTAGATGAGCTGCAGGGGCTGTCCAATAAGTATCGCTAGCCCCTTTTTTATTCGGGTACCTATCTGAGTATGCTCGCGTATATGCAAATCTGAGAGGCTTCATTTTACTTATTGGACAGCCCCTGTACGATATCCCATTGAAGCCTTTCAGGCTTGTTAGGTATAATCTTATAAT
>CAZAHL010000470.1:0-4367 GCA_964484845.1 uncultured Chryseolinea sp. | reverse complement strand
AGCGTGTTTATTCCCAGCGATGTCCCTAGCTCAAGAATATGTTCATACTGAAAGGGGTGAATGAGGTGTGGATAAAGGAGGGAGTACTTTTCTGGACTGGCACTGTTACGGGCTATCTGGCTAATGGGCCGTACGGAATTTTTGTGAAGCTGTGAACCCGCTCCCAGATCATTTATTTTTAACGTTCGGTCGTCGCTCTCAAAATTTTTACGGACACTCTTCAGGCGAGCAAATTGAGGATCGCTGAGCTTCTTCTTTACGACGGTGGTATAAAAATTATAAAAGAAGGGAGAATGAAGCGAATGCTCATCGACGGCGTCCAGCCAATAATTAAAAAAAGATTTTATTTGAAAGATTTTTAGATTCACTCAATTGAGCCTGATCGGCGCAATCATCGTAAACTCAGGAATGTTAACATGCATTGTAACACCATCGACAACGCGTTCCATCAAATACGTGCCCAGCATCTTACCCAATCCTGATTTCAGATTACATCCCGAGACATACTGATGTGTTTGTCCTGGCTCCAGCACAGGCTGTTGTCCAACAACACCCTCGCCTTCTACTTCACGCTGACTAAAGCCAGCGTCGTAAATATGCCAGTGTCTGCGTAATAATTGAATGGTGAACTCGCTGTGATTTTCTATGGAAATACGATAGGTAAATACATAATGGTACTGACTCGGACTCGAGTACGCCGGTTGATACTCAGTCTCCACACTTACCTTGATCCCTTGAGTGATTTCCGTTACCATACGCTCAAAAATATTAATTTTTTGCAATTCCCAAGATGCACGGGATGAATTACTGGCAATTTGCTGTAAATCAATGCATTTAAGTTCTAATTTTAATAAGAAGCAAGTCTGTTCAAATCCTTTTTTGCGTTTTTGCCTATTGCGCTTAGTTTTGACACTATGGATGTTAAAATGGTTCCCAGTTGGAAGACAAGACTTTTCGAGGAGTTTGACAAAACTTATTTCAAGGGGTTAATTGATTTTGTAAAAGAGGAATACCGGACCCAAACGATTTACCCTCCCGGTAAGGAAATCTTCAGGGCTTTTGACCACTGCGATTTTGAAGATGTCAAAGTTGTTATCCTTGGACAGGATCCATACCATGGTCCAATGCAAGCGAACGGCTTGTGTTTTTCTGTTCGTGAAGGCGTGCGCATGCCGCCTTCGTTGGTAAATATTTTCAAGGAGATTTACAACGACCTTAATAAACCAATTCCCAAAACCGGCGGACTCGAGCGGTGGGCAAAGCAAGGCGTCTTATTACTTAATGCCACGTTGACCGTCCGCGCATCCTCGCCTGGATCGCACCAGAACAAAGGGTGGGAAATCTTTACCGATGCAGCTATAAAAAAAATTTCCGATAAAAGGGAGCATGTTGTCTTTCTCCTATGGGGAGCCTACGCTCAAAAAAAAGGAGAGATAATTGATCGCACGAAACATCTTGTACTGATGTCTGCTCATCCATCCCCTTTTTCCGCAGACCGCGGCTTCTTCGGCTGCAAACATTTTAGTAAGGCAAATGAGTATTTGAAGAGTAAGGGGTTAGGGGAAATAGATTGGTGATAAAGCTGACAGCTTACAGCGTACAGCTGAAAGCTTGTGTCTACGTATGAATTAAGCGAGTAGGTAATCTTCGAAAATGAATCGATGCTCTAAACTTTCCACCTCTACGCACGGGCTGTAAGCTGTCAGCTGAATGCTGTAAGCTTATGTGCGTATGAATTAAACGAGTGCGTAATCTTGAAAATGAATTCGATGTTCTAAACTTTCCACCTCGCACGCACGAGCTGTAAGCTGTAAGCTGAATGCTGTACGCTTTCAGCTTATCTAATCAACTTAAAGAATCTACTCCACCTTATCTTATGAATAAAGTCAGCATTTTTATCAATGGATAACCAAATAAAGAATGCTTTTCCAACGATATGATCCTCGGGAACAAAACCCCAGAAGCGTGAGTCTAAGGAATTATGCCGGTTATCTCCCATCATGAAATAGTAATTTTGTTTGAATGTATATTCTGTCACCACTTTCCCGTCGATCATTAACGTATTGTTTTCAATTTTCACGTCGTCATGATGCTCATAGAGTTTAATGGTGCTGCCATAGAGCTGCAGGTTAGTGTCATTAATGGGGATGGTCGCTCCTTCCTTCGGTATCCATAATGGTCCGAAGTTGTCAGTTGACCAATTGAAAAGCTTTGCAGTATCCCCTGAACTGCCATACCAGTCGTAATAGGAGGAGTAGGGTATCAATCCGTCTTCTTCGTTCCGTTTCTGCTCTTCGATCGATTTGATGTAGGTAAGTTGTTTGAGAGCATCTGCTTTTTCTTTCGTCAGCCACATCATATACACGAACTTACCATCTTGCTGTCTGCCATAAACCTGATAATCTTCGACTCCCAGATTCAGCTTATTTAAATTGCGTTCATTGATAGGCCCATCGGAAGTAATAAAATAACTGTATTGCATCTCCGGATGATTTTCGGACGCCTCGCCATTGGTATATACTTGCTGGTCTTTAATTGTCAGGGTATCGCCGGCAATAGCCACACAGCGTTTAATATAATTAGTCTTCAAATCAATTGGATAATCAATGTTTTCATTCAAGCCTCTGGGAGGAACATTAAATACTACCACATCATTACGTTTAACATGAGTGATACCGGGCAAGCGGTACTGAGGAAGTTTAATCCACTCCAAATAAGACGGAATATTAGTAAACCAGATTTTCTGATGCGTTAAGGGTACTTGAAGGGGAGTAGTCGTAGTTCGGGTACCATAATGAAATTTGCTGACGAATAAAAAGTCACCAACGAGCAACGAGTTTTCCATGGAGGGGGTAGGAATAGTATAGGCTTCCATGATAAGCCATCGAATCAGGGTTGCCGCGATAACAGCAAACAGGATAGCATCCCACCATTCGCGAACCTTTGATTTAGGTTTAACTTCTTCTTCTCGTTGTACTTCGCTCTTTTTCCAAAACTGCCAATTCATAGGAATCTCTAAATTAAAACGTGCAAAGAAAGTGAAAATAATTGATCTAAGGAGGATTTGAGTATTAGTCGCCGTTTCCAGCTCCAAATTTCATCCAATAACAAGATTTATGAGTTGGCCAGCGATTCTACTAAAAGCGCGCGATCCCTTTCAAGTTATAGATGCCTTTGGAGGGCTTGCGTCGACATAAACACATAAACACGTAAGCACGTAAACACTTTCCCCCTTAGAACTTCAAAAAATCGTCCATCGAGAGCACACCTTTTTTGTCTTTTATCCATTCAGCAACCAATACAGCGCCGGTGGCAAAACCTTCGCGCGAATGCGCTATGTGTTTAATTTCAATATCATCTATAGCCGATTCGTATTTAACAACGTGCGTTCCAGGTACCTGATCAATCCGGAAGGACTCAACAAAAATATCCTGCATTTTACCAGTTTTTTGATTGACCCATTTCTTCTTCCGGTTTACATTCGCCACAATTCCTTCTGCCAACGTGATGGCTGTACCGCTCGGAGCATCTTTTTTTTCTGTATGATGAACCTCATCAATGCTGATATCATATTCAGAAAAGTTATTCATTATTCTGGCTACATATTCATTTAGTTTAAAAAAAACATTGACGCCTAAACTGTAGTTTGATGCATAAAAAAATGCTCCGCCGTTACTCGTACAAAGGGCATCCAGCTCAGGCTTGCGTGTGATCCATCCGGTTGTCCCGCAGACTACCGGCAGACGCCTTTCAATACATTTTTTTACGTTTTCATAAGCTGCATGTGGATGAGAGAATTCAATGGCGACATCACCATCCGCAGAATCGAAATCACTGGTATTATCGATATCAATCCTCGCGACGATTTGGTGTCCGCGGCCAAGGGCAATCCGTTCAATGATTTTGCCCATTTTGCCGTAACCGAGTAAAATAATTTTCATGCAAATATTGGTTCGGAGTAAAAATGCATTTTTTAACGATTATTCCGAATCGAAACTTATGAAAAGTGAACGGGTGCATTTCAAATTGTCGCACCTCATATTTCATCCCTACGGGATTCAGGGTATGACAGAATTGTCATTTTACCAATATATCGTCCTTAACAGGACTTAAATCCCGTTAGGGATTATATGTCGGTAGCTGTATCGGTCATCCTTCTGTCCCAAGTCCCGCCAGGGCAATGTCATTAAGTAAAGCTTTTAACGTGATTTTGAATCGTGAAAAAATTTTACCGCAGCGAAAATAGCCGAGAAAAATTACGATGCGAAAGCGCAGAGTCGTTATTAGTTTCCTCTGCCATTTCTCTAGATGATCATTTCGGTATTCTCCTTCTATAACTCAGCAAGACCTACCCTCTTCCATCGAGC
>CAZAHL010000469.1:0-4415 GCA_964484845.1 uncultured Chryseolinea sp. | reverse complement strand
AAAAAAATAGGATTGGTCGGTGTTCAAGCTTTTAAGCTCCAGGGAATTTTTTCCATACACCATCCAAGAGTTATATAATTTATCAGGAGCAATTCCCCAATACACGTTGTATCCCTGAACATTTGGCTGGCTTTCCCAATTGATCCTGGCATCTCTTCTGTCTTTGTCGCGGCTCACTACCAGGTTTTTTACTTTTGCCGGAGGCTTACCTTGACCCAATCCGAAAACACGCAAATCGGAAATGGAAAGATGCGGAGTAGGAACATGAATATTTTTATAACGAATGTATCGGATCGTTTGAGGAGAAGCGAGTTCAACATAATCATTGGGAGTATCCTTAAAACTGTTTTTCTTATCTATCAATGTTATCCAACTCTTTCCATCGATAGAGCCTTCCAAACTATAGCGATGGTAAAGACCGGGTATTCTACCATACAGATCGGATTTATGATCATGAAAATTTATCTGGACGGCATAAACCATTCCTGGGTTAATAAGATCTATTTCAAGCCACTGCTGATCATCATTTTTTTCGGCTAGCCAAAACGTTTTTATGGTTTCATCAGTAACGTTTTCAGGCTTGAACGTTTCAGCGTAGGATGACGCTTTCACAGGCTTTTTATACGATAGTAACATCCACCCTGAAAATTGTCCTGACTTTCCAGCAACCGCAGGAGCATAATGCGGGTAATCACCAAAAGACGTATTTGAATACATTAGTCCGTCGCTGTCAAAAAATGTAGGATACATGCAAAGTCGCCTCTCCCAATTCACATTTATGGAAACAGCCATGGACGCAAAGTGCCAATACATTTCGTTCGGTCCGATCACTGTGCTACCATGACCTGCACCATTGATGAAGCCTCCAGGTTTGTACGAGAACGGATTATTAGGCGCGTACTTGTAAGGACCCAACGGCGTATCGCCTATGTAAACGCCGTCACCATACACATTAAACTCTGTGCCTGGAGCAGCATATTGCAGGTAATATTTATTATTGTGCTTGGTTAACCAAGGTCCTTCAATATATCCTCCCAGCAAGGTATCGGAATGATTTTCTCCAAAGCGTTCCCAACCATGTTTTATACTATCCAGATTGAAGAGTTCGATTGTCTGTTCTGAAGGACGAAAACGACGCGCCTTATTCAAAGTCTTAACACGAATCGGAAATTTATTGGACGACCCCCAAAACATGTAGGCTTTTCCATCATCATCAATAAATAAATCCGGATCCTGAAGATCATTTATGATGGCAGGCACCGCTTTCCAATCTCCTTTTTTAGGGTTGTCGGTATAGAGAATACTCATCGAGCCCGAGGGATTTCCAGTCACATACAAGACAGAGTCTTTATAGTTATGTGCTGCAGGGGCGTTGGATCCCTCAAAATACCATCTCTCTGGTGTTATAAACGACCAGCTAGTAAGATCCCTTGAATGCCAGTAACCCAGAGAGCGGGTGACAAACATATAGTATTCGCCCCTGAATTTTACTACTGCAGGATCTGCGCCCGAACGATATGAAATATCCTGATGCGCATTATAAATCATGTAGGTATAGTCGATGTTGAGCGGATTGCAATACGTGCTCATTTGGTTCGACTGGGCATCAATGACATTTGGGTAGAGTACAAAAAATGCAAAAGTCATCGCAGTACTAATAGCGATTTGGAATTGACAAGTCCAGCGTGACGACAGCTTCATCATATAAGTTCTAAAAATGTGTGTTCTATAGTACTAGTGCTAAGTCAAGCATGAGATAGCGGTTCCGTTTTACTAGAAATCGTTGACTATGAAGGGCATTTCCACGATTAACTTTTAACATTTCACGTTATCACATGCCCGGACTTTCAAATCCAAGTTTTTTCAATCCATCTTTTACTTCCGGACAACTCATAAAGAGGTTCCACAACAGACCGCTTCGATGATTCTCCATCATTACAATCATAGGCCCCTGGTCAATAGCCAGGTAGCGGGTGGGATACCAATTGGTATGGATGCTAAAAGCATCGTAAAACCCATAGTTGCCTAAGATTTTATTACCAAGATTATCATAAAAAAATCGCAGGGCTTTTTTTGATTCCTCTGGAGTATAAGGATAAGAAGATAGGGCAGCCGTTGGTGATATTACTCCCAGATCTTCGTTGGGGCTATGGGCTGCATAACCGTTCATCGAGTAGCTTGCAGTCAGGCCCCAACAAGCTTCACTATACCCTTTATAATTTTTTGGATTCTCGATACAGTATTGCCTGTCGATCAAGGTGTGATTTCGGTTGTGTTCCCAGTAATCGGCATATTGATCTTTTAGCCCCTTTGGATTCAACCCCAGGAAGGAATAATGTGACCAGAATAAAGGTCCGCCGAATTGTTGTGCACCGTTATGGCGCAAGCTAAGATGGTACCCGTATTGCTTGTGCGCTGGATCATTCTTCATTCCACCTTTCCGTGCCCAGCCTTCGTGGTATGCTTCTGCAGGTATGGTATGCGTTGGTGATCCGGCTGCCAGCACGTACATAATAAGACATTCATTGTATCCCTCTACCGGAAAATTCATTTTCCATTGATTCTTTGGTGACCAATGCCAGTACAAAACATTCTTACCATTCTGGTGCCAGTCGAATTCTACTTCCTTCCAGAGTGTATCAATTTTTCCAGCCAATGCTTTCTCTTCTGCATTTCCCTCCTTGAAATATTGACGCACACATAATAATCCTTGAATCAAATAGGACGTCTCGACTAAATCACCGCCATCATCGTCGGGACTAAACGGTTTTACTTCTCCTGTTTCGCCATTTAGCCAATGTGGCCACACGCCATGAAAACGATCGGCTTTTTCCAACCAGTTCACCAGTTTATTTAAGCGTTCGTAACCTGCTTGACGCGTTATGAATCCCCGTTCGATTGCCACGAGAATAGCCATTACACCAAATCCAGTACCTCCAGAAGTAATAACGTGCTTGTCATTCTCGGGATATATATTATCAGCATGAAAGCGTTCTCGTGCTGCACCCGAGGTGGGTTCTGCTCCATCCCAAAAATATTGGAACGTATTATATTGAACAAGGGTGAAGAGAGAGTCATCACTGATCGAAGTTGTAGCCTGCTTTATACTCGCAGACTTTTGCGTAACGCAAGAGATGACGATCAGGAGAAGAACGAATGACCTAAAGAATCGTGTTACCATAGTTTTAATAAGTAAATCCCAGTGTTGTTATTCCTTGCTGAACTTCAGGTGCCGACATGAACAGATCCCAAAGCAAACCCGTCCTGTGGTTCTCGATCATGATAATGATGGGCCCTTGATCGATGGCCAGGTAGGAGGTAGCGGTCCATCCTTCCGTCAGATTGAAAGCATCGTAAAATCCATATTCACCCCAGAGCCTGTCTCCCAAAGAATAGTAAAAGAATTTCAGAGCTTTCATCGACTCATCCGGTGTATAAGGGAAAGAGGATAACGCCGCAGTGGGTGTGATCACCCCTTTATCATTGGTTGGTGAATGGGCGTCATAGCCGTTCTGATCATCACTTGAGGTTAATCCCCAGCAATCCTCACCGTACCCTACAAAATTTTTAGGGTTTTCGATACAATAGGCCTGATTTATTAGGGAAGCATTTACGTTCTGCTCCCAGTAATTTGCGTAGCCATCAGTGAAGTGTGGATTTAATCCGAGGTAGGAATAATGAACCCAGAAAAGCGGACTTGGACTTTCGAGCGGAAGCTTATAGCTATAAAAGGTATTGTTCTTTACGATGGCTCCGTTTTTTCCATAACCATTTGAGTAAACAATTTTAGGTATGCTGTGCGTAGGGGAAGCTGACGCCAGGAAATAAGTGATCTGCTGCTCGAAGTATCCATACATGGCAAAGTTAAGTTGCCATCCATAGTTTGGAGACCAATGCCAGTATAAAACATTCTCATTATTTTTTCGATACCAATCCCATTCAACTCCCTCCCAAAGCGTAGTGATACGGTTGATCAGATTATTTCCAGCTGTATCGGAGGCATTTAAGTATTGTCGAAAGGTAAGCAGACCTTGAACCAGGAATGAAGTTTCAACCAGGTCACCACCGTTGTCTATCGTGCTAAAGGGAACTACATCCCCGGTGCTTCCGTCAATCCAATGCGACCAGGCGCCGTGAAACCGATCAGCCTTTTCCAAAAAAGTAACGATCTTATTCATTCGCTGAACGCCTTCTGTTCGTGAAATAAAATCTCGCTCGATACCAACAACCAGAGCCATGATGCCAAAGCCTGAACCACCGCTGGTCACAATATCTCCGGACGTATCTCTTTCCCTTGCCAGACCACTGACGGGATGAGCAAACTCCCAGAAGTATTTGAATGTTTGCTGTTGAACTTTGGAAAGTAATTCTTCATCCGAAATAACGGGAAACTGTGGAGTTTCACTCACTGTTGT
>CAZAHL010000468.1:0-4440 GCA_964484845.1 uncultured Chryseolinea sp. | reverse complement strand
AAGATAAAATTATGTTGCTAATCCAGAAGCTGGAAGAGAAAAAAGCAGTACTGAATGAAACTAATAATTGGGATCATTTCCGAAATTACCACGCCCGCACATTTCGGACTTGAAGCCTACGGATTGCGGCTTGTAACTTTTCCTGAAAGATCCAAAAAGTATCTAGACCGACGGCCTTAACTAAACGACATTGCCCTTAACCACCGTTTAATCTGAATTCGCTTAAACTTCTACTGGCATAAAATTAGGGCGCACCTTCACCATGAGAAAATGGTGGATTGGGTGCTCTGGATTTTATTATAAAGGGTGGAAAGAAAGTTTTATCCATAAGGCCTCCCCCAAAGGAAGTGGTTTGAATTTTATTGCGAGTCGTTTAATACAGTTGAACTAAACGTAACATTTTATCGTTTTCCGCGCATTCCCGATTTACGGGCATGGTATAAAAGAAGTCATGATGACTTCAGGTTCACAGTTAAGGCACTGAGGCTTATAACACATTACAAAAAATTCAACAATGTATCGCGTGAAATTCAGGAGCTTTACTCCACAGTAGGTAAAGGGCTCGACGATAAACTTGGATCGATCTTGTTCCAATTGCATCCGTCCATCGAATATAGCGATGCTAAATTGGACCAGTTGTTAAAAACGTTAGATAGTTCCTTTGTAAATATTCTTGAGTTCAGGCATTGAGCAGTTTTTTACAATTTTTACCCGTTGCGACATTGGAAATTGGAAAGAAAAGCATGGAACATAAACTTACTTCCCACACTCGAGTGATGTCTGAAGGTGCCGCTAAAAAAATCCTCATTATTTTTTTAGTAGCAGGCACGCTCGATGCTCTGGCGGCTATTGTAATCTACCAGGCGGACCCTCTCAAATTGTTTCAATTTATAGCCTGTGGCGTATTTGGAGCAGAAGCTTTTTCCGGTGGCGTGGGTATGGCATTGTGGGGTGTATTTTTTCATTACTTCATTGCGTCAGCCTGGACTGTTATATTTTTCTTCATGTATCCTGCCGTTAATATCCTAAGAAAAAATCCGTATGTCACGGGTTTGCTATACGGCATTTTTATATGGATCGTTATGAATCAGATTGTGATACCTATGAGTAAAATACCACAAGCTCCATTTAATTTCAAAAGCGCGTTAATTGGTGCCTCCATTTTAATGCTGATGGTCGGTCTGCCTATCTCGCTGTTAACTTATCGATATTATAACAAGCGAAATTCACAGCAAGCCGTGTAACATTGATGTTAATATCGGATCGTGAAGAGCTGCAAAGGTGATTGGCCTGTGATCTTTTTAAATGCATTGCAAAAGTGAGCACTATCCGTAAACCCTAATTTATAGGCTATGTCTCCGATAGGTTGTTTCTGTTTAATCAACCCTTTGGCATATTCAATTTTTAAAAGAAGCACATATTGATAAGGACTAACACCTAATGTGTTCTTAAAAAGCCTTGAAAAGTGAAAGATGCTTAAGTGAATTGTTGACGCGAGACTGTCCAGGCTGATGACAGTATGAATGCTCGACCTTACATAGTCAATAACCTGCCTAAGTTGATGTGATGAAAGTTTCCCCTTCGGAGCAAATATTCGTTTATCATTAATTGGGTAATGAGTGGCGAGATGAATTGCGCCTGCGATGGACAAACTCTCCCCGTACATTTTTTCAATTCCGTTACCTGAATGGCAACCTTGATAAAGTTTCATAGCGATGTCTTGGAGAAAAGGATCACGCAAGTTCCGTTGCTCACGAAACCGAAAGTTTTCTTTTTCGAGAAGTTTGTCAATGAAATTTGCATCAAAATAGAGTTCGAGGGAATTACAAGAGTTACAACATTGAATTTCTTCATTTTCTGTGTTCGATAATAATCCTATCACGTTACCCGTCTCACATAGTCCCTCCGTCCATTTGCTATTCGATTTCCATTTAATGGGAAGCGGTGGTCCGATATTAAACCAAACAACATGGTGGCTTAAATTGCTACGCGAAAAAGACATAGGAGGACGTAAGCAATGTTCTATTTTAAAGCCGTTCCATGTATCATAACTGGAGAATATTTTGTGATTTTCCTGCGCTTCGAGTTCCTCAATTTCTGCAGTTGCAAGGATCGATGTCATATATTAAATGATTAAATCTAGCCAGTAGTAAAAAAACTGGCGCAATAAAATTTAGCATTTGGTTGACATAAAAGATAGCCCGTGCGACACACAGCAGGAAACGTATGATATATGAATCTAACACGCGACAGGCGTCAGGAATAAGCAGGTTTGCTACGTCGTCTGACTTGAATCACTTTGTGAACTTATGTTTCTTAAGAAATCCAATACACTGGCTTTATAGTTCCTGCCGATAGGAAGGTATGTATTGCCTGTTAGTAACCGGGTAGTTTCAGCAGTTTTAATTTTGTCAACAGCAACAATAAATGATCTATGGATTCTAATAAATAATTGAGCGGGAAGAAATTGTTCATAGTATCCGATGGTTTGCCGGGTTATGATTTCCTGACCCTCAACTAATTTAAATTTCAAATAGTCTCGTTGACTTTCTATGTATATAATATCGTCGATGTAAATCTTTTGCAATTGTTTATTTCCTTTCACAAAAATAAAGGGTTTTTCCTTCTGAAAATTTTTCACAGAACTGTCACCACCCTTTATTCCAATTGCTTCATTCATCCCTTTGCTAACGGCTTTCAGGAATCGTTCAAACGAAAAGGGTTTAAGAAGGTAATCCACGACATCAAGATCGAAAGCATCGATGGCATAATCCCGATAAGCCGAAGTAATAATCACTTTTGGTTTATGAGATAATGCTTTTAATAATTCTATCCCACTCATTTGGGGCATCTTGATATCCAAAAATAAAAGCGAAATTGGATTGTTCTGAATAAAACTAAAAGCTTCAATAGCATTATTCAACTGTGCCGTCACTTCAAGAAAATCAGTTTTATCAATATACGATTTCAGGATCTCTTGGGCTATTGGCTCATCTTCTACTATAAGACATTTCAATTTCATGTTTACTTTCCATTTTTTTCATCCGCGTCTGGGCGATCTTTAAGACGACCAGAAAACTTTCCTCGCTATCAATAACCTGCAAGGTATGATCTGTTCCATAAATAAGTTCAAGACGTCTTTTAACATTATTCAACCCAAGCCCGTGCCCGTCGGGGTTTGTAAACTTCGGGCCCTTGCTATTCTCAATTTTAAAAACGAATGAATTTTTGAAAGTAGAGAAGTCGATATTAATCCACGCGTCTTTAATCATTTCGGAAGCACCGTGCTTAAAACTATTTTCTATGAACGGGAAGATCGTTAAGGGAGCAATAGAGAGGTCCTCAATTTTATCCTGGATGTTTAGTGATATTGAGAGATTACCTGGGTAACGCAATTTTTCAAGTTCTATGTAATCGTGAATACATCGTATTTCCTCCTGAAGCCTGATTCGTTCATGATTGCTTTCATGTAGCATATAATGTAAAATCCGCGAAAGACCCAAAACTGATTCTTGCGCATGTATAGGGTTTTTCCCGATCAATCCATACAGATTATTAAGAGTGTTGAACATGAAGTGTGGATTAATCTGATCCTTCAACATTTTCAACTCGGATTCTAATTTATTCTTTTCCATTTCAGAAACACGTCTTTGATTTTCATACCAAAGCTTCACAAGCTTGATGGCTATGGCTATACTGGCGTGTAAAAAAGAATAAAAACCGCGGAGAAATATTTTGGGAACGCTCCAGGCTGTGACATCACTCGGATAAATAGAAAAGGAAATGAACAACAAATGTCCGATGAATCCACAAATTATAAAAGCAATGACCAGGAAGAGGATCGATTCGAAAAGGCGTTTCCTTGCAACATATTGAGGTATGATCCAATACATCACGGTATAGGCCAGCAAAACTTGGGGAGGAACTTCAGCTAATGCTAACGTTACAAAGCGATCAAAATCCTCGTAACCAAAACCAAATATGACGACATCAAGAATATACAGCCCTATCCAAAAAAGTGCATGATACAGAATGCGAAGGCGCTGGGATGTTTTGGCAATGCCGGAGTCTTGCACTTTCATGTCCGCCCAATGTTATATGTTTAGGCTAAAGTAAATTTATTCAATAAACTTATAATTTTTCATAGACATTGGAATTAAGTACAACATTAACTGTTGACGGGCGAAGCGCGGATAAATTAGCAAGATTGTACAGCAGATGATTTACGATTTTAGATTGACGCTCTATTGAAAGTTCCTGGACATTCAGAAAGTGCAGCCAACCTACAATCGTAAGGCAGTACCTTTTAGTTAGTTTGTCCGTAATTCCAAAGGCCTGGTCTCCTCGGCCGTGGGCCGCGCTTCTGGAAACGCAACTGAATTTTATCCGCACATGCCCTTGCCAGGCCAAAGATAAAATTAGGTTGCTAATCCAGAAGCT
>CAZAHL010000467.1:0-4443 GCA_964484845.1 uncultured Chryseolinea sp. | reverse complement strand
GAACGCGATGGACTCCGGATTCAAATTTCAATAAACCATAAACAGCTTCGCCGCTGACGCTGCAAATGACTTCCTTGTAGCCGCCGGCAGTTCCCTCTGTCACGTCGAGCACAGACATTTTTAGCCCTTTGCGCTCGCAAAAACGTTGATACATTCGCCAAAGGTCTCCTGCAAAAATAGCGGCCTCATCGCCGCCCGTCCCTGCCCGGATCTCCAGCATTACATTTTTATCATCATTGGGATCTTTTGGAATTAGAAGTTCTTTCAGAACCGTATCTAACTTTTCAATTTTTGGCTCCAGTTCATCAATCTCCATTTTAGCCATTTCACGCATTTCCTCATCCTTCTCCTTCTGCAACACTTCTTTAGCTTGTTGAAGATGGTTGCGCGCATCCATAAATTGATTGTATTTGACAACAATCTTCTCCAGATCTTTGTATTCCTTATTAAGCTGGGAGTACTTCTTCATGTCCCTGACAGTTTCAGGTTGCATAAGAAGTTGACCTATCTCCTCAAATCGAAGCTTTAATTCTTCTAATTTTTCGACCATATTTAAAAATGACCGACAAAGTTAATAAAAAGTCTATAGTCGTGGGGAGCATAGCCTTCACGGGATCATTTTTATTAGGAATTTCAGGGCCAGGCATAGACCTTTGTTTATGAAGGAAAAACTTTTTCTCGTAGTTATAATTTTATTTCTGGGATGTGGCGGCTCGTTGTCGGATGAGCAGCGCAAAAAACTGAACGAAGGAGTCGAAGACCGAAAAATCGTGAGGCTAAGCGATGCCGAAATAGTAACGAGTTCTTTAGAGTTTGGCAGGACAATATACGGCGTGATTGAAAAGTTGAAATTTGATTCTGCAAAGGTTGATTCGGTAGCGCGCGAATACCATGTAAAAATTGGATTGACAATCCCCGGAGCTTCCAATGCGCTTGCAGTTGAAAATCAGCTCATAGAAGCGTATGTATTAGGAGCTGAGACAGGGTCAACGCAGGATAATATTCAAAAGCTGCATACAACTGGCGATCCAACTGCGTATGATTCGTTGTTATACTCACATCCCATGGTTACTCCATTGCCAGACGGTGCTGTGAAAGTGGAAGGCATATGGAATATTTATCTACCTAAAAAAGTTGTAATCCTTTCGATGACTAAGAAATGATGGGAAAAATAGCTGTTAAAACAATTATTTGCTCTTGATCTGTTTGTATTTCCAGCAATCGATCAAATGGTCGTTCACCAATCCACACGCTTGCATATGAGCATACATCACTGTACTGCCAACGAATTTAAAACCGCGTTTAATCAAATCTTTGCTCAGCGCATCTGACTCTTTCGTTGTAGCTGGTATTTCGCTAATGAATTTCCTTTTATTAATTATCGGCTTGTTGTTCACAAAGGACCAGATGTAAGTATCGAAAGAACCAAACTCTTTCTGGACTTCTAAAAATCGCTTCGCATTGTTTACAGTTGCATTCACCTTCAGTTTATTTCGCACGATACCTGGATCTTGCAGAATTT
Source organism: uncultured Chryseolinea sp. (assembly GCA_964484845.1). Classification (GTDB taxonomy): domain Bacteria; phylum Bacteroidota; class Bacteroidia; order Cytophagales; family Cyclobacteriaceae; genus Chryseolinea. The sequence continues at coordinate 2,921 of CAZAHL010000467.1, read as the reverse complement.
TTTCAATCCGTGCTTCGGTGAATCGACTGACTTTGACAGGATCAAAGCCGGCGAATGCTTTTCGGTATCCATCGCGCTTTTTCAAAATCATGGACCAGCTTAGCCCTGCTTGGGCGCCTTCGAGTATTAAGAATTCAAAATGCGTTCTGTCATCATGTACGGGAATTCCCCATTCCTTGTCGTGGTACTCAATGTATTGATCAAATTTCAAGCACCAGGGACATCGATTTTTATCTTTAATCTCCATAGGATAATGTTACCGAGTAACCAATTTAAAAACTGAAAGGAAAAACTTGTCTGAAATTTAATCGAGAGCCTGGTTAATATCCACCAGTAGATCTTCGGTTTCTTCAATCCCAACCGAAAGTCGTAACAGATTGTCGGTTACTCCCATCGCCGCTCGTTCGGATGCAGTTAATTTGGCGTGAGACGCTTTTGCAGGTGAAGTTATCGTTGACTCAACGCCACCCAAACTCCCAGCTCTTTTTATTAAAAGAAGTTTACGTACGAATTTGCCAGCATCACCTTTTACTTCGAAAGATAACATTCCGCCAAATCCTCCGGGCATTTGCACCTTTGCTATAGTATGTCCCGGATGATCGGATAATCCGGGATAATAAACTTTGCTAATCCGCGAATCATTCTTAAGAGATTGCGCAATTGCCAAGGCACTTTTGTTTTGTTGCCTGACTCGTAAAACAATCGTTTTTAAACTTCTTTCGACTAGCCAGCATGTATGAGCGTCAAGAGATCCTCCAAAATGAAGCGCGCTTCCCAGTATTGTTTTAGTAAGCTCTTGCGAAGTTAGTACGACGCCACAACAGAAGTCGTTATGCCCTCCAATATATTTAGTACCACTATGGGCGACAATGTCAATGCCGTGATCGATTGGATTTTGATTAACGGGCGAAGCAAACGTGTTATCTATTATGGTAGTTATGTTATGTTTTTTTGCAATACCAGCAATAGCGTCGAGATCGGTAATTTTTAAAGTAGGGTTGGATGGAGTTTCAATGTAAATGAGCTTGGTTTCTTTTCGAATTGCTTTTTCAAAGTTTTCCGGAACGGCGCAATCCACCATTGAATATTCCATACCGAATCTTGGGAATTCGTTCACAACAGCATGATAAGTGCCCCCATATAAGTCAATTGGAAAAATTGCATGATCATTTTTTTTCATTAAGGCAAAGATGGACGTTAACATAGCGGCCATACCTGAACTAAAGACAAGCCCATCCTTCGCATTTTCAAGAGCAGCTAGCTTTTCGACAACAGCCTTTTGATTTGGAGTATTGAAGTAGCGTGGATAAAGCGAGGCAGGCACATCTTCGTAGTCATAAGCGGACGAAGGAAATATCGGCGTTACGACGCCCTTAAATTGTGTGTCGCCGGGAGAACCACTGTGAACGCTTTGCGTAAGTTTGGAGAAGGATTTTTGTTGCATTTTTTCATTCGTTAAAAGTCAAAGATAGTAGCCGATGTTGCGACCCAAAAATTTGATAAATTTTTTTTCAATACTTTCATACATGTTTTAACCTTAAATTAACAAACTATGGCAAATGATTTTAAACCTAATGTTGGAGGCAAAGTTTCCAAAAAAGAAGCAATGGAGTGGATTGAAAAGTATGAGAATGAGATACGTAAGGACAAAGCGAGAGACACCAGGTCGCTTTTTTACGGCAGAGATGTTTTGACGAAAATTTTGAGCATAGAGGGAAGTGCAGGAATTACTTTTTTTCTTGGACTGAAGCACAACGAAGCGGTGGGGAAAGACACCGTCCAATTAGTTTTGGTGCCTACAGCAGAAGATGGAACTCTAATATGGGCAGACGACGATGCTGCTTCTAAAGTAGGCGATGGTGTAGTCGCCTTTGATGGAGGATACCCGTGTCCTCCTTACTGTGGTAAATAGGACTAGTTAATGACAATCGAAAAATTCATAACGTTAGCCCATACTCAAACAGCCCTATCAGCGATCGTAGCCATTTTATGTTTGGTTAAATATAAATCTCGGGATCGAGTGATCAGGCTGATTGGGCTGGTTTTTTTAGCAAGTTTTCTTGCCAACGTAACAACACTAGTTTTTCACAAGTTTACTTTGCTGAAATTTGTAAATACTTCGTACCCAGCTTTTTCAATAGTAAGTTTTGTTCTCATATCAAGAGTATATTACATAAGCCTTCGCACGATTCCCGTCAGATGGTTTATTTTAAGTGCTGTGATTTTTATTGCATTTGCTTTCACTAACCTTTTCTTCATTCAAAAATTAGATGTAAACTCGTATACGAACATTTTTTATTCAGCGATCCTTATCATCTATTGCCTTCTTTACTTTTATATTTTAATGCGTGATTTGCCTTCTCTGTATGTGCATCACCTACCGATGTTTTGGTTTAATTCTGCTTTGTTAATTTTTCATTCGGGTGTCTTTTTCTTATTTTCATTTACATCCTACCTGGTAAATGTTTTAAAAAACGATCTGCTCATCTATTGGAGTTTTCATAATATCCTTAGCATCATAGAACATTTCATTGTGTTGATTGGATTGTATTATGATTTTAAGTTTTTGAGGGTAAAGCAATTGACTAAAACTTGATTGTTCATTGCATGGAGCCTTCGAATTTCAAAAAGTTAATTCATAGCCTTAACGGAAAAAACCTTTAAAAGAGTATTCTATTAAAGAAACTCTACCGAAACCGAGCATACACAGCCTACTTTTTTTATTTTGCACAAATGGAAGGAGGCGTAACCCAATTCACCCTTATATTTTCCTTAGCTACGGTTGCAATGTTGGTATTAGCGGGCTTCATTATCCTATTTGTTGTGTTCTATCAAAAAAAAATGATCCAGGAGCAGCTAAAGAGACAACAGCTGGAGTTGGTTTACCAACAGAAAATGATGGAAGCCATGCTTGAGTCGGA
>CAZAHL010000466.1:0-4482 GCA_964484845.1 uncultured Chryseolinea sp. | reverse complement strand
TGAAGAGTTCCGAGTTTTTAGTTTAGAGTTTCGAGTTGTTGAACCTTGACAGGTTGAGATCTGAGTAAGGTCATTGCACATCTATTTCACTAGCTTTAGTTCTTCCGCAGAGTTGCGTATTGATTGTATTTCTTCGTCTGTTAATTTAAAGGATAGTGACTTTACGTTTTCCCGCACCTGTATTTCGTTGCGTGCTCCAACCAACACACAATCCATAGCCGGTTGACGCGTCGTCCAGTTGATAACCAGCTGGGATAATGTAACGCCATAACCGTCAGCGACAGGTTTAATTTTTTCGAGGAATTTATTTGTCCGGTCAATATTTTCGGGCTTATAGTAGGCATTTCCCTCGCGTGTATCTCCGGAATTAAATTTATGATCCCTTTTTATTTTACCCGTCAGCAATCCACGTTGTAACGGACTATAGGGAATGATGCTCATCCCTTTTGAAAGTGCCTGGGGAACTAGCTCCTTTTCAACCTCACGGTGTATCATGCTATACGGCACCTGATTCGAGACAATGTTTACGGTCTTTAATGCTTCTTCAACCTGTTGAGCATTATAGTTACAAACTCCGGCGGCTCGTACTTTCCCCTGCTCAATTAATTTGGCTACCGCTTCCATGGTTTCGCTGATCGGCGTTGTAGTATCCGCCCAGTGAATTTGGAGAAGATCGATATAATCTGTTTTTAATCTTTTCAAACTGTCTTCACATTCCTGCATCACACGTTCCTTTCCCGCATATTTGTAGATCTTGATTGGCTTTCCGTTGTTGTCTACCGAATCAAAAAAGAATTCACCCTTAGGTTCAAGCCATTCCATACCATACTTGGTAAGTATCTGATACTTGTCACGAGCGATACCTTTCAACGCTTGGCCTACAAGCTCTTCACTTTTTCCAAAACCGTAGATTGGCGCTGTATCAATGGTTGTAATCCCGGCATCCAACGAAGCATGAATAGCCTTAATAGCTTCCTGCTCTTCCGCACCTCCCCACATCCATCCACCGATCGCCCAGGCTCCGAACGCAATTGGAGTTACCTTTACATCCGACTTTCCTAATTTATTAAATTTCATAGTGTATAAGACAGTAATTCAAGGATACGAGCTATAAATGGATTTAGAAAATCAGTTTTTTTAATCGGCAATGTTTTTATTTAGGATGGGTTGGGTCCATGCTGTTTCAAAATCCCCTTCCTGAAACGGATTTTCCTTATAACGTGTAGAAATTATCTTAGCCCTTAAATAAATGTCCTCTGGCTTAAAAGTATAATGAGCTTTATCTCCTTTAACCTGCAATAACAAAACTGGATTGACACCGTTTTGCTTAGCACCTAAGAATTGGATGGTGTAACTGACTCCACGTTGTGGTTTTACTTTAATAGTTAACGTTGATTTCGTAAAACGTATTTCTTTCAATTCTACGCCTGATGAAGAGTAAAAATCTCCTTTTTCCATCGCATCAATAATGGATGATGCGGTCAATTCTTTTGCCTTCACCATTACATAACCGCGCCCGGGATTACTTTCCCGGGTACTATAGCTTAAATAATTATGAGCATCATCGGTGGCCAACCCATAGATCAACGGCTTGTTTTTGTGAAAACAATCCAGCACCAATTTATCCCACATTTCCTCGGTACCGGGCCTTAAGGAATCTCCATAATTATGTACCAGGGGATGTCCGTTGTAAACCTCAAAGAAACGTTCACCGTTCAAATTCAACATGTCCTCAAGGGTTACAGCCCACATGAAATTAGGATGATTGATATGCGCAAACATATCTTGTGATGTTCTTCTTCTTTGCTCATAAACAGCATTCAGATTATTTTGCATCACTTCGCTAACGCTGTTTCCTCCCTGAGGAACTATCACTTCTTTAACATTTATTGCGCCGATGTGAATAGTTTTTTTTTCATAACTGGCGGAGATTTCTTCTGCCTGCATCATGAGAAATTTTCCTTTTTCTTCAAATAGCGGTCTGTACTCGTCATACGTTTTAAGTTTGACAGTGATTCGGTTGACCGAATCTTTTTTATACGTCACCCAGTTTTCACCATACTTTTTTAGGTATTCGAAAAATCTTTTTTCATGAGACGGAAATGCAGGAATTAGCTTCCATTTTTCACCTTGCGCCAAGGTGTTGTGATCGGACAGGCAAATGAAGTCGTACTGATGGCTTTTATACCACTCCATAATCATTTCAGGAAAATCGTCGCCGTCACTCCAGTATGAATGTGTATGGGTATTGCCTTTATACCAAGTATAAGCTCCGTCCTTTTTTTGAGCATTTGTAAGGAAGGCTAACGAGAGAATGACTGAAGTAAAATATAAACGCATCTGGTTGTAACTACAATGACGGTCAAGAAATGGTCTCGGCAAAAGGCATAGAAGGTCCGTTACATTAATGCAACGTGCAAATAAGGCAGCCCGAAACTTCAAACCTCGAACTTCAATGTTTGGTAACAAGACATTTGTCTTGAATGTCGAACAAGGAACACCGAATATCGAATGATGAAGTATGCTCGAGCCCAAGGCGTTTGTACTTCAACAATTCGCGGCAATTTGAAAACATTGAATCTGGAACTGCCCGTTAAGACCGACACTTCATCATTCCTTGTTCGGTGTTCGATATTCGGTGTTCAATTTGGTAACCTGGAACTTCAAACTTCAAACCTGAAATCTCACATCGAACACACCCCATCATAACCCAATTTTTTCCTTGCCACAAGGTGTGCCACTTACAATGACCCAATCACATCCCCATCATTACAAAAGCACCCCAATAGTAAGGTTCCTTATACTTAGTCATAAGTTGCAATTGAGCTTGTTTAAAGGCCTTTTGCTTATTCCCTAATTTTATCCAGCTCGAATAGAAGTTCTGCATTAATTGTTGAGTCGCTGCATCATCCACTTTCCATAAACTCATGATCAGAGCGTCGGCACCCGCTACTAAAAATGCGCGCTGAAGTCCGTAGACACCTTCGCCAGCCTTTATATCTCCTAGTCCGGTTTCACAGGCACTTAAAATAATAAGATCCGTTCCGTCCAGATTTAAGTTCATCGCTTCATAGGCTGTGAGGATTCCATTGTCATTACTTTCCAGGTTAGGCATCCGCTTTCCGCTGGCGGTAGTACCGGCACCGGCTAGCATCAGCCCCGAACGCAGCAATGGATTATCGTTAGCATTTTCAAGTGAAATCCCAAACGCGGAACCTTTACTTTCTACATCTTGTAAAAAATACCCGTGTGTAGCGATGTGCATCAGCGTAGGGCCTTTAATGGATTTCAAGTTTGTTTCAGTGGCCGTCTTTTGCATAAACTGTTTTACCTGGTATCCCGAAGCTTTCAAAACTTTGGAAACACCGTCGAGTTCAACTTTTGTTCCGGGTAAAACCACGATCTCACCAGGACCGTAATCCGGGAAGCCAAGCAATGTGGCGTTCTTTTTCAAGACTTTTGCTTTTTTTGCTTTTAAGGCGATCAGGTCTTTTGAATTCCCAATGATTACAAGATCATACCGGTTAATCACATAATCGGCCCCTGGTTTTTTGAGCGTATTTAAGTTCAACTGATTGTATGTGCCGTCCGGAGAAATATAAATTACTTTCTTCCCCGCGAGTGCTGGTTCAATGGTAGCCCAGTATTGGTCGTATGAATACTCGTCCTCTATTCGTTGTTGAATGGCATTGCGGTAAAATTTAGAATAGCGCGTATCAAGTTGTTCACCGTTTTCCATCACAACCAACTTTGGCATTTCATTACCCTTTGTAAGGATCAATGCCGCATACTTCGAATCTTTTGTAAAGGCCTGGTCAAATTTTCTAACGTGAATAATTTCAACAACGGCTTCAGTGTCGTTCAATAAATTTTTGATTTCCTTGAAGTCAATTTTTTTCGAGGAATACCCGGCAGAAAATGCAGCAGACGTCGTCGAAAGTTTACGCTCCATCGTATTGGCTGCACGCTCCATGGAATCAAGGTTGACCTCCTGTATTTTCAACTCCTCTTTTGAATAAGCATACAACCGGGCCAGCGTTTCCTTTTGATCAAGCCAGGCAACGTAGTCTTTGATCAACGCTTTATCCTTACTTGAGAAAATAGCTTGCTTTACTTTGTTCGTTGAATTCAACAACAATGCTTTTGTTGCAATTTGATAGTCATATAAATCCTGAATTACAGCGGGATTTAGCGTGCTGGCTTCGATGGCAAAATTATAGAACCTCTGAAAACGAGGAGAAAGCACATCCCAGTATTTGGTTTTTTCCGCTTCGCTCATGGGAGGAAAATACTGGTTGATGAATTCCAGGGATTTGTTCATTACTTCCTGGTAAAGGGGCAACGCTTTTTCCCAAGCATTTTTTTTCCAGTGAAGAATAGCGAGATCTTCCTGAGATTGCGCAAAATGCGGATGATTTTTACCGAGGGATACTTCCCTAATTTTTAACGCTTTTTCAAGGAATGGCTCAGCATCTGCATATC
>CAZAHL010000465.1:0-4497 GCA_964484845.1 uncultured Chryseolinea sp. | reverse complement strand
TAATCATTTCCAATTTTTACCAAGACGAGATCATTCGGCAGCGACTTCACTTCATCGAATTCCGGTCGATCACGAAGGTCAAACTCGATTGGCAATGTCGTTAGTTCACGGACCGTGACCAGTTGAAATTTATCCTGGTGTTTTAATATGACAACATCTTTAATCGAAAATACCTGGTCTATTTCCTCTATCAATTTTCTACCGCCGAGCGTCCATAGGGACCAGCGTCCTGTTTTTTCCAGCGCTATTAATTTACCGCTTAAAATTTTCGCATTGTCAACACACGATTGGGAAATACGAAATCCGCTTTTATGAATAACAAACCGACAGCCTTCCTCTTCAATAAGCAAAAATCCAAGCCCTAAGTCATCCACACTGATGACTTTTCCTTGCCAGATCAAAGCACCTTTTCGAGAAACCAATTTGTCAGGCAACGATATCACATCCTCCGAAATATTTCCGCACAGATACGTATAATCGACACTGTCTATTTGGGCTGTCATCACCTCACTACCATCCTTATCCATAAATCCAAATTTTCCACCGTGCAAAAAAGGGACTAGAAAATTATGCTCCAAATCCATTGCGGCTTGAAGTGAGTCACCCGTGAAATACACATCCCATTTTCCTTTGCGATCGACTTCCGAGATGAGGTGGAATAAAATATCTGTCGCCTTTTTTGTAAAAATGTTGTCAGGATATTCATCGATAAAATCGGCAAATTTTTCCCGTTCGCCAGAGGCTGTTTGGTATTCAAATAGTACCTGTTCGATCAGAGGTTTATACGGGGTCGCGGAATAATTTCTCAAGAAAGTTTTGTAGCTCGTCAATGTCTTATCGAAGGTCTTATCCTCAAACAAAAGGCGTTCATAATTCTCCGTAGCCCGTTTTATTTGCTTCGACTCAGGATATTTACTCATCAAATGCCGAAAACCATCATGCGTATTGGTCTTAACTGCATCGGCATAGGCAGCACTGTCCCGCATTTCAATAGCAAGGTCAAGGTCTGATGAAAGAGGGAACCGCAGAATAAATTCCGCCAATGACGTCTCGGTATTTAATATCTTGGCACGCAGAAAGGCAACGCTATCAATGTCTTTACGGAGCGTTGTCAGGTAAGTTGAATCTATACGGGATCTTCGTAATCGCTCACGTTGTTTCGTGTTTGACCGGTTGAAGTCCGTAATGGCGCCCAACGCATAGCAATAGGCGGAGTCGAGATGAAAGGCGGGGTTGTCTGTTGAAAAGAAATATTGAGCTAATACATACTTTGCCGTAACGCTGAGGCTATCTTTGACTAGCGCTTTGGTCAGGAGGGCGTAGGCACGATCCCATTTTTTCTTTTGAATATTGTTCAGTGCAAGATCAGGTGACTGCCCCAACGCGGAAAGGTGGAATAACAACGCGCCATAAATTAATACTATCTTTGAAACCAACTGTAGACCTTTCATCCCTTGGCAAAACTACAAACTTGAAATTAAGATTTAAGCCTTAACTATCGTTAAGACTGTTGTATGATGTAATAAATTTTGTAAATTTTCACATTGTTAAATCGTTACGCATGGCAAAGCTTAAAAATATTATTAAACAACTTTCCGAAAAAGACTTCAAGGCGATCTATGATTCCCTCATAGAAAGCAATGCTGAGAAATCGGCATACCTGTTAAAATCTCTTCGTGAGCGTCAGCTTTCTGATAACAAGATTATGACAGAACTCGATGTCAATGCGAATGCTTATTATACTCTCCGATCCAGGTTGAACCTCAAGATTGAAGAGTATCTCATGGGCCAGTTGGAAAGTCCCCGTACCGATGTATTGCGTAAAGTCGCCAACATCAACGAAGTGTTGTTCACCAAAAAGAAAGCTATTTCTGTAGCCACGTTGAAGAAACTTGAAAAAGAGCTTCTTGATTATGACCTGGCCAACGAGCTAACCGTTATTTACAAATCGCTCAAGAAACTCAATATAAACTCACCGGATTACTTTCAATACTCTCAGCTGTATAACAGGCATGTCGCTTATATGTTAGCGGTCGATAAGGCGGAAGATTTATTAGCCGATTACTTTAAGAAGTACGGCGACTTTATGTTGAACGGGGGTGATGTTGAGCGTTTAGGGCTCAGTTTGCTGATGAAAGAGATGCAAAATGTCGCAAAATTGTATGAATCTCATCGCTTGTACGTGTATCAAAGTTGTATGTACATCTTTCACCGGCTATTTGTAGAGGTTGACGACAACATGCACCAGGACGGCGAGTCGATCGAAGATATTTTTGATAAGGTTCAGAAAATATTTGAGAGCTATCATCTCGACTCAATTTACTATCACATGAACCTGGTCTTTGAGTTTCTGAAACTAGAGTATTACAATCACTATAAAGTGTACCGTCAGGCTGAGAAGTATTTTGAAGAGGTCAACGATGCCTGCGGCAATTTACTGGTCAACTATTCAACCTTTACCTTCCCTACTCAATTCTTGATTTCCAAAATTGAACGACATCTTAGAACTGGTACGGAAGCAGAATTGTATCCGGAAAATGAAGCTATTTTTCTCGATTACGAGATCGATATGATGGACATACCCAAGCATATCATTTATGTAGTTTACCGTGCAATCTCTTGTTATTATGTCGGAAAATTTGAAGAAGCAGCAAAGCTGATCAATGGGTTGCTCAACGAGGTAAGCTTAAAAAAATATCCTTACGCTCAATTGGAAATCAAGTCGTTACTGGCCTTGCAGTATACTCTGATGCGTGATTTCGAATTATTTAATCAACTTTCAAACAGTATTCAGCGACAAATCCGGTTATCCGAAAAAGATAGTTGTGAGAATATTCAGCTCTTTCTTAAAATACTAAAGATCGCTACCAGCGAAGCGAAAAAAGAAAAAGCAAAGAAGATCAATGCGGTTATTCCGCGTTTAAATACTATTAGTGTTAGCTATTTCGCGCCCACCAAATTGATCAAACTAGACGAAAAGTTTGTAGAACTACTCACTGAGTTTTAGACTTCCAATTTCACGATACTGTCGTGCGACAACGGTTTGTTAAGGAAAAGTCGGACATTTTCGTACTTCTTTGATCGGTTAAAATCCTGTGGATTAATGGAGGATGTCAGCATAACGATCTTACATTTTTTCTTTGCAACGTTCGTAAGTTTCTCAAATTCGTCCAAAAATTGAAACCCATCCATCAATGGCATGTCAATGTCGAGGAAAATCACATCGGGTAATACTCTATCTGCTACTTCCAGCTTCTCCATGTTCTTCAGAAATTCAATAGCACTTTTAGCCCCAGTGTGTGTGTAGATGTTCTCAGCAATGGAAGCCGCTTCAATCATCTTTTGGTTTATAAGGTTATCAATCTCATTATCATCAATGAGCATAACGGTGTGATATTTTTTTGCGGCCATAGTTTTTTTTTATTGAATGCTGTATAAAAATAACCCTTTGATGCTGAATTGCAAACTTGCTAAATATCAAATTTTATCCCTTGTGCCAAAGGAAGGCTATTCCCATAGTTAATGGTGTTAGTCTGCCTTCGCATATAAACCTTCCACGAATCCGATCCCGATTCACGTCCACCTCCCGTTTCTTTTTCACCACCAAATGCTCCCCCAATCTCCGCTCCCGATGTACCGATGTTTACATTAGCGATACCACAGTCTGAACCAGCAGTCGACAGGAATCGCTCCATCTCTTGCATATTAGTTGTCATAATGGAGGAAGATAGCCCTTGCTTCACACCATTTTGTTTTTCGATGGCTTCATCTACGGTTTTGTATTTGATTAAATAAAGAATAGGCGCAAATGTTTCCTGCTGAACAATATTAAATTCATTTTCGACTTCCACTATCGCAGGTTTTACATAACATCCTGATTCATAACCCTTGCCCTGTAGAACCCCGCCCTTTACAACAAACTGACCGCCTTCGTTTTTTATTTTCTTCAGGGCTTGTTCGTACGTTTTAACAGCCTGCTTATCAATGAGTGGCCCTACATGGTTATTCTTGTCGAGCGGGTTTCCTATCCTTAATTGTGCATAGGCATTTTTCAATCGGTCTTTGATTTCTTCATAGACCCCTTCCTGAACAATTAGCCTCCGCGTTGACGTACAGCGTTGACCCGCCGTCCCTACTGCACCAAACACGGCTCCGATTATTGCCATGTCAAGGTTTGCATGTTCGCTTATGATAATTGCATTGTTTCCTCCTAACTCTAGCAATGTGCGCCCAAGCCGTTCGCTTACGGATTTTGCAACGGCCCTACCCATACGCACCGAACCTGTCGCAGAAATTAATGCTATGCCTTCATTTTTTGCCATCAGTTGGCCAATGTTGTAATCACCATTAGCGATACAAGAAACACCTTCGGGGACCCCGTTATTCCCAAAAACTTCGGTCGTTATAAGTTGGCAAGCCACACTGCATAGCGGCGTTTTTTCAGACGGTTTCCAAATACAAACATCACCACATACCCAGCCAATCATTGCATTCCAC
>CAZAHL010000464.1:0-4507 GCA_964484845.1 uncultured Chryseolinea sp. | reverse complement strand
AACCAGAACCTTGTTTCAGGTTCAAAGTCTAAGGTTTAAAGTTGCAGTTTCTAAAAAAGGTTACAGCTCTAACAAGGTTGCAGCTTCTAAAACCTTGAACCTCAGACCTCGAACCTCGAACCAAAACCCTCTTTCCAGCCCAATTAAGCCCTTTGTCCCATTTGTATTAATCCTTGTCTCAACTGTGTTAGCGATTCCGGCATCCATTGGATCAGTTTTGCGTCCTAATCAACACAACAAAATATTAATTCAAAACAATAAAAAAATGAAAACTCAAATTGAAAACATCTCGGTAAAAAAAGTCACTTTTTCAGAACTCCTAATGTATGTGATCTTCGTTGCAGTCACCTTGCTCGCAAGCAGCTGTAGTGATGATGACGATCAAGTCCCTTCTTTTTTCGGCTCCTATGCCGTGGAAGATTTGAACAGTGTCAGCGGTTATACTTATAAATACGACATGACCGTTGCCGACGCAACTAACGGAGAGCTTAACCTTTCAAATTTTGCTGATTTATTCAAAGTGCCTGTTAAAGCCAAGCTTGAGGGCAACAAATTGACAATTGAATCACAAACATTTCACGGTCAAAACAACAAGACAATTGAAGTATCTGGATCAGGAACTGTCAGTGGTAACGTGCTAAACTTTACGTACACCACCACCGGTGATCTTAAATACACAGGTACCTGTATAGCTCGTAAAAAATAATTCTAGTTCAACTTATTAAACACTTTTAAACAAAAAAAAATCATGAAAACGTTACCACTCTTTGTAAAAAAATTAACTCTTTCTTTTTCCGCTAACCTACTTTTCAATCAGTATCTCACACCATTGATCTTTGCGCTGATCACATTAAGCAGTTGCAGCGACGACGATGAAGATTTCAGTGCCGATGCAGCAAAGGTAATTGGAACATATACTGTCGTTGATACTTATAACGATGGTCAAATAAAAAATTACGACATAACCATCAGCAAAGGAAAAGATGGCGGATTAGAAATCAGCAACTTCGGAAAGATCATGTACGTTCCCGTAAAAGCTTCTATCAAAGGAAATGCGTTTACAATTCCAGCACAGACCTTTAAAGGAAACAAAATGACAATAATTGTTTCTGGCCTTGGGTCGTTAAATGGTAACACGCTTAATTTTAATTATACTATAGATAGCGGCGTTCAAATTGAGCATACTTGTGTGGCTAGTAAAAATGGGAATAGTTGATTGTTATCCGTGAATCGTTATCCGTTAATAGTTAACCGTTAATAGTTGGAATAACAGAGTCCTAGTCAGGAGCCCATTTGACTCAACCCTTCTCTTTTGCGAGAAGGGTTTTCGTATTTAAGTGAAAGCTAATCGACAACGAGTATATGCAGAAATTGTCGCCTTAACTAAAGAACTAGTGTCGTATCAACTCAATAATGTCGTGTTTCCGAAGCCACGAGCTATGAGCAGTTTCTCAAAGCTCAAAGCTCCTAGCTCAAAGCTGGTTTCAAATACGTCAAAACCGTGTTGACATGACTCTAGATTGATTTATCCTACCTCCTCATTCCGCGAAAAAAATATTTTAAAGATTCAATGATCTCATATCTGTCTGTAGAGTACAACAGGTCCCCTTTGCTTTGCTTGTTAAATTCTGCCAGCGTCGCATAATATTCCGTTTCGGAAAGTCCGAGCTCTTCCATAATATCCTCACGTAAAACCTGATCATTAATTACTTCCACATACGTTCTTATCCTGTTGTTCTCATTGATCAGCTTCACTGTTTTTCGTTTGTCCTTTTCTCCCTTTGTAAAATAATCCCACGGTGACGAAAAGGCATCCGCAGTTGACATTTTTCTAGGCGCCGTTCGAACGCTGCGCGTTATCTCACTCGGATTAAGCCGTGTACTGCTAATGGTAATTTCTTTCAAATACCGGACGCGTTCTTTCATTCTGATTAAAATGTCCTGCTCTTCAAATAAAAGAGGTATTGAAAGGTCAAGATACCCAACACGGCTTAAAAGGAGCGTATCCGCCGCTGTTGTGTTGATATAAAATTCGCCTTTTGCATTTGTTGAAGTACCCCGGTCGTTATTTTTAATCCGCACATGAACACCCTGCAGAGCGCCTAATGTTAAAGAATCCACGACAATTCCATGAGTCTTCTTCTGCGCAAATCCAGAGAGTGCCAACATCAGAATAAGAGCGAGGAATGAGAATTTTTTCTGAATGTTCTTTGATAACATTAAGACACCAGGTTTACAGGTAGATGCGTCAAGTAAAGATTAAGTTTTATTGGCCAGCTGGCCACAGGCTGCGTCAATATCTTTTCCCCGGCTCTTACGGATGCGTGTGGTGATACCATTACGCTCAAGCAAATCCATATACATATTTAACGATGATTCGGAGGCTTGCTGGAAATCACCATCATCAATCGGGTTATATTCGATGAGGTTTACTTTCGAAGGAATGATCTTGCAAAACTTAAGCAAGGCTTTAGCATGCTCCTCGGTATCATTTATGTTTTTCCATACCACATATTCGTACGTCACTTTTCGCTTCGTTTTATCAAACCAATAGCGCAAGGAATCTGCCAATTCATCCAATGGATTGGTATCGTTGATCGGCATAATCGAAGAACGCGTTTTGTCCAGAGCCGAATGCAAAGAAACCGCGAGATTAAACTTTACTCCATCATCTGCCATCTTTACAATCATTTTTGCAATGCCTACCGTTGAAACGGTAATGCGTTTGGATGCCATGTTTAGCCCCTTTTGCGCGGTAATTTTATCGATCGCTGAAATGACGTTGCCATAATTTAAAAGAGGTTCACCCATTCCCATAAACACAATGTTTGTAAGTGGCCGGTTAAAGAATAGCTCTGCCTGTTCCTTTATAGCTACAACCTGGTCGTATATCTCATCCGGACTAAGATTCCGCTGACGTTTTAGCCGGGCCGTAGCGCAAAATTTACAGGCTAAGCTGCATCCAACCTGAGAGGAAACACACGCTGTGATCCGCTTTTCAGTGGGGATAAGTACCGATTCCACGATCATTCCATCAAATAAGGTAACGGCGTTTTTAATCGTGCCATCGGCACTGCGCTGCATGTGATCCACCTTAATGTGATTGATGGTAAAGTGTTCCTTCAACATATCCCGAAGACCCACGGAAAGGTTGGTCATTTGGTCAAAATTCTTCGCAGATTTGTTCCACAACCATTCATACACCTGTTTCGCCCGAAACGGCTTTTCCCCGTGCTGCACAAAGAATTCTGTCAGCTCGTCCTGCTTGAGTTTACGGATATCGCGTTTAGGAATAGTCTCCACCATACTGCAAAGGTAGAGAGACGAAGTACAAGGTACAAGGTACAAGGAACGAGGTACGAATGCAGATCTCCGAGGTCGTACTTTGTACCTCGTACTTCGTACCTCAGCTCGCTATTTCAATCGCACGAATACTTTCGTATCGCAGGCGCGCGAGACATTGGAAATAATAAGCGAATCGCCCTCCAGCTTCTCGACGGTAAAGCCATCGATGATTGTTCTGGATTTCTTATCCAGGATGTAAAGCGATCCTTCACTATACCGATAAAGGAAGGATTTTGAGTTATAAGACTTGCGTTTATTGATGATCTTGGTATTCTCCTCGCCCGTATTGTTGTCTTTAAACTGTATAATCTGGGGCTCCGCACCCGACATACCCTTCATATCTTCTACCAATTCTTCAGCTTCCTCGCCGTCTTCGCCTAATTCGCTTTCGACACAATTGCTCTGTTTTACGAGTTGCCAGCGGCCTACAATGGATTGCCCTTGGCACAAGAGCGAACCTGAACTTAAAACCATCATAAAAATGAATGCTTTCATTACTGCCGGGGTTTTAATCAAATTTACTCAAAATTCAAGCCATCAATCGATTTCAAATTCATTTTACTTTTTTATACTGTTGTTTCGAATGGCAACCTCAAACCTAAAATAACCAATAATGTGGCGCCCACTATAGGGAGAGTTAATATTCCTATTCAATACATTGGCTAAATAATTACAGCTTGCTTCAAAAGCGACATTATTAAATTTTTTATCTCTACGCTTCTCTTTTGAAAACTCATTTTATTACCCGTATTTTTCGGCCTTCAAAAAAGCATGGAGAAAAGTAATGCAATAGTTATCACAGGTGGATACCTGGATACAAACAGCGCCAAGACTGCACATGGTTTAATTCGCGGAACCGATCGTTTTAATATTATTGGTGTTATCGATGAACAACATCCCGGAAAGGATGCCGGAGAGGTGCTGGACGGGAAAAAGCGAAACATCCCGATATACGCTAACGTCACCGAGTTTGTAAAAACCGCAGCGCAAAAACCAACGCACTGTATTATCGGAGTGGCCACAAAGGGCGGCGTACTTCCTGATTCACTTCGTTCTTTATTAAAAGAAGCGTTGGAAAACAATTTAAACCTCGTGAACGGTTTACACGAATTTGTGTCGGACGTGCCTGAACTGGCAGCGCTGGCAAAACAAAAAGGCCTGG
>CAZAHL010000463.1:0-4520 GCA_964484845.1 uncultured Chryseolinea sp. | reverse complement strand
GCGAAGGCATCCCCAGCTCTGAGACTACACAAGCAAAGACCTGCACTTGAGTCAAACCAGTCCTTTTCAAATATCGGCTTCTCTACCCGGCTGAAACATGCTGGAATTATTGATCATATTAGAACCTGAATTCTTCCACGTCGTAATAGGATCCGCTCAAAATTTCGGCTATTCGAAATTGCCAATCTCGAAGCTGCGGATCGGTAATGCCGAGCGGCTTACACCGTCATGCTGAGCCTACGAATTTGTTAAACATCGCTGCCCTTCCCGCGAAGGCATCCCCAGCTCTGAGACTACACAAGCAAAGACCTGCACTTGAGTCAAACCAGTCCTTTTCAAATATCGGCTTCTCTACCCGGCTGAAACATGCTGGAATTATTGATCATATTAGAAACCTGAATTCTCCCACGTCATAATAGAATCGCACAAACAAATTTACTGCATACGCAAGAGGTAAAGCGCACTCCTTCGACATTCCTTGTTCGGTGTTCGACATTCGGCGTTTAATTTCCTTGAATGACGATTATGCCAGATGCGGCTTCAGATTCCTATATAATATTTAAAACGAATAGAATCATGAGGATAACCCCTACGGACAGTTCTATTAGAATCCATTTCGATAACATCTTTTTCATACCCTGAATTTACTGCTTTTAAAAATGAAAGGCAAATGTTGAAAGAACGCTATTGTCCCTTCACTAAAACTTGTAGAGTACTCCGTGACGATTGCTCCATAAGCACACCTTTCTTTTTACGATAAGTTTCAAAAGTAACCTGATCGTAATTTTTTACAGTAATTAACGTGAGGCCTGTATTGTAAAACACCTCGAAATTTTGTTGAAGCGTTTCGATTAGCATGGCAACTTTACTCTCCCAAAAGTCGACGCAAAAGGAAAAGGAAATCGCAGAGTTCTGCATCAAATTCAGGCGGATATCGAGTTCAGACAGCGCATGAAATATGATGCTTAGCTGTTGCTCCGAGATGAAAGTATAATCCGTTACTTTACAGGAGATCAGGCATTGATTTTCTTTAAAGACTATCAGAGGTGGCAAATTGTCCACCCTACATTCGTGAATCTTTGTGCCTGGCAAAGAAGGATCCGTAAAATTTTTCACATACAATGGAATCTGTTTGTTGGCTAACGGTTTTATCGTTTTAGGATGAATGACGTTGGCTCCATAGTATGTCATTTCCGCAGCTTCTTTAAATGGAAGCTCTTCGAAGACTGTCGCCGTGGGCAGACGTTTAGGATCCGCATTCATCACACCCGGCACATCTTTCCAAATAACAACGGACTCCGCATTCAAACAAGAAGCAAAAATGGCTGCGGAGAAATCAGATCCTTCACGACCCAGGGTGGTTGTAGCACCATCATCCGTGCGGCCGATGAAGCCTTGTGTAACGATCGTGTTTTTTTTTAAAACCGGAATTAGCGCTTCTATACATCCCGTGGTTTTTATCCAATCCACTTTCCCTTCCCGAAAACTTTTGTCGGTGCAGATGGATGCCCGGGCATCGTGCCAATAACTTGCAATGTTCTTAGATAGAAGATAATGGTGGAGTATAACGGATGATATCAATTCTCCCAGGGAAACGACCTGATCATACACTTGATCATAGACATTCGGTTTTTCGAGTTCTGACTCAAGCCTCAAAAAATAGGAATCTACTTCCCGTTGTACGATGGAGGTATTTTCGAATAGCGATTCTATAATAGAATAGTGATACTGTTTTAATTCTTGTAACGGCGCACGATGATCTTTTTTAGATACCGCAAGTTTTAAGATCTGCTCCAGGGCGTTCGTGGTTTTCCCCATTGCAGAAACGACCACTAAAAGCTTATCTGATCCATGTGACAAAATTATGGAAGCAACCTGCTGAACCCCCTGAGCATTTTTTAGAGATGCTCCACCGAATTTAAAAACCTTCATGTATGGTGTAGTCAATTGTTTTCAAATTAACTTGTATCAATTTTAAAAGAATGCAAAGATCAGTCAATAAAGCTAATGCAGCAAGTATTGAATCTTCACGGATCGCCCATTCCATAGGGTTAACTTTAGATCGCTTTATTAAAAACAATCAAGTTCAATTCCAGTACGCCAGTGGCGAACTTTCCCAGTTGCTTCGCGATATTGCGTTGGCTTCCAAGGTAGTTAACCGGGAAGTTAACAAAGCAGGACTGATTGATATTATGGGCTCGATGGGTACCCAAAATATGGCAGGAGATAATCAGCAAAAGCTCGATGTACTCGCCAACATTCGGTTTACCCGGGCGCTTGCGAAAGGCGGCGAAGTTT
Organism: uncultured Chryseolinea sp.; assembly: GCA_964484845.1. Lineage (GTDB taxonomy): Bacteria > Bacteroidota > Bacteroidia > Cytophagales > Cyclobacteriaceae > Chryseolinea. The sequence goes on along the minus strand of CAZAHL010000463.1, from coordinate 2,222 downwards.
GCGCGCTCATATCAGAAGAGTCCGAATCTTTCGTCGATTTAAATAACGATGGTAAGTATGTTATTGCGATCGATCCGTTGGATGGATCTTCCAACATTGACGTAAACGTTTCCATTGGAACGATCTTTTCTATTTACAGAAGGAAATCGCAAGCTGGAACACCTATTCAAACCGTTGACATTTTGCAGAAGGGTTTTGAGCAAGTTGCGGCCGGCTATGTTTTATACGGCTCATCCACCATGATGGTCTACACCACGGGACATGGAGTGAATGGATTTACCTATGAACCTTCTCTTGGCGAGTACTTCTTATCACATCCCGATCTGAAAATGCCTGAGGATGGAAAAGTTTACTCCGTTAACGAAGGTTCTTCGAATTCCTTTTCACCATCCATGAAGGATTATATTCAATATTGTAAAGACCAAAATTATACCGCACGTTATATTGGCTCCCTCGTTGCTGACTTCCACAGGAACATGCTCAAGGGTGGCATCTATATTTATCCTGCTACTGACAAAGATCCAAAAGGAAAATTGAGATTGATGTACGAGTGCAATGCGTTGGCTTTTATCGCTGAACAAGCCGGAGGAAAAGCATCGGATGGAATTCATCGCATACTGGATATAGAAATGAAGGAGCTACATCAACGCACCGCCTTTTTTGTCGGTTCCAGAAAAATGGTAGAGAAAGCAGAGAGTTTTAGACCGAACTCAGCTTGATTTTTAACCTCTTTTTACGAGTTAGCCTCTTCTTTTTTTGATTCCGAAGATTCTGCTTTTGATTCCGAAGATTCTGCGAATAACCCAGGAACATATTTCAAAATGATGTCGTACCACCGGATCAGTTTTTTAATGTCTGACACGTACACCCGGCTTTCGTCGTACTCGGGAAGAACAGCTTTCATAAATGCTTTTAATTCGCTGGCGTCAGAATTTCCATCAACACCCAGATCATTTTGAAAATCTGTGTGTATTTTTTTTAGAATTGCCTCCAGACTCACTGTCCCCTCTTTCGTGGTGGTATAAATTGAAATTTCATGAAGCAATGACAGACGATGACTCGTTGTTGCTACCATTTTAGTTTTAGATTCATCCAATGATTCCAAAATAACTCCGGACTTAGTCGGCGCAACTACTTTATAAAGTCCGCCTTTACCGGTAATGGATGCTATTTCTGCTAGAGTCATGATTTCATTTTTAATGAGCGGGCAAAGCTAAATCAATTGCGCTCAAAAATCCAACGCCTGTATTCAAGTAAATTGGAGGGAATGATAATTTATTTCTTGCCTTCTTTGATCGCTTCGCTAATTATCTCCAATATTTCTTCCCTGCCATTTTTTTTTACGGAAGAAGTAATAACGATGGTCGGTAATTCCTCCCATTGAGTTAATAATTTGGCTTCATACTGCTTGAGATTTTTCTGGAGTTCGTTGAGTTTTAATTTGTCGATCTTAGTAAAGAGCAAAGCCAGCGGAATGTTTTTGCTTCCAACCCACTGTATAAAGTCCAGATCATTCGCCTGAGGGGGTAATCGGGCATCGATTAGTATAAATAAGCATGAAAGAGATTCGCGTTTCAGTACATAATTTTCAATCATTTGACCGAAACCCGCGCGGGTGCTCTTGCTAACACTAGCGTAACCGTATCCTGGAAGGTCTACTAAATACCAGGAGCCATTGATTAAAAAGTGGTTAATGGTTTGAGTTTTTCCGGGCGTTACCGAAGTTTTTGCCAGCTTCCTGGAGTTGGTGAGCATGTTAATTAAGGACGATTTTCCAACGTTAGATCTGCCGATAAAGGCAAACTCTGGTTTGTCTGGAACCGGGCATTTTGCTACATCGGCATAGCTACTGATAAATTCTGCGGTCGTTATCTTCATGTTAAAGTAATGATTGAAGGCCAAAATACTAAGAATGTAAGAATCGTGTGCCTTATGATTCGTTATTAAATATCAAAATCCCTGGATTTTCATAACTTGTCACAATATTGTGCATATTTTTAGTATAACTTTATTGTTAAATTTTTTAAACAATGAACAGTATCCAAAGAGTACTGATTTTTTTAACTTTATTATTACCTTTTTTTAACCCGGTTTACAGTCAGCAAGATCCTAAGGAGATAGCCAGGCAGTATATGGAGCAAGCGGAATTGATTATGGCTGAAACCAAAGCCATGGACGATGCACGCGAACTTATGGTAACTGCTGCTGATCAGGACACCACG
>CAZAHL010000462.1:0-4537 GCA_964484845.1 uncultured Chryseolinea sp. | reverse complement strand
CCGCGAGTTTCGAGCGATTGTCTCAAAGCTCATGCCTCGAAGCTCATAGCTTTAAGCACATCAGAATTCGCTTAACATGACACTAAATGTTAACTGGACCTTTCATCTGGATTAATTCGAGATGGAAATTATAAAGGCATTCTGAGCCGATCAGCACCTGATCCCTTACTTAACAGCAACTTCGAACATTAAACCTTGAACTTTAAACATACATCAACTCCCATTCTCGCTGTCCTGATTTTTCTGATTGCATTTTTCTTTGATCGACTCGTACGCTTTATGATCACCGAGCTCGCCGGCTTTGCTTAGATCAAGACAACCATTTTTAAGATCGCCGAAGTTGATGCGTAGAATACCACGCATATAGTAAGCATCCACATTGCGCGGATTGATTTGGATTATTTTGGAACAGTCATTAATAGCATCTTCGTAGGCCAATAAAAATTGTTTTGCTTTACCACGGTTAAAATATGCTTCAATATAGTTTTCGTTAATTGTTATAGCCGAAGTATAATCAGCAATGGCACCATAGTAATCCTGCAGCTTCATCTTTACATTTCCCCGCGCAAAAAAAGCGTCAGCAAATTTGGGATTCTTTTCCAAGGAGGTATTATAATCTTTCATAGCCCCGTGCCTGTCTTCAAAATTATCCTTGATGTTACCTCGTAAATAATAAGCAGGCGAAAAGTTAGGATCCACCTCTAATGCTTTGTTTAAATTTAAAAGAGCTTCCATAAATTCATTCTTCTCGTAAAGCTCCCTACCCTTTTGTGTTAATTCTTTTGCACCTTGAGAAAATGCGAACGAAGAAATAAACACTAAACAAACGATTACATGGAAGCATTTCATAAGCTAAAAATTTAAGACAAAGTTAACGGATAATTGACCTGTAATAGGCCGGAGGTAATATTTTCAATGCTTTGGAAATATTTCATCTGCGATTCGCATGGCCTCCTCAAATTCCAGCTTCTGAATGCCCGTTTTGACGTTATGATTTTCCAAATAAGCGAGGATACTTTCGGTAGCAAGGTTACCTACGAGATCATCCTTGGCCATAGGACATCCGCCAAACCCGCGTATTGCACCATCAAATCTTTTGCAGCCTGATTGATATGCTGCATCTATCTTTTCCGTCGCTGTATTTGGAGTAGAATGAAGGTGGGCACCAATTTCCAAGGTAGGATAGCGAGAGGTGAGCGATGTAAACATGTCGCGAATACTTGTGGAGGTAGCAACGCCAATTGTGTCAGCAACTGAAATAATATCAGAACCTAGAATTTTTAAAATATCAACAAAGGCAAGCACCATGCTAACATCGTATGGGTCACTGTATGGATTTCCAAAACCCATGCTGATGTAGGTAACCAATTTCTTATTAGACTTTACACACGCATTCTTAATTTCTTCTAATGTATTGAGGGCTTCGGCTATCGATTTATTCGTATTGCGCTGCTGAAAAGTTTCTGATAATGAAAGCGGAAAGCCCAGATACGTGATCGCATCATAACAACAAGCTTCCAGGGCGCCGCGTGTATTCGCTACGATTGCTAACAATTTGGTTTTGCTATCACCTATGGTTAAATTTTTTACCACCTCGTTTGTATCGCGCATTTGAGGAATGGATTTCGCAGATACAAAACTTCCGAAATCGATCGTATCAAACCCCACTCTCATCAGTTGATTCAGGTATCGAATTTTATTTTCAGTTGTTATAAATTCATCCAACCCTTGCATGGCATCACGAGGACATTCAATAATTTTCATCGTTGTCTTTTATGTATTTAAGTGTTTATGTGCTTACGTGTTTACGTAAGTGCACGCTTGATGGTGTAACAATAGCTCCAAGAAAAATCAATATGAAATCCTCATAAATGAATGCTCAATTTCAGCATCTCACACCACAACACTTCGGCACTTCAACACTTCAACACTCTTATTTCACATGTAAGGTAAACTTAATGAAAGGAAAATAGCAGCGCTAAAACGGACTCTAATGCGCTTTATCCTCTTATTGGGTGAAACAATCAATTTTTGGTTATTAATTGACCTTGATAGAAACCACTCCACTCTATGCCACTACCCGAATATAACGGTGCGTTAGGAATAAAAAGAGCCGCACACCTCCTGCGAAGAGCAACATTCGGAGGTACCAAGCAACAAATTGATTCCTATGCTGCTCTTAATCCAACGCAGGCAACAACACTTCTCTTTGGTCAGGCGTTGCCAGCACCGGTTTTACCTATCGATCCAAAAACCGGACAAGAATGGGTGTTAACTGGAATAACAGATGCCAACAGCGAAGGCGATAAATTAGGTAACTATTTATTAGGATGGTTTATCGGCCAGATGATGAATCCTTCACTGGCTTATTCGGCCCGTGAAAAAGTAGTTCTATTTCTTCATACGCATTTCACAATGATCATGGAGAAAGTGAATAACACGCGCGCGTTGTATTTTCAAAATGAACTGTTCCGTCAATTCGCCCTTGACAATAATGTCGCGGATCCTGATTTAAATTTTAAAACCCTTACTGTAAAAGTAAGTGTCGACAATGCCATGCTTCAACTCTTGGATGGTGCATTGAATGTGAAAGGAAGTTTTAATGAAAATTATGCACGTGAACTTTTGGAGCTTTATACAATAGGTCGCGGTCTGGATGCAAATCCACCAGCAACCTCAGGTGATATTGGCGACTATGGTGTGTATAGGGAGTCCGATGTGCAAACTGCCGCACGTATTTTAACGGGATGGGATTACGATGAGGATTTTACAAACATTGACCCGGATACTACGTTACCTCGAGGACGAGTAAAAGGAAGTCCAACGAATGCATCATCTCACGACAACGATGGAAGCGAACCAAAGCAATTCAGTGATAGATTCACGAGTATATTATTTCCAGGCAACACAATAGTTCCTGATCCGCTGCTCATGCCGGGGGGTGTTCCTACGGAGGTAAGTGCGTTAGATGAAATAACAAAGCTTATTGATCTAATTTACGAGCAGCCTGAAACCGCGCGAAATATTTGTCGCAAGATCTATCGCTTTTATTTATGGGCACCTCACACTGAACAAGAAGCGCTGGTTGTTGAAAATATCATCGACCAAATGGTAGCATTTTTTATTTCGCCGGCTAATAATTTTAAAATTCAACCTGTCATTGAAAACTTACTTCGCAGTCAGCATTTCTATGAAGCGGCGGGTGGCGTAACCGACGATAGTTTTGGAGGTCTTATTAAATCACCCATCGATCTAGTCGTGGGTACTTTACGCTTTTTCAATATTCAATTACCGGACATCACGGCTCAAACTGATCAGTACTACGAAGCAACGGCCGAAATTCTAGATCACATCGTAAATCAGGGGATGAATTTTTACAATCCTTACGATGTAGCGGGCTACGAAGCATATCACCAATATCCCGTTTATCATCGTTACTGGATAACGACAAATTCATTGTCCAAACGTTACGATTTTATCCGAAGGCTCATTGATTCCCAAGGTGGAATGGCATTTAATGTAAATACATATGAATATGTACGCGACAATTTTGCAGGTGTCGCTTCAGACTCACGAGCCCTCCTGATCGCGCTTGCAACTTATTTACTTCCGCATCATGATGCATTGACTTTCGATGATACCGCGGACGACAGCTCAAGTTTGACAGCCCCGCGATTGGCGTATTTTAAAAATCGCTTTCTCACAGACGTTAATTTAGACCCGGAAACATACTGGACAACATCGTGGAACCAAGGTACCGATATCGGAGAATTACGCGAGTGGCTTAACAGGCTCTTTGGTGCGCTCTTGCAATCACCCGAATATCAACTATCCTAATCGCTTGAAGTTATGAATAAATCGAGAAGAGATTTTTTAAAGAAACTTCCATTGGCTATGAGCATTCCCTTTTCTCTAGGGGGGATCTCCATGCGGGTAATGGGGCAAAATGTATTGACTCGGATGGCGGCGGCGAGCCAGAATGATCGGGTGTTAATCATTCTCCAAATGCACGGAGGTAACGATGGGTTGAATTGTTGTATCCCTGTGGCAAAGTATGATGAATACTATAGCAGGCGAGCGAACATCGCTATACCAGCTGCCAACAGCTTGCGAAAGTATGTCGAGCTCGACAGTACCTTGGAAGAAAGTTCTCGCATCGGGCTTCATCCCGACATGATGGCTATGAAAGCCCTGTATGATCAGGGACGTATGGCGGTTGTACAGGGAGTATCGTATAAAAACAATAACGGATCTCACTTTCGTGGCCGTGATATAACATTTATGGGCGGATCATACGACGATTACTTTCAATCGGGTTGGGTGGGACGTTATCTTCAAGGGGAATATGCTCCGTACCGATATCCGGAAGAGTTTTTAAATCCAGCTTTTCCTCAAAATGAAATGATCGATCCGCTGGCAATTGAAATTGGAGGCGATGTCTCTTTGCTGTTTCACCAGGAAGGAAATATTCCCACCTCTTTTTCTCTTTCTCCAGAGGGCCCGAATGATTTGACAGGTTTGGAAGGATTTTTTGAAG
>CAZAHL010000461.1:0-4556 GCA_964484845.1 uncultured Chryseolinea sp. | reverse complement strand
TAGCTGATAAAACTATTTCGGATGACATTGAATTCCATATGAAGATCGTAGCAAAAAAATAAATGTTGAACAGATAAAAGACAACTTGAATTTTATATGACATTACCTTTTGCTAGGTCTTGGTAAGAAGAAGAAAGAAAAAATGATAAAATACGTTGCTTTGTCCTTGCTGATTGTTTTTTGCAGTTTCTGTAACGCACAAAACAAAACTGAACTACCAACAAGTAATACCAAGTCCGAAACCAAAGAGGTAATCACTTCCCACGGACCTAACAATATCATTCGGACCATCATTCAAGATAGAAAGGGGGATATTTGGATTGCATCATTTGGTGGTGTTTTTCGATACGATGGAAAATCGTTTACTAATATCACCAGTAAAGTGAGTTCGGCCCGTTTTTTTTCTGTTTTAGAAGATAGAAAAGGCAACTTGTGGTTCGGCTCTATTGGCTCAGGTGTTTATTATTACTATGGGATATCTCTTGAAAATTTCACAACCAAGAACGGGCTTGTTAATAATGAGATTACTTGTATTTATGAAGATAAAACCGGCAATATTTGGTTCGGTGTTAATGGAGGAGCAAGCCGTTACGATGGGAAATCGTTTCGAAATTATATGATGAACGGAGATCTTATGATGGAAGACAGAACGGGGAAAACTTTTCCAGATTTTACACGCCCTCCTAATGAAGTTAATTCTATTATTGAAGACAAAACAGGCAAGTTTTGGTTTGGTACAAGGGGCAGTACCTACGTTTATGATGGAAAAACATTTACCGTTTTCACCCGTGAGGGCAAACCTTTTAATAATGTTCGTTCGATAATCGAAGATAAAAAAGGTAATATTTGGCTGGGTGGACCTGCTGGCCTTTGGCGCTATGACGGCAGTACATTTACCAATTTCACGCAGAAGTTTGTAGGTTATATAATCGAAGATAAAAAGGGCAATATCTGGACTAGTTCAGAAAGTGATAATGGCCAAGGTTGGGTACTTTCCCGGTATGATGAAAAGTCCTTGTTTAATAAAAAGCCAGCTGTAACCGAAATAACAAATAAGCCAATGATTTTCGGGATTTTAGAAGATGACAAAGGAAATATTTGGTTTGGCGCTGACGGCCTGTATCGTTATGATGGAAATACCGTTACTGACTTTAAAGGTAAAGAGGATCAGGAATAACTTCTATAGCTAATGGTTTGAAAAAGACCTCCTGCTCCGAAAAAAATTTTGGAACCCAAAGTTATTACGATATCAAGACAAAATTAAAACAATGATGAGTAAATCTTACAGAACAATTACTAAGGCTGTTTTCCTTGGAGTCTTTATAGTAACAGCTATTTTTAACGTGTCTTATGGACAAGCCAAAGTCGATAAACTCGATAAGCTAATAAGTGCATATACGGAATATGGAAAATTTAATGGATCTGTTCTGGTCGCTGAAAAAGGCAAAGTTATTTACAAAAACGGGTTTGGATTGGCGGATATGGAATGGAGTATTCCAAATCAACCTGACACTAAACATAGGCTAGGTTCCATCACGAAGCAATTTACTGCCATGTTGATCATGCAATTGGTTGAACAAGGCAAATTGAAATTAGATGTGCCCATTTCAATCTATCTTCCTGACTATCCTAAAAAAAACGGAGATGTAATTACTATTCATCACCTGCTCACACACAGTTCCGGAATTCCGAATATGACTTCGTTTCCCGGGTTCGTTAAGGACGTTATGCGTAATTCTTACAGTCCGGTGCAGCTTGTGAATATATCCGCTGACTCAGCGCTGCAATTCAAACCCGGAGAAAGGTTTGCTTACAGCAATTCAGGCTATCTACTACTGGGTTACATCATTGAAAAAGTAACAGGTAAATCTTACGAGCAGGTATTACAAGAGAATATTTTTACCCCGCTCAAAATGAATAATACCGGATATGATCATCATGGAGCTTTGTTAAAGAACAGAGCTAGTGGCTATGAAAAAAATGGAAGGCGTTATGTCAATGCAGATTTTATTGACATGTCAGTGCCACACGCTGCGGGAGCATTGTATTCAACAGTAGAAGATCTGTATCTCTGGGATGAGGCATTGTATGGCAATCAACTGCTGCGGAAGGAAAATATGGTTCTGTTATTCACCAAACATATTCCATCAGGCGGGGGCCATTATGGTTATGGTTGGAGCATAGGTGAAATGCCCTTAGGTAACACGGCAGAACGAATAGAAACAATCGGCCATGGAGGCGGGATAAACGGTTTTAATACACAGATCACTCGAATCCCATCGAATAAATCATTCATTGTGTTATTGAATAACACAGGAGGAGCACCTCTCAATGAAATGACGAGCGCCATTGCTGCAATCATTTATGATAAATCTTACAACCTTCCTAAAAGGTCTGTTGCTTATTCATTGGGAGACAGGATAGAGAAAGAGGGGATTCCGGCTGCACTTGAATATTATAAAGGCATCAAAGATTCTATCGGGTACTACCTCGATGAAAGGGAAATGAATAGAACGGGGTACGAATTACTACAGTCGGGCAAAGCGAAAGAAGCAGCCGCAGTTTTTAAACTCAATACAACAGCGTTTCCTAAATCATCAAATGTTTATGATAGTTATGGGGAAGCACTCATGGCCCTTGGAAACAAAACAGAGGCCATCGAAAATTATAAGAAATCTGTAAAATTAAATCCGGGTAACGAAGGCGGTATCAAAATATTAAAAGACAACGGCATCAAGACAGATGACCTGATCAAAAAAGTCCCTGTTGAATATCTGAGACTTCTGGAAGGTGAATACCTGAGTGCTGATGATAAAGAATGGAAGATCAAATTTGAGATAACGGAGGGGATATTGTATGGCAATGACAGGGGCTACAGATATAAAGTACTTCCGGTTGGAGAAGGTGAGTTTGTCAATCCGGATGATGGAGCTTCATTGGTTTTCGATACGAAAGACAAGAAGGCAATAACGATGGTACTTTTCGGAAAGGTCAAGTTCAAGAAGGTGATGTGAGTGAAAAGGAAATTTTCACTTTGATTTTCTTTCGCTCATTTCCTCCCCATCTCGGTCACAAGGACATCGCTATCTTATTTCGTTCCGTTAAAGAGGCTACGAAAATTCGCAGTGACAACCCTTGAAGTGTATCGCTCAGCGACATGGACGAACATGAAAAATTTTCTCTCTGACTTTACAACGGCACGCAACTCGGATGATTGATCAGGCTGAAGAAAGAGTCATTGATGAGTTGTTCAAAAAATCAGATCTTCCAGGAGTTGATTCACAGGCAGAAAGTTTACTGGTTGAAATTCGCGATGTGATTGCGTTATGTTGCAATAGCTTTGGCGTTGTGATGCGCTATCCAAAAAAGCTTTTTTCGAGGCGGGGAAATTGAACCACACTCTCAAGGGTTAGCTAGGGTGGGGCAGTACCACGCTACCGCTAAGGCGGCATGAAACATTTTAAAAGGCTTTGGCTTTTGGGCTGGCCTGTGCGGCCTTTGCAATGTGTGTTGATGCTGAGTGCGCAAAAGCGCTAGGAATTTTATAAAATCTGTATTCCAGGTATTTCCAGCTTATACCCCTTCCCATGAACATTCGTTATTCTCAGTTCAGGATCACTGCTTAGCTTCTTTCGAAGTTTCGATACAAACATATCCAGGCTGCGACCTGTGATGACCCCTTCGTTGATCCAGACTTCTTGCATCAACGTTTCGCGGGGAATCAGTTCACCGAAATTTTTGTTAAGCAATTCGAGAATCCTGTATTCTTTTTCTGTGAGACTAATCACCTCACTCCCCAATAACAAACGCTGATCCTTCGCATCAAATAAAAATTTTCCTAAAGCAGACACCGGAACGGACTCGTTTATTTTGGCGTGGTTTTGATTCTGCAGTGTCACCGGTACCAAACTTTTTCCAAAACGCCCAATCAACAGGGCAGCAACCAACAACACCAGCATGCCGATACAAACCAGACTGATGAATGGATAGTCGAATGTTGTCGTTTTGAATTCTTCAAGTTTTGGATTGGCTTCCTGAGGATCAACTTTAAATGATTTGAGTTCTGCAGGTTCTTCAAGTTTTAGATTGGTTTCCTGAGGATCAACACTAAATGATTTGAGTTCTGCAGCCTCTTCAAGTTTTGGATTGGCTTGCTGAAGATCATCTTTAAATGACTTTAGTTCTTCAGCTTCTTCAAGTTTTGGATTGGCTTCCTGATGATCAACCTTAAATGATGTGAGCTTTTCAGTTAGCTGGTCGATGTCAGTGTTCTTCTGTTCTACGTCCTCATAAAAATCGGGAAAGACAAATTCAACTGTGTAACAACCTGAGGGCTGACTTCTGCCCCCGCAAGCCAGGATGTCTGGTGAGGTATTATTTATCTGAAAACCATAGACGATGCTGGCTGTCATGCAATCAAGTACTGTAACGGTGTAACCGGAAGGGAACTGTGTTTTGGGAAGCAAGCCCTGTGACAGCATCATGAGCGAGTCGTGTTTAAAAGCGAATTCTTTTTCGAACTGGAGCAGAAACGTGCCTTCTTTAGTCTCGGTAAC
>CAZAHL010000460.1:0-4592 GCA_964484845.1 uncultured Chryseolinea sp. | reverse complement strand
CTCATTTGTAGGCGTTTTTTTCAGGCGAAAAATTGATTTTATATAATACTGTGTTAAAACTTATATAATAAACCAGCTGTAGCTTTGATGTATAGTTTCCGCGACAAATTCTACCTATTTCTCCTTTTCTCTGACAAATAGTAAATGCATCAAAGCGTATCCAATGAAAGTAAAAAAAATTGACGACCTTAAAAACCCTACGGTGCCCAGCCGAAAAGAGGATTTTGCTTTTAAATATTTACATAAACAATTTCCGTGGCTTTCGGAAGATGAAATTATAAAAGCCATTGAAATAAAGGGGCCAAATGCCGATCAGGTATTAAAGTATCTAGATGGCAAAAGCGGAAAAGGGAAAACATTTGAAGATCTTGACTAATAACAGAAACCTGTGGCAGGAATGCTCAAAGACATGCGGTATTTTGCCATTTTGGAGTTTACAAAGGGTGAATATTAAGTTTTTGTTCTGTTTATTAACATTGTCATAACAAGGTGTACCTTTACGGCCTAAATTCCAAGACATGAATAAAATTGCAAAGAAGGAAATTCGTCAATCTATAGAAGAAGCTATCGCGACTGTCCTTTTAAAATTCAATATTTCAACCTCGCCTAAAAAAATGGAAAAGCGTTCGAAAACTTTTTCCAAGAAGTTTGCCGAAGAGCTTAAAGATTTTTTAAAGAAAAAACCAACTAAAGGAAGTAAAGTCAAGAAAACTACGCGGAAAATAGCCAAGAAAACCACAGGGAAGGGCCAACAAGCTTAATCTCAGAGGCTAACTATTAATGATAATTTTGATACGATGAGCTACCAACGTGAGGATTATAAGAATTTATTTAAAACTAATCTCGAGCCTTTTTTGGACATGCTGGGGTACGAGCGACCTAAGCTTAATCCTCATCATTGGCTAGAAAGAGTTTCACGCCTTGCTACTTCTGTTGCAGGAAATCCTGAACAATACGTCGGACCAGTGATGCCTTTAAAAAGTGTTACTGCTGAGATTGTGGAGGAGATATTTGAAGATTTTGTCCGCGAGCACTCCTTACTTGAAGAAAGTGCGCTTCATGCTTGATGCACTTTCGAGTCTCGAGTTTAAAGTTTCGAGTTGATGCGCCTGAAAAGTTCTACTACTGAAAATCGGGCGAACTCGAAACCTTAAACTCGAAACTCGAAACCTCGCCGCTCGTTGTCTTAATAATTATTTAATACCGGGAAATGTTTTAAGGTCTTACATTTCCATTCGTATGATGAATTATTTTCCAATCATCCTCGGTTTGCTGGGGGGCCTATCCTTGTTTCTGTATGGTGTTACTAGACTCTCAATAAGTCTGCGTAAAATTGCCGGCGACAAAATGAAACGGATTCTTGAACGTTTCACGAGCAATATCTTCCTGGCAGTTTTATCTGGTATTTTAGTTACAATCGTTCTCGACTCTTCATCTATCACCATCATTATGATCATTGCACTCGTAAACGCGAAGTTAATTCCCTTCGAGCGTTCAATTGGTGTGATTATGGGAGCAAACATTGGTACCACTGTTTCAAGTCAAATCATTGCCTTTCAAATTGCTGAGTATTCATCTGTATTGTTGCTCGTCGGATTTGCGCTCTATTTTTTTAGTAAAAAGAAAAAAATGGTAAAGTATGTAGGGCTTACGTTATTTGGATTTGGATTGATCTTTTTTGGTTTGGGCTTAATGGGTCAGGCTACCGAACCGCTTAAGGATAGTCAGAATTTTATTGATTGGATTAAAACCCTTGAGCATCCCTGGAAAGGAGTCCTCATAGGCGCAGGATTAACAGCGATCATTCAGTCATCTTCAGCAACAATGGGAATAGTCATTACACTGGCGTCTCAAAAGATGATCTCGTTAGCTGTGGGCATAACGGTAATGCTTGGTGCCGAAATTGGAACTTGCGCTGATACATTGTTTGCGAGCATAGGTCGTTCAAAAGAGGCTTTAAAAGCAGGAGTATTTCATTTATCATTCAATATTATATCAGTTGTTATTGGTGTACTATTTTATAAATCAATTGCGGAACTATCGTCTCTAATCACTAGTGATAATGTGGCTCGCCAGATTGCCAATGCCCATATGATTTTTAACATAGGTGGCGTATTGCTGTTTATCTGGTTTACACCTCAAATTGCAAATATCCTGAATTGGGCTATACCCAACGAAAAGAAAAGTCAGTGGAAAACTCCGAGTTTGCAATGACATTATTATTTAAAAGGAGGAGTGGAATCGGTGGTGGCAAATCTTCTAAAAAAAACTATTTTATCCCGCTCAACTTTTAAGTTAAAAAAACACTGTGGGTCAGCATAAATTCTATTTCTAATTTTAGATTTGGTGAATCAAGCAATGAAAAAGACCTCGCGTAAAACCTCTGGCCATCTTCACCAATTTTTTGATAGGGACCTTAGTTGGCTTTCCTTCAATGAACGCGTGCTTTTAGAAGCAAACCGAAAAACCGTTCCGTTAATGGAGCGAATCCGATTTCTAGCAATATATTCTTCTAATCTTGACGAGTTTTACCGCGTTCGGATGCCACCGCTTATGGCGCTGAATAAACTTTCCAGTGAAATAGAAATCAAAAAATCCAAAGAACTATTAGAAAAAATCAATAGTACCATTTTACAGCAACTGATGAGTTTTGGTGATATCATTGAAAATGGAATTCTTCCTGAATTAAGGGGGCATGAGACTTATCTTTTATATAACGAACCGTTTCCTGAACCAATTCTTGAACAGCTCAGAAATTACTTTATCCATTCCGTTGCAAGCTTTATTCAGATAGTTAAACTTTCAAAAAATACCGATTTCCATCCGGAGAACAATAAACTTTATTTATCTGTAACCATAAACGAAACGAATGGCGAAAAACAGCTTTATGTTGTGAATATTCCGTCAGATGCTTTGCCTAGGTTCTTTACAGTAGCATACCAACAAAAAGAATACATTGTTTTTTTGGATGATATTGTGAAACTTAATCTGCCTTTCATTTTTAAGGTCCAACAAACCGTCAGTCACAGTTTTAAAATTACACGAAATGCAGAACTCGATTTGGAAGATGAATTCACTGGCAATCTTGCAAAAAAAATAGAGAAGAAAATAAGGCATCGGGATTTTGGCCTGGCCACTCGATTTTTGTATGAACCTGGAATGCCTGAAGACACTTTATTGTTAATAAGAAACAAGTTGAACCTAAAGGGTGCAAACTTTATTCCCGGGGGCGTCTATCATAATTTGAAAGATCTATCGACACTATCATTAAAAGGCGCTCGTTTCCACTATGAATATTGGCCAAAAATAGATTTCAAAATAGATAATGCTGGGTCGTTATTTAATGAAATTACGACAAAAGATATTTTGCTGCATTCACCGTATCATAGCTATGAAACAGTGCTGCGTTTTTTTAATGAAGCGGCCATTGATTCTTCGGTTAGCATTATTTATGTCACATTGTATCGGGTGGCCAGCGAATCCCGCATTGTCAATGCATTGATCAGCGCTGCAAAAAACGGTAAAAAAGTAGTCGTTTTCGTTGAGCTTAAAGCGAGGTTTGACGAGGCCAACAATATTAGGTGGTCAAAGAAAATGAAAGCAGCGGGTGTAAAAATTATTGAGAGCATTCCTGGGTTAAAAGTTCACGCAAAGCTCGCGTTAGTTAAAAGAAAGGTGGGAAAAGGTAACGAATTATATGGTCTCCTTTCCACGGGAAATTTTAACGAAAATACTGCTCAATATTATACCGATCATATTCTAATGACTTCAAATAAACTTATTCTGTCAGAAGCGGAAATTCTTTTTCGCATTTTAAGAAAAAGGAGTAAGAGGATCAATGTAGGGGGCCAGATCTTTGCGAATTTGCTGGTGGGTCAATTTAATTTGCAGAACCGTTTTATAGAATTAATTGAGAGAGAGACTGACCATTGTAAGCAAGGGTTACCCGCATCAATCACCATTAAGTTTAATAACCTTGAAGACCGGATTTTAATTTCGAAATTGTACGAAGCATCTAATGCTGGCGTCAAAATTTCACTGATTGTGAGGGGAATTTGTTGCCTGGTTCCGGGAGTAGAGGGTATGAGTCAAAATATTACAGTGAGAAGAATTGTCGACCGGTATCTTGAACACGGACGCGTCTTTATTTTTCAAAATAACACTGATCCTGAAGTTTATCTTGGCTCTGCCGATTGGATGAATCGGAATATTTACAGGCGGATCGAAGTATGTTTCCCAATACGCGATCAAAGGCTGAAATCTGAATTAATTAAACTGATGGACATTCAGCTGAACGACACTTTGCAAGCTGTAACAATTGATGAGCAATGCAGAAATGTACCCACAACTTCAGAAGACTTAGTTGAATCAATTCAGTCACAAAAGGTAATCGGTATTGTATTGCAAGATATGAGCGGCCCAGCCTAGCTTTGCGCTACGCGTCACGAGTGCCTGATCAATCAAAGTCTCAAGCTACAAGCTACAAGTTGTTTCAGTGATTTATTTAAGAGGCTCAATTATTTTCTGTTTGCACAGCTATTTTCCGTGTACAGCACGTATCGTGTAGTTGTTTAGCACAACCTACTTGCAGC
>CAZAHL010000459.1:0-4622 GCA_964484845.1 uncultured Chryseolinea sp. | reverse complement strand
AAGGCATTGGCAAAATTTTGCACCTATGATAAGAGAAAACGGCCCAATTATCAGCTTTGCGCAGGACTTCATCCTGCGCTATTGATTTTGTCCCTTCAGGACATGCGCAAGGATGCTAATGTGCAAGTATTTTGATAAGTAAATCCGGCCTCAAAAAGGACTGGAACTTAGCCCTGAAAGGATGTCAGGAGTTCGATATTTCATCTATCCCGCAAGAATTCATCCTGCGCTATTGATTTTGTCCCTTCAGGACATGTGCAAGGATCCTAATGTGCAAGTATTTTGATAAGTAATCCGGTCTCAATTTCACGATAAAAAAAGGACTGGAACTTAGCCCCTCCAGGCCCTGAAAGGGCGTTATCAATAACGCAGGGCACAGCCCTGTGTTATATAGCAATTTTAACAGAAGCCCTGAAAGGGCGAAAGAAATCCGCTAACGGACCTGGGTATTCCCATTTGACGTATAGCCAAGAGGGTATAAGTCGCCTCTTGGTATTTATTCCTGGCATTCAAGCAAGGTGCTTTCATTAAGGGACAAGTCTTACGTCCAAATGAAGCATCGATATGGAATATCCAACTGAAGAAAGGACCATATAAAATGCCGGGACAAAACGCCTGGCATTTTTATTCCGATAATCATTGAAATTTTATACAAGTCCATGTCAATTCTACACAACGTTCATTTTCAGAATAGCCGATGCCTGTCTGCTTTATGTACTTATCAGCGATTTTAATATTCCTGACGACCATTTTAAATTCAGATTCATAGGGAACACCTTTGAAAAAATTAGCATTCTCAATATTCGCTAATCCAAACAATCCATCGGCAAGTCCCAGTTTTTTAATACCTGCTCCTCCGCATTGAGCCAATGCCTCAATTAAAATCACACCGGGAACAAAATTGGATTCAGGGAAACTACCTCTTAAAAATTGATCTGTGTCAGCGAATACTTTGGTTCCAATTATCTCTTCTTTGGAGAACGAGATTAACTTATCGACGTAAAGAAACGGAGCTCGATGAGGGATTAATAATTCAATGTCTTTCATGGGTATTTCCGATTGACTTACAAAGCTTCCCAATATACAGATTTGTTATAATTTTCGTCGATAGCCTTTGCAGGGAAAATGACGACAAAAAAAGTGAGCCTCAAAATAGGTCCCTTGTAGGAAACTGAGTCGGCTAGGTCGCCATTTGTCGAGAGCTTTTTGAATACATCTACTTTCAATCTTTTGTAAGCCTTCAAGTCCGTTGAAATTTGAAATCGGTCATAAAATGTCTTTGGGAATAGACTTACCAAATAGCTAATTCCAATAAATGCAATGAACCACCTAAATTCACCTGCTCCTCTAAAGTAAAATATTACGCATGGAGCCAAAGTCGTTGAGCACATCAGTGCTATAAGAATTAGGTTTAGTTTATACTTCAATTTTTCTACGCCTTTTTCTTTAGCCCTTGTCATTTAAGAGAAATCTTGCCGTCAGTAATTAAAATTCACACCTGACTGTCATCGCCGCCCATTGCCAACAACAAGTTTATATACCTTTCCATCAGGTTTCGTTAAGATATAAAGCTCCCCTAAATGATCTCTTCCAAATCGCATATCGACTTTATTTGCTCCAGTAAGTTCAACCAGCGTTTTGGGAACTCCGTTTAACGAAATTTTACATTCTTTAATCGGTGCCTGACTTCCAATTTTCACATCTTTCATTTCAATGTAAAATACCCTGCCCTTAACAATATCTCCGAAGAAACATTTCCCTTTCAACTGGGGCAATGCTTTTCCCCAATATTCAAACCCGCCGGAAATAGCATTCCCCTCATCATGGTCGTATTGCGCTATTGGGTAGGTGATATGGTAGAGAGAATCATCCGGAGGTAGCGAAAAAATATTATTCATGTTTGCGGCCGCATTCATTACGAAGGTTCCTTCCCGTATAGGCCATCCGTAATCATGGCCGGACAAGATCATGTTTAATGACTCGATGTTATGATGACCAATGTTCGAGGCTAGCATTTGATTCGACTTTGTCCAAGTTATTCGGTGTGGATTTCTAAAACCGTATGCGTAGATCTCCCGGGCCGTTTTCGCGTTAGCGCTCTTAGCAAACGGATTGTTTGCGGGAATTCCATATTGACCGTTAGTGCTGTTTCTCCCGGCCGGGTCAATGCGGATAATACTTCCCCATATTTTTTCCTGGCTATGCGCTAAGAATGGATAACCTAGTTCAACAGCCGCCCCATCCCCTATTCCGATATATAATAAGCCATAATCACTGTCAGTAGGTTTTGAAAGGGGATTAAAAGTGATTTCCTGAAGTCCGTGAAAAGAGCCCACCATATTTACCCTCATCAACTCACGGCTTTTTCCATTAAACGGAAATGCATCCGGTTGATCCGTTTTCCATTCGGAGACTACCCATTGCAGCGTCACTTTAATAGAATCATTGTAACCAAAATCAGCTTTGCCAGAGCCGGGACTTTCAGTGTGTGTGGTGTACAAGAGTCCGTTTTTCTGAAAATCCGGGTGAAAAGCAAAACTTCCAAAACCGGTAGCCAGTCCGGGCTTCGGGATGAACTTCGGTTTCTCCTTGACCATGTCGAGGTAAAGCTTTGGCACTTTATTCTGCAGCTGATATAGCTTTCCTCTTAAATCAAGAACAAACAATGCTTTAGTATCGGGCCTGAAATCAAGTTTGCAGATTCGGGTGAGTTGTCCCTCCTGGCTGGAAGGTGGTATTTGCGTTACTTCTTCAAGTTCCAAGACTAAATTTGACAGGGGAATCTTTTCGGGAATAGGATCCTTTAATGCGTTGGGATCGTCCTTGAACTTTTTAGCATCGGGTGCCTTTTTTGTGCTTAAAAAAGCAATGATGTTGAAGAGCTCATCGTCTGAATAATGGCCAAAGGATGGCATGATTGTCTTATACTTTTCAAAAAGTCTTTGAGCGCGCTCGTCTCCGGACTCAATAATCTCCTTGGGATTTTTGATAAAATTTTTAATCCAATCAGCCTTGACGACCGAAGTTAACCCTCCCAGCTGGGGGCCTATGCCATCTTGTTTGAAATTGTGGCACGCGCTGCAGTTCTCGGAAAATATCTTTTGTCCTTTTGCAATTGAGACGGAGTCCGTCATGGAATTGGTATCCGTGACTGTTTTAGAATTACAGGAGTTTAAAAACAACAGTATCGCTAGTACTATGACCTTCGATACAATGACAACTCCTTGTTTTTTCATGAATGTCGGTAAAATCGTTATTGCAAATCTAAAAGTTTAAAATTCTACTCCTATATCTTATTATAGATTGAACATAAAAAAAGGCTTCCGTAAATCCGGAAGCCCTTCAATTGTGAAGCAAATAAGTTAATCCTTATCAGCTTTATCTTTTAATTGAGACTTTTTAACTTTTACTTTTTTGCCCTTCTCGTCGGTGTAATAGTAGTTGCCCTTTTTCAAGAATAACCGCTCACCTTTGGGACCGACTTTATCCGTTACACCGGGATTTTGCCCACTACCATCTGTGTCTTGGTCTGTCTGTTCCTCAGTCGGTTCAGGAAGCTGTTGAGCATGGTTCTTCTCCGAGCTTATTGTCCCTTCTCTTACTCCGCTGGTGGATTCCACCTTCGAGTCATTTTGCTCGGAGTCATCTTGCTTACTGTTATCCTGACCTGCCTGGTCGTGTGCTTCTTTCACCGTGCTTTGATTATTATAGTTCAGGGAAGCCGTGTCTGAAACCTGTGCCTGCGCAACGGTTACTAAACATAACATCACAGCGTTGCATAATATAATGAATACCTTTTTCATGATTAAATATTAGAGTTGAACATTCAATTTACCAACCAGGCCAAGTGGGTTTCTTGGAACCGTGACGACCGATAAGACAATGATGAAGGAATGCGTCGCTTCATCTGCTAACTTTATTTGTTATTTTTGATCGTTTCACTTTTACCTTCAATCGACGTATCTTTTACTTCCGATTTTTTCACTTTTACTTTCTTTCCTTCTTGGTTATAATAAAAATATTTGCCACGCTCTATAAATAATTTCTCCCCGTTAGGACCTTCCTTATCAATGGTTGCTTTTTCCAGATTTTTCTCCATTTCCTCTGCATCATTTTTCAACTCCTGATCAGTTGATTCGGGGCTTTCTTGAGCTTGAACTCCTGTGCCCTTTTCGCCAAGCTGAATTTTAGCCCCACCTTGCTCTGCGTTCTGTTCATCTCTAGGGCCTCGTTGTACGTCTTCACCGGTTTTCTCTACTCCTCCCCGATCATTAATATTCATAGACGCGGTGTCACGTTCTTGCAGTTGAGCCATTGAACAGACGCTCATTGCCATCATACTTCCAATTGTTACAAATAGCTTTTTCATAGTATATATTTTGTGTCGATGCATTAATCGTATAACATATCCATTACAAAATATCGTACCATCAAAAGAAACCGAGGATGTTGCCGGTCAGAAAAAGTAAAAGTAAACAAGGAGGCAGTAAAATGGGTTTATCGTTTTTTTAGTTGTAAATATTATTGCAGAAAAACTCTACACCGTGATTTTTTTACCCACAAACCAGTAAATAGTTAATCGTTAAAAGTTAATAGAGAATGACGCTTGGGCGTTTATAATC
>CAZAHL010000458.1:0-4699 GCA_964484845.1 uncultured Chryseolinea sp. | reverse complement strand
TCTTAAGGTAATAAGATCCTTTTTATATTCAAGTAAATTCAGAAAGTAAATATGGCCCGTTGGGTTCGGTTTGGGGCTCTTATAAAAGACAATTACATCCTCCTTGATAAAATCTCCTTCAGCTTTGTTAATCCATTTTCATTATACAAGAGCTATTCCAAAACGTCCGTCCGCAGCATGATCAAAAACTCTTGCACGTTTTTTTACCGAGCTTTCGGTGGACATGGCAGCTGCTATTATCATAACGCTGTGGGTAAGCGGAGAATCTTCTCTTCGATAGTTATGCACGTATTCCGTACAAAGCCTCACCGGGGTGAAGACAATAAAAACTTCAGATTTTAGAATAAGGAAAGGCCTGAGCGCTAACCCAGGCTTCTACTTTTTTGTGAAAGAATTTCCATTTGTTTTTGACGAGTCCAAGACTATACTGTGTGGATGGACGACACTTTTTGATTACTGTTTTTCCTGATTATACTTTGCATATGATACTTACCTGGTCCAACAAGACCAATTGCAATACAACAAAAAAGAAAAAGCAAATTAAGCTGGCTATTTAAGCCTCCATGTTCATCCAATAAAAAGGCACTCTGACCATAAAATAAAAATATGGACATAGCCATTGTAAGTGCAACAACGTATGCACCCTGTCGGGTCCATATGCCTGTAATAATTAATAAAGGACAAATAATCTCCCCGATGGGTACACCATATACAAGCCAGGTTGGTAGTCCATGTGTTTCAAGAAGGTGGCGGATAAAATCATGTCCAAAAATAATCTTGTGTACGCCGTGGAACAACATCAGACTTCCTGTAGAAAGGCGTAAGATTAATTTACCCAGATCCTCCTTGTTGTTATTCACGTTGTGATTGACGCTTTCCATGACTAGCGAATATTGTTTTTGGAAAGGAAAGTTTTTATTAAATCCGCTACCTGCGGGGAATACTCTTCCAGTAGAAAATGTCCTCCGTCTAATAAATGCAATTCCGGATCGCGTAAATCCCTTTGATAGGCTTCAGCGCCTGGCGCTATAAATATTTTATCGTTTTTCCCCCACACAATCAGGGTAGGAGGTTGTGTATTCCTGAGGTAATTTTGCCATTCCGGATATTTAACAAAATTGGTGGGATAGTTTTGAAAAAGAATTGATTGTATGTTCTTGATTCCAACCCTTTCCATAAAAAAACTATCCATCAAGTAAGCATCAGGATTGATCTTCGTAAGATCCTTAGATCCGTGTACGTACTGCTCCTTTATTCCTTCCGCAGATAATATATACTGTATCGCCCCATGTAAACCATTTAGATCACCGGACTTTTGTAAGGTGCCAATTTTTTGAATATCGGGGCCTAATCCTTCCATATACATATTAGCATTTTGAACAATCAACGACTTGATAAGATCAGGGCGCCTCGACGCAATTCTAAATCCTATTGGTCCACCATAATCCTGCATGTACAAACTAAAGGATGTCAGGTTAAGTTTATCTATAAAATGATCCATTATCTCAGCCACATGATCGAACGTATAGTTGAACGTTTCTGGCGCAGGGCAACTGCTTAAGCCGAACCCAGGATAATCCGGAGCGATAAGATGATAGCTGGAAGAAAGGGAAGAAATCAAATCACGGTACATATGCGAAGAAGATGGAAAGCCATGCAATAACAATATTGTCGGTGCATCGACAGGCCCGGCTTCTCTATAAAAGATATCCAGGCCATCAACTTCAATAGTTTTGAACTTTGTTTGAGGATCTTTTACTGTGGTGAAGTGATTGTTGATGTGGTCTTTAGGTTTTAATATATTGGTTTGAGAATAAGTATTTATTGTACCGATCAGTACAATAAATAACAAAAAAAAGGCACAGGCTTCGCATTTTACTTTTAAATAATTCATAATAGTAGAGGTTAAATAAGGGTTGAACATTTATTTTTTTGTGGGAGAGAGATCACCATCCCACGGGATACCAGCGAAAGGGTATGCCCTCTATTTGAGGCTTCAGTGACAAGCTTTGAGCCCACAAATCCATTTGATCCAATAATTACAAGTTTTATAAGATTAATGTTGAAGTAACAATTATTTTTGTACCATTTAGTACAATTAAAAATAAATAAAAAGGACTAGTCGATAATTTTCAATTGAAATTCAATCAATGGTTTCAAAATCTTGGGGTCAGGATACATTCTCCTGGTAATGTTTAATCCATTCCACATCGTAATTAAATGATGTGCCAGCAATGCAGGATCAGCTTTTGATTTTATCTGACCGTTTTTTTGGGATTCCTTAATTACCGTATAAAACAGATCTTCTAATTTTTTGAGAAGTCTTATCGCCCGGGCTTCCAGGGTATTGTCGAGGTTAGAAAGTTCGATTATTGTATTACCAAGAAAACAACCCAGTTGGTGGGTCTTTTTACTACTGAAAGCTATACCGGTAAAGAAAGAACGAATCTCATCTGTGGGTTTATCACTTTTACTGAGAATGGTTTTAAACTGAGCTATCGCCTCATCACTGAATTGTTCCAACGATTTTTCAAACAATTCCTTTTTACCTCCGGCAAAAGCGTTATAAAAACTACCTTTGCCGATCCCCATACCAGCTAATAAGTCTTCGGTTGATGACGCCTCATAACCATTAGACCAGAAGATTTTAATGGCCTTGTCAACTACATCATGTTCCTCAAATACTTTAACCCGTCCTTGCATATTATTTGTACTATACGGTACAATAATAGAAAAGGTTATATACTTTTCAAAGTTTTAGTTTCGAAACCTTGGTCGTTGGTTGTTATGTTCTTAAAATCATCGGCACAAGAAGGATGCCGGCGTATTTGCCTAATTCGAATTCGATGTTCAACATTGGCCTAAACCGATCGTAACAAGTTAGATAATCGTTAATCGTTATTAATTGCCGCAATTCCTTTCGTCATTCGACATTCGCTATTCGACATTCGACATTCAAATTTTTGGCTGTTTCGAATGGCTCTTAAATTTTCCTTATCCGTATCATCAAGCTTTCTCTCGGATTGTGTACCATCAATTGTTTAATTTCTTCGTCTGTAAAGCCTTGGGCTTTCAAGGCCGGAATGAACGTTTCGAAAATGGCGGTGTATCCCCGAAATTTACCTCCATCCGGTTCCCCTACCCAGTACCAACCAGCATCCTGGGAGATCAAAGTCTGGTTTAAAAAGCCATTCTCCTTCATGAACTTCACAAATTCAACGTGCTCCTTTATGTTTGCAGGTTCTGATCCATTGATCCCATCAAACTCAATCCACGAACCCATTTTAGCTGCCCGAAGGTGAATGGCTTTATCCTTTTCAGACTGCGCGTGCACCCACCGGAAAGCGTTGGCATGCACACCGGCTTTTTGAAGAATGTCCAGTTGTTCCATGGCGGCTTCCCCATTCCCCGTATGGGCGGATATACTTAATCCAGTTTGTAAATGTGTGATAGCTACAGCAGCTAAAATCTTTTTGCATACAGGAACAAGAGGACCTTCATCTACCGATGTTTTGATCAGTCCCGGGTAAACTCCGGAGCCGTCAATCCCATTTTTCCATTCCTCAATCCAACGCGCTGCAAGCTGCTCTGACGTTTCCGTATAGGCATGTGGAGGCAGAAATTTCTGTTTCACGGCGCCATAATAACCGGTCGTAGTGAATATATTTAATCCGCTGGCCTTGGCGAGGCGTTTCAAGATTCTCGCGTCCCTGCCTAGATAGATAGGAGTACAATCGATAAACGTTTTGCATCCTGCCTTCTTCAATTCCATAAGATACGGGAGTGCCTTCTCAACAACCTGATTAGCATCATAGCGCTGCGTACCTGTTTCAGCTGCACCAATAAAATCTGCCATGACATGTTCGTGGATCAGCGTGATTCCTAAATCCTTAGGTTCTATTGGACCGAGCACGCTTACCAGCTGGTTATTTCTTTTTTGAGCCTGTAAAACCGATGGTACGACTAGCATAGACCCTGCCAGCATGGATGCACTCCGTAAAAATCTTCTTCTTTTCATATCAGGAATTTATTTTAGAAAAACGATTGGTGCTTATTCTATATTCAAAGAAACGCAACGTAGAAATGTTTTCATAGTTTACTTAGACCAACAACTGGTTTTTAGATAGACAACCTTGAGCGGCTCCCAAACGGCGTTCGTCAGGAATGAATCAAATTCTCGTATCGCGCCTGACGATATTTTTTAAGTTCCTGACTAATTTGTAGAATAAATCGTTTCGATTGCTATATTTGTTCTACAAATTAGTAACGAATGATTGAAACACGTTTAGGAGACTTCGAGGAAGTCATCATGTTAATGGTCGGTATCCTGGATGTTGAAGATGCTTACTCCTTCCGCATTGTACAAGAGTTTAAGTCACAAACGGGAAGGACTGTATCTATTGGTGCCGTACACTCCACACTCGACCGGCTGGAGACAAAAGGTTTTCTAAAGTCGGAGATACGAGAGGGCACTTCAACGCGCGGAGGCCGGCGAAAGAGGATATATGCTATTACAGCGTTGGGCAAACGCGTAATTAAAGAATCCATGGACTTCAAGGTTACGTTATGGAAGCAGTACCCCGCATTTGCCGGAAAATTTAACATAAGCTATTGACATGAAGAAACCGGATGCCAAACCACCGAGGCTTGCCCTTCGACTGCTGCGCCTTTTCCTGCGTGGTGATCTTGTGGATGAAGT
>CAZAHL010000457.1:0-4724 GCA_964484845.1 uncultured Chryseolinea sp. | reverse complement strand
CAGAAACAGCGATCAAAGTGCTCCACATTTTTCGCGTGGCCGCGTTGGTATTTTGAATTTCATATTTGCAATCTACGATGGCACTAGTCGGATTAAGCAATCGTATTTTTTCAATGGTGAGCGTTCTTGTTCCTGGGCTGTTGGCTGAGCTATTCAACATTCCTTTCACAGAGGCACTGATCCCGTTCCTCCATTCACCAGTAGACACCAATTGATCCACATCTGTAATTAAAATGCTTTTTAGAAGAATCGTATCACTTTTTTCCCTCGCTTCTGAATATTTATCAATTAAGGAATGT
The DNA here is from genome assembly GCA_964484845.1 of uncultured Chryseolinea sp. Classification (GTDB taxonomy): domain Bacteria; phylum Bacteroidota; class Bacteroidia; order Cytophagales; family Cyclobacteriaceae; genus Chryseolinea. Next base: position 4,425 of record CAZAHL010000457.1, on the reverse strand, counting down.
ATTTCTTTTTTCTTCTTATTATCCAGTGTTAAATGCTGGCTATGTAAAAAGGTTGTGCCTGAAATATAGACCAAGAGAAGTAAAAGAATTCTTTGTATGTTTTCCATATTTTAAAAATAATGGGTTTTTGCCGCAATCGAAAGCGGTTGAATGGAACTTGCTTACTTTTATCTCACTACACACAGCTATTCAATTTTACTGGAACCTGGACCGTAGGGATTTTGTTACTTTTATGAATTACTTAATTCACTATTATTATGAAATCGTCTTTTTCGCCCGTTCAATACGTCTATAGAGAAATCATCCAGGAAGAAATAGAAAAACAAACGGAAGGAAAGGTATTTTATTTTGATGATAATGATAAGGTAAATTCATCTGAAGGCAAGGTGATAAGATTGGAAGAGATAGGCCATGACGGGTTATTTATAACGCTGGAGCCTGATGCTCAAATCAGAATAGACAAGATCATTACCCTGTTTGGAAAGCCAGCAGCGGCCTTCGATGAATACGATTCTTTTGGAAATCAGTGTCTCTCTTGTACAGGGGGATATGACCTTTGATCAGGGTCATTGCATGTCTTTAACCTACCGCCGTGGAATAATGTATGCATATGCATGATGTGTACACGTTACGATACTTGTTAAACTTATATTTTGGTTCTGCTTAAAAAGTAAAATGTCAATAGAAGCTCAGAAAAAATGATGGACTGGTAATGAGTGCTCGGTCAGTAACTCGAAACTCTAAACTAAAAACTCGAAACTAACCGCTGCAAAATTCATTAATGCCCTCAAATACCTACATACCACGCCCATCCATTCTTCAAATTACCCGCTTCACCAAAATCTTCAAATTTGTCCGTCACCACGATACGTTGAACAAATTTCAGGCTTTTATAGCCTAGCTGATTCTCAACTCTCAAACGGATCGGTGCTCCATGAGCAATGGGGAGGTTACGTCCATTCATCCCATAAGCCAAAATCGTTTGAGGATGTAAAGCATCCAGCATATCGATGCTGTCAGCCCAACCGTCGTAGGTATAGAAATTAACAAAACGCGCACTTGGCAGCATACCCGAGGATTCGAGTACCCGGCTCAATTGCACGCCTGTCCATTCGGCGATGGCGGTCCATCCTTCTTCGCAGGTATGTTTGGTGATTTGTTTTCGCAAGGGAAAACGTTGAAGATCTGCCAGCGAATAGGATCCCGGTCGGGCTACATGCCCCTCAATGGGTAGGAGCCAGTCGGCGAAAGCTCCCTCGCGCAAGCGCACATAGTTTTCCTCCGACGGATTGGTAGTGCCTGTTGCAGGAAACGATGATATGTCCCCATAGCTGTATTCCTTCGACAGCGCCTTGCCCGACAATAGCGTTCGTTGCGCGCCATACGTAAAAGCATCTCCCATCCGCAGGATATTGCCGTAAGTTGGCGGTAACTCATGCTTACATCCCGGAAGGAGCAGCGCACTTAAAGAGGCAAACCCAGTGATGAGCAGCTCACGGCGTTTGATAAGTTGTTTGCTTTTCATATTATTTTCCGATGGTCATACCACGTATCTGATTTTTAAATCCTGTTCTTATAACCATCACGACATGCACAAGCAGAAAAAGCACGAGCGTCACAGAAGCAAAGAAATGAATGGTACGAGCAGATTGGCTGCCTCCAAACATACCTGACAGAAAAGGATATTCATTGGTAATAGCCGGCGACATCGCCAGGCCTGTTACGATTGCTAAAGGCAATGCAATGAAGATAACGAAGACATAGGTGCACTTTTGTAGAAGGCCGTATTGCGGGCCAACCCTGGCAGGAATACGCATCGTGATATGACTGATCAGATCGCGCAAGAACATCCGGATACTAAACTCCTTAGGCCATAGATGTCGTTCGAAATGTCCGGAGAAAATACCCATCAGCAGATAAATTAAACCGGTGAGCACAAGAAACCAGGCTGCCAGGAAATGAAGACTACGCCCCCAACCATTCTCATTAAAAATTTCATACGTACGACTCGCGCTTACCTGAGAACCCTCGCTGTCGAAAAATGCAGTGTTTTTTTCCCATCCACCATGCTGGTAGTTTCGGCTTACGGGCAGTTCAAATAAAGCTGGTGTTAGATCATTTCCTACATCGCCCCAGTACAACCGAGGGTGGCACATTAGAATAATGAAGCCGCTAAATGCCAGTGCCAGGAAACTAAATGTCACAAGCCAGTGGGAAACTTTCACCCACCGTTTATGCTGAAGATCTTCTATCCTTGAATCAGAGTGAGGCATTAGAAGCACGGCTTTTTAGTGTGCCCTTATTAAAGGTAATTAAATTCTTTTATAGTTTCTATAAGTGTGCAAGGTTGGCTGGCAGCTCCCGCTATTACCAACACCGATGCGGAGAATTTGAATGTCGACTACCCAACGTTGAATGATGAACGCACCATTATGGAATACTGGTTACGAATTGAGAAAAAGTACCACTTTTATATTCGACATTTGGCGACTCGATATTGAATTTTGATAAGTTTATGCGAACAAGATTGAAAACTAATCGTTAAACAATTGGTAAGACATTAAAATATTGCCAGAATCTTAACGTTTACAAACTATGAAGCCAATATATAGTACCGGAGATAAGGTATACTTAACCGAAGAAGATGATTTTGTTGATTATGAAATAGTAGAAATCAACCCTGTTGACGGTGTTAATACAAAAGAACAGGAAGGTCGTTATATCTATAAAATTAAACCTGTAAAGGGTCAGCAAACTATTGAAAAGGGTGAATCTGAAATTTTCCCTATTACGTTTGCGTGAGGTGATATTCGCCACCAAGTTAGCAGGTAGCAGGAATTTCGAATTTCAACGTTCTAATTTCAAGTTACCAGTTCAGAACTCGATGCACGTTTGACTTCTTTACCAACAGAAAATACAGGAGATCTTAAGGAACTTCCTTGTTTCTGACCGATTAAATTAAACATGATGGCCATACGCTAGGTTCCGAAGCGGATTCGCGGGCGTATCGTCGCTGCCCCGATAATAACATGAGTTCCCCTCTTTGCTGGTCATCCCTAAAGAATTATATAGGTACTTTTCAGCTAGCATTGCGAAAGGAGGACCCGTTGTCGTTTTTATCAGTACAAAGCTTTTCAGTCTAAGTAAGGGACTATAAGAAGATAGTAAGCGGTTTTGAATTTTCGTCCTATTAAGATCACCGTTTCCGGACATTGATGATTCGGAACCCTTCAAAATCCAAAATTTCAATCCAAGATTTTAACTTAAAAATATGGTTTTACCCAAAAGGGTTATTGCCCCCATGCAAGGGAGAAACTTAATTTGAAGAAAAATACAACTCCCATGAACCTTTCTGTTTCTCCCTTTTCCCGTGTTTGGCATATTTTGAACATCGCGATAATTGTTGTTTCCGTGCTTTCCTGTAGCGATAATGATGAACCCCCCGTCGCGGAAGTAACAGCCATTATGCCAGCATCTGCGCTGCCGAATAGTGTAGTCGCCATTACCGGAAAAGATTTTAGCGCAGTGTTCAATGAAAATACAGTTTCGTTCAATGGAAAAGATGCGCTTGTTTTAAATGCATCTTCTACTCAACTCAACGTAGTCGTACCTGCCATAGCAGTGACTGGTCCAGTTACCGTGACCGTAAGGGGTAAGCAAGCCAGGAACCAACCCGCATTTACCGTAGAAAGATTCCCTTCTACATTAAACAATATTTCGCCGCTACTGGGAGGTTATAATACAATGGTAACCATCACCGGTTCTAATTTCCTGGCAACCCCCGCGGATAATACCGTCACCTTCAACGGAGTACTTGCCACAGTGGAGTCTGCGACAGCAACGAGCTTAACAGTTAAAGTACCAGAACGTGCCGGTTCTGGGCAGGTCATCGTTAACGGGGTGACCGCTGGCGCTAAGTTTACGTACGTCCCGGATGTTTACATTGTGGGCCACATCTTTGATAAAGATGGCAATACTCGCGCCACCTACTGGAAAAATGGTTTTCCAACTACCCTGGGAGCAGCTGGCCTAAGCACCGAGGGTCTTGATATTGCGCTCGTCGGCGATGACGTGTATGTCACAGGTTCCAAGACACTTTCTCCATTTTTTAAAGTAGCCCGATGGTGGAAAAACGGCACTGAAATGCCTTTAAGCGACGATAAATATCCCTCTTCTACCGAAGCCATTTTAATCTCAGGAAACGACGTATACATCGCGGGCTATGAAGATATCTCATTATCAAAACCCGTCGCGAAGTACTGGAAAAACGGAGCACCTGTAACGTTAACGGACGGTACCTCGATTTCATTTGCGACAGGAATAGGGGTGAATGGACAAGATATCTACGTATCAGGGAATTCCTATGGTGCTGATGGGACTATATTTGCTACCTATTGGAAGAATGGAACTCCTCACGATTTATCA
>CAZAHL010000456.1:0-4742 GCA_964484845.1 uncultured Chryseolinea sp. | reverse complement strand
TTATGCTCAGCATCCCGATACCATCACCAAGGCTGTTGATAAAATAGTATCCAAAGCGAAGAAAAATCAGGAGACTTACAAATATGCTGCATGGACGTGCCTGTCGAAATATCAGCAACCTGAAATTATGGGATTGGACGAGGTCTTTGTAAACCTTTATGACAAATATTTTGCATCCGGAGAAATGAATTTTTGGGTCAATGATAAAATGAACAAGAATTTAAAAGATCATGCTGACAGATTGCGCAAAAGTCTGGTGGGTAAGACTGGTGCTAACCTAATCATGCAGGACGTTAACTTTAAACCTCGTTCGTTGTACGATATAAAAAATAAGTATACGGTGCTTTTCATCTTCGATCCTGATTGTGGCCATTGCAAGACTGAGACTCCAAAATTGGCTTCATTGTACGACGCAAAAAAATTCGATCTGGAAGTTTATGCCGTAAGCGCCGATACGTCCATGGCAAAAATGCGCAGCTACATAAAAGAAATGAACTTGAAATGGATCACCGTAAATGGACCGCGAACCTACGTTGGACCTTATCAGGATCTTTACGATGCTGCTACCACCCCAGCGCTGTATGTGCTTGATTCTAAGAAAAAGATTATTGGTAAAAAGATACCAGCCGAAAAATTGGCTGAATTCCTCACTCAGTATGAGAAATTTCAAAAAGATAAGCCTCAAGCGAAAGATAAGTCTTCAACAAAATCCTGAAAGTGTGCAGCATCATGGACAAAAAGAGGCTAAAATTCCGCTGAAAATCGCCTTTTGTAACATTTTTTCATTTTTAGCAGTCTAAGATGCAACTATTCGCCTAAGATGGAGTATCTATTGAAGAGATTACCGATAACTATTAAACATATTTTTCTATGGCATTTCTTGATAAACTTCTTGGTAAAAAGAAAAAAAACGTACTCAAGGCAAAGTGCCCCATTACAAAAGAATCGATCGAAGAAGGGTTTGGTTTTATGCTGACCACAGCTCAAGTCGTGGCATCAAAAAAATATTGGGACATGGTCATGACAGAACCAGAGACCATGTCTTACACCGTTTCCCACTTTAAAAATCAATCGTCGGGCACTCAGATGAGAAATATGATTTTTGAGAAATACAGCAGTATCGACAAACCCTGGATGGTGTCTGACTCCTGCATTAATCTCTTTGAACAAATTGACAAAGGCTCTGCACGGGAAAATGCTAAGAAATGGTGGGCAACCGAAGGAGTTTTTAACCTTGAAAACTCAGGCCCCGCGTTTGTTGCGCTCGATGCTCAAACGTATCAGGATTTAAAAAATTACGCCGTATTAGAAGCCGGACGTTCCAGAATCGTTTTACACTAATTTAAATAGGTTTAGGTTTAGTGCGAAAAGCTGTACTTCGGTACAGCTTTTTTATTGTTTGATAGTGTTGTAATGTCAACAGGGTTTTGACGTATTTGAAAATAGCTAAGAGCTAAGAGCTAAGAGCTTTGAGAAATTGCTCGTAACTCGTAACTCGTAACTCATAACTCGTGGCTCCGGAAACACGACACTAATTGCTCCTCTCTATAGTAAACTGCACCAGCTTAATGAGCGATTGTTTATAAGGTGAATCCGGATAACTGGCCAGCAACTTAATAGCGTCCTCGTGATATCGATTCATGGAATCAACGGCATATTCAAGACCACCGGATTGTTTAACAAATTCAATAACCTCCTTTACCTTTTTAGGTTTCTCGCTTTCATTTTTTACAATACTAATAATTTTTCTTTTCTCCGCCCATCCTGCTTTTGAAAGCGCATAGATCAACGGTAGCGTCATTTTCTTTTCTTTGATATCGATTCCTACGGGTTTACCTATTTCGAGCTCCCCATAGTCAAACAGATCATCTTTTATCTGAAAAGCCATTCCGATTTTTTCTCCGAAGTTCCACATGGTTTCCACAGTTTCCTCGTTAGCGCCAGATGAGCTTGCCCCGACTGAACAACAGGAGGCAATTAAAGAAGCCGTTTTTTGGCGGATAATTTCGTAATAGACGTCTTCGGTGATATCCAACCGTCTCGATTTTTCAATTTGAAGCAGTTCTCCTTCACTCATTTCACGTACAGCATCTGTAACCAGGCTTAACAAATTAAAGTCTTTATTATCAAGAGAAAGCATCAAGCCTCGGGTAAGCAGAAAGTCCCCTACCAACACAGCAACTTTGTTCTTCCATAATGCATTAACTGAAAAATAACCTCTTCGATAGTTTGCTTCATCTACTACATCATCATGAACTAAAGCAGCGGTATGAAGCAATTCAATTAGGGAAGCACCCCTGAAAGTAGATTCATTGATTTTTCCACACATACCAGCACATAGGAACACAAACATCGGCCTCATCTGTTTGCCTTTCCTCTTCACAATATAATTCATGATCTTATCCAACAAAAGAACGTTGCTTTTCATTGATGCCCGGAATTTGGGCTCAAACTCTTCCATTTCTTGAGCTATCGGTGCTTTTATATCTTCCAGGCGTAAAGGCATGCGGCGCAATAATACGCATTGATTTTAAAGTGTTGAAGCGTTTTGATATTTTAGTAAAGAAAGTAATAGCGTTGATGAGGTATGCATCAAAAGGAGTAAAAGCTGTACTAATTTTATATTTTTAGAAAATGTTGGGATTAATGCATTAATTGAATTCTCAACCTAATTTTCCAATCCGGTTTGTCTTCCCTTCATGAGTAAAAAAATAGATTTACCTGCCCCGATTCCTAAAGTCATTCTGGAATTAATCTCCTACAATCGGGACACCTACAGCAAATACGTCGACCTTGAGCCAGAAAATCTGCTCCAGAAGCTAGAACCTGAGCAAGTTAACTGGATCAACCTGGACGGACTTAATAACCTGGAGACTATTGAAAAGCTGCAGGCTCATTTCTCGCTGCATTCCTTGCTGATCGAAGATGTTTTGAATGATCAGCGTCCGAAAGCTGAAGAATACGATGACTATTTCTTCTTCACATTGAAAATGCTTTACCGGATTGACGATACCAGCATTGACTATGAGCAAATAAGTTTTGTTCTCGGGAAGAATTTTCTGATATCCTTTCAGGAAAAAGAAGGCGATTTGTTTGATGGCTTTCGCGAAAGGATAAGGCTTGACCAGGGAAAGGTTAGAAAAAAACAGTCGGATTACCTTTTGTACCGGCTCATTGATATCATTGTCGATAATTACTACAACGTATTGGATAGAATTGGCGACATCATTGAGGAGACCGAAGACAATGCTTATGAAAATCCCACAAATAAAACATTCAATAAAATTCAATCCTTAAAGAAGGAATTGATCTTTTTGCGAAAAGCACTTTACCCGTTGAGAGAAGCATTGAGTAAAGTTGTAAAAGGTGAATCCCTATTAATCTGCGACGAGACCTTGCGTTATTTTTCAGACGTGTATGATCATGTTGCACACCTCATTGATTCCTTGGATACCTACAAAGATCTGACTTCGAGTTTGCTTGACATTCATATTAACGCTATGAACACCCGCATGAATGAAGTCATGAAAGTGTTAACCGTTATATCGACCATTTTTATGCCGCTGACATTTCTAGTAGGCGTATATGGAATGAACTTTGACTATTTACCAGAATTAAGTTGGCGCTACGGTTATTTAGGAGTGTGGGTCGTAATGATCTTGATTGTTACAGGAATGCTGATTTTTTTCAGACGAAAAAAGTGGTTTTAGTACATCGCCGCAAAAATAATGTATGTTTCTTTTTTAGAAACATATTGCTATGATGCACTAGTCCGTCGCAGTTTCGCTTTCCAATTTCACCTCGACTAACTCAGGCAGGGTTTTATTTAATTTTATAATTCTGAACTTATAGCCATTCAGTGCAAAAGTATCCCCTTCATTAATGATAGGTCTATGGAAGGTGATCATGCCTGATAACGTTTCATAATCTTCAGACTCCGGAAAAGGGACCTCAACGAATTTATTAATATCATGAAGGGAAGACTGGGCAACGATCTGGTAGACTTGTTTATCAAGTAACGTGACAATTTGTTGTTCATGATCGTGCTCATCCTGAATTTCACCTACAAGTTCCTCCAGAATATCCTCCAACGTTACTATTCCGATAGTACCTCCAAACTCGCTGACAACAATAGCCATCTGCGTTTTTCTCTTTTGAAACTCACGAAGCAAGTTATCGATGGGTTTTGTCTCGGGAATAAAATGAGCTTGGCGCATAATATCCCGAAGGCCTTTATCCTTACGTTGGAAATGGGCCGTAATAATATCTTTCGCATGCACTATTCCAATAATCTCATCCAACGAATTTTCAAACACCGGATACCGTGAATATCCCTCTCTCAGAACAATCTCCATAGTATCAGGAATGCTAAGACTAGCTTTCAAGCCGCTGATCTTTACCCTGGGTACCATTACCTGCCGTACAATGCGATCGTCAAAGTCGAATACGTTTTGAATAAGTTCGCGTTCGCCTGGCTCAATAGCACCTCCTTCTTCACTTTCCGCAATGATCAATCTTAATTCTTCTTCCGAATGGATATCCTGTTCACTGATCGGTTTAACACCAATAACTTTAAGAATGAAGTTTGCCAATCCATTAAGCAACCAGATAAAAGGCTTGAATACGAGATAAAATATCCGAAGTGGAATAGAGAGTTTTAGTGTGGTCGCTGTGGGGTATCGGATTGCTAATGATTTAGGGGCCAATTCACCAAAAACGATATGTAAAATCGTGAGCACAGC
>CAZAHL010000455.1:0-4758 GCA_964484845.1 uncultured Chryseolinea sp. | reverse complement strand
GAGCGTCAATCTAAAATCGTCAATCTAAAATCTGCAATACCTGAGGATGTTCACTTAGAAATTACCTCACAACGCGACTTAAAGCCTCAGGGCATCGCTCTTTTTCTTATCTTTGCAGCTTATTTTTTTACAAGATGATCGCTGCTAATAATCTTTCGCTCCAATTTGGAAAAAGAGTCCTTTTTGATGACGTTAATATCAAGTTTACAGGTGGAAACTGTTATGGTGTTATTGGTGCCAATGGCGCCGGTAAATCCACTTTTCTCAAAATTCTGGCCGGGGAAATCGATCCTACCCGCGGTCGCGTAAGCATTGATCCAGGGAAACGAATGGCTGTTTTACGCCAAAATCATCACGAATTTGACGAAATCTCAGTGTTGGACGCCGTAATGATGGGCCATAGCAAACTTTGGACTATCATGAAGCAAAAGGACGCCATTTATGAAAAGCCAGACTTTTCTGAAAAAGATGGCATCCTCGCCTCTGAATTGGAAGCTGAATTTGCCGAAATGAATGGATGGAATGCTCAATCGGATGCAGCTGCCTTGTTAAGTGGCCTGGGTATTAGCGAAGAAGACCATTATAAGCTGGTAAAAGAGTTAAGCGGGAATCAAAAAGTGCGGGTTTTGATAGCACAGGCTATCTTTGGAAATCCGGATATCCTTATTCTGGATGAGCCTACCAATGATCTTGATATTCATACTATTACCTGGCTGGAGGATTTCTTACTAGAATTCAAAAACACGGTTATAGTAGTATCGCATGACCGGCATTTTCTGGATACAGTCTGTACCCACATAGTCGATATTGATTTTAAGGCTATTAAAATATATACGGGTAATTATTCATTCTGGTACCAATCCAGTCAGCTTGCATTATCCCAACGCTCGGCTTCCAACAAAAAGTCCGAAGAAAAGAAGAAAGAACTTCAGGAATTTATTGCGCGATTCAGTGCCAACGCTTCTAAATCCCGGCAGGCTACAAGCCGTCGTAAGCTGTTAGAGAAGATCAATGTGGACGATATTCAACCTTCTAACAGAAGATATCCCGCAATCATTTATCAGCAGAAGCGAACGGCCGGCGATCAAATTCTCCATGTTGAAAATCTCACCTCCACCCTGAATGGCAACCCTCTTTTTAAGAACGTTGATTTTTACGTGAACAAAGGCGACAAAATCGCCTTCTTAAGCAAAGACAGTCTTGCTATCACCTCCCTCTTTCAAATATTGGTCGGCGAACTAAAACCCGATCGCGGTACTTTCAAGTTGGGCCAGACTATCACGACAGCCTATCTGCCGAACAACAATGAAGAATTTTTTAAATCAAGCGATAACCTGATCGATTGGCTTAGGCAATTTGCGGAAGAGGAAAACAAGGACGAAGTCTATATTCGGGGATTTTTAGGAAAGATGCTGTTTTCAGGAGAGGAAGTATTTAAAAAATGTTCGGTGTTATCGGGTGGAGAAAAGGTGAGGTGCATGATTTCCAGAATGATGCTAGCAGGCGGCAACTTGCTTATACTGGATGAGCCTACCAATCATTTAGACCTCGAATCCATTCAGGCTTTTAACAATGCTTTAAAAGATTTTCCCGGCACTGTTCTGTTTACATCCCACGATCATGAATTTACACAAACTGTTGCCAACCGGATCATTGAGATAACGCCCAATGGGTTTATAGACAAGCTTATGACGTACGATGAATACATCACGAGTGAAAAAGTTTCGGAACAAAAGGAACTGCTGTACGCTTAAATGAAAAGCTTCAAGCTACGAGCCTCGAGCTACCAGTAGGTCGTGCTAAACAGCTACACGAAACGCTCTGTAAACAGAAAGCAGCTGTAAACAGAAAATAATTGAATCTCTTAAATATCACTGAAGCAACTTAAGGCTTATTGCCCGTTGCTTATTGCCTATTGCCCGTTGCTTATTGCTTATTGCTTATTGCTTATTGCTCGTAGCTCGTAGCTCACAACTCCAGGAACCTGACATTATTAAGTTGACACGGCCCTAGTTGCCAGTCTCGCCGCTTTTTACATAAACATACTTCGTCCCTGCATTTTCATCCTCGCGCGATTGCATGGTGAGTGTATCTTCTTTTAAAGAAATGGTATACTCGTTTAAGCTTTGAACCGTAGTCGCCGACGAGGTCTCCGTGTGTTGGCTACTTTCTAAATAGAGGATCCCGTGATTTTCATTTAACCTGTAAGAGCCTTTGTCATTGACTTCCGCATTTCGCTCATACGTTCCGTCGCGTTTGAATTCAATCCACGACTGCGTGGCATTCGGATTTGTCGAGATCTCTCTGCTCCCTGCATAAACCTTCTGAAGTTGCCATTTACCAACAATGGTTTCAATTTGCTTAACTGATTCCTCGTTCGCGCGTTGGGCCACGACTTGGGACGAAATCATACCCAGAACAAAGGAAAGGGCGATGATGCATTTCATGTATCTCATATTTTTTTTACCAGTTTTTTAAACGTCAGAAATATCAGGATACACCCGGGATCCTGATTGATTAGAGTCTGTCTTTAAAAGTCAAGGTTCACGCAGAGGCCGCAAAGAAAAGATACACGCAAAGGCCCAGAAGATATATTTTGCGCCCTTTGCGGGATTTCCTTAGCGTGCATTGCGTGAAATGTTTTTGACGCCGTTACTTTATAGACAGACACTACTTAATCAATAATAAAAACCGTGCCTGCTCGTAAACAATCGTATTCCGTGAATATTGACATATCTGTAGAGTTAACTAGCCTCTTAGATGCGTAATCATTCTACATGTTACTATGATATTACTCAAAATTTTCATGTTTGAATTCATCCGGCCAAAAACCAAATAAGAAGCCTAAACTAAAAAACATTTACTTTCGTCTTTCATCGTGAACGTTCTCAAATTATGCCCACTCCTGCTGCTGCAAAACCTAAAGTAACTCTCGCGCATGTTTTTAAAACTATTATCTGGCCACGGAAGAACCTTCTTTTCGTGGGGTTGATCTTAATTGTCATCAGCCGGGTATCGGGTTTAATTTTGCCATGGTCGAGCAAATACCTTGTCGATGAAGTGATTGCCAATAGAAACATCGAAATGTTAAAGGTCCTTCTGGCAGCTGTAATTGGGGCTATCATTGTTCAAGCCGTTACCTCCTACTTGCTTACAAAAATCTTAAGCGTCGAAGCGCAACATCTCATTTCAGTTCTGCGGGCTAAAGTTCAGAAGCAACTCCTTAGACTACCGGTCCGTTTTTTTGATAACAATAAGTCAGGTGCATTGGTATCGCGCATCATGAACGATGTTGAGGGCGTACGAAATCTCGTAGGAACCGGGCTGGTTCAATTGATCGGCGGTCTGCTCAGCGCAGCGATCAGCCTGGTGCTGTTGATTAAAATTAGTCCCATGATGACCGTATATGTGCTGGTGCCCGTGGTCATTTTCGGATTTATCTCGCTTAAAGCTTTTGCATCCATACGACCGATCTTCAGAGAACGCGGCGTATTAAATGCTGAAGTTACAGGAAGGTTGACTGAAACGCTCAATGGAGTTCGTGTCATCAAAGGATTCAATGCTGAAGCGCAGGAAATAAAAACATTTGAACTCGGCGTGGACAGACTTTTTCAAAATGTAAAGAAGAGCCTTACGACTACCAGCATGGTTACAAGTTCGGCGACATTTCTCCTGGGACTGGCTAGTACAGGTATTATGGGAATTGGTGGCTACATGATCATCAACCAGGAAATGACCTTCGGAGATTTTCTGGCCTTCACGCTTTACCTCGGCTTTATGATTGCGCCCATTGTTCAGATGAGCAACATTGGAAGTCAGCTAACGGAAGCCTTTGCTGGCCTTGACCGTACCGAAGAGCTTATGAACATGGCTCCTGAAGATGATGGCACGGTCCGCACCTTGAAAATTGGAAAAATTAAAGGCGATATTGTTTTTGACGATGTCTCTTTTGGATACGATGAAGGAAAACAGGTGTTAAAAAATATTAGTTTTTCATCGCCAGCCGGGAGTGTCACTGCCTTGGTGGGAACTTCGGGATCTGGGAAAACTACTATAGCAGGCTTAGTGGCTTCGTTCTTAAATCCTGAGACCGGACTTATTACGGTCGACGGCGTGAATTTATCACTCGTGTCCCTGGATAGCTACCGGAGTCAGCTGGGTGTCGTACTTCAGGATGATTTCCTGTTTGAAGGCACCATCCGCGAAAACATTTTATTTCCACGGCCGAATGCCAGCGAGGAAACACTTCTCAAGTCAGTCAAGGCAGCGCATGTACATGAGTTTACTGACCGGTTTGAAAAAGGATTAGACACTGTGATTGGCGAACGTGGCGTAAAATTATCGGGTGGACAACGCCAACGTATCGCTATCGCCCGGGCTATCTTAGCAGATCCAAGAGTGCTTATCTTAGACGAGGCAACCTCCAACCTAGACACAGAAAGTGAAACCTTCATACAAGAGAGTCTACGAAGCTTGATGAATGGGAGGACTACCTTTGTAATTGCTCACAGGCTCAGCACGATACGACAAGCAGATCAGATTTTAGTCATAGAAAACGGACAGATCCAGGAGTACGGAAAACACGAAGACCTTATCGAAAAGAAGGGTCGTTATTTCCAATTGTATACCTATCAAGCCCGGATTTAGAGGGCATATTTTTGAATTTTTTTTACCCCTGTTGTAAATATTTTTTTGTGTATAGTGCTAAAGTGAAATTTATTTCTTTAACTTTTGGGTACTAAACACTTTTATAGCAAT
>CAZAHL010000454.1:0-4767 GCA_964484845.1 uncultured Chryseolinea sp. | reverse complement strand
GCTGGGATAATGAATATCTTGAGAGAGTGCTTAAAATTTAGATGCGTCAGCCCTGGGTTTTGTTAAATTAGCGCCGTGAATCTGGAAGCTTATCTGTTATCAAAAAAAATAGACTCAGCTGCTTTTTTGAAAGCGGAGCCTGCTCTATGGAAATCATGGAGTACTGAGTTCGAGAGTATGCATCCCAACAGTTTTACGGCTCAAAAGCTTTATTTAATCAATCCTATTCGTAGAAAATATCCTCTTAAATCTGAGCCCATCAAAAAAATAGAAGCGGCTACAAGCTCAGAGACTTCAGAAAAACCGTTAACCCCGAATGCTGCATCTGAAAGTAATATCGCTCCCTTGAATCCTAAACCATTAGTTCCGAGACCTGTTTTTAAACCTAAACCGAAAATTTCTTAACGCATGTATAAAAGACTCCAACCAGTTTTACAAAAACAGCTTAAGCAGATTGATGAGCTAAATCTTTTAAAAAAGGAGAGAATCATTACCTCACCACAAGGTGCTGTTATTAAAACAACGGAGGGCAAAGAAGTAATAAACTTTTGTGCTAATAATTACTTAGGTCTATCGTCCCATCCGCGCGTTATAGACGCTGCCAAACGTGCTATTGATACCCACGGTTTTGGGATGTCTTCCGTACGGTTTATTTGCGGAACGCAGGACATTCATAAAGAACTGGAACGAAAAATTTCAGAGTTCCTTAAAACAGAGGACGCGATTCTTTATGCTGCAGCGTTCGATGCCAATGGAGGTGTTTTCGAACCTTTGTTCGGGGCGGAGGACGCTATCATATCAGATGAGTTGAACCACGCGTCCATCATTGATGGCGTTCGGCTATCTAAAGCGATGCGATTTCGCTATAAACATAATGACATGGAGGACCTGCGGTTGCAGCTGGATCAGGCAACGGCGAAGGGGGCAAAGCAGACAATTATTGTAACAGACGGAGCATTCTCTATGGATGGGACAATTGCCCAGCTCGATAAGATATGCGATTTGGCTGACCAGTATGAATCGTTGGTGATGTCGGATGAATGCCATGCAACAGGATTTATTGGTAAGACAGGTCGCGGCGTACCTGAATTTAGGGGGGTTATGGATCGTGTCGATATTATTACGGGGACCCTTGGTAAAGCACTTGGCGGAGCGTCGGGCGGCTTTACAGCAGGCAGAAAAGAAATTATAGAATTACTGAGACAACATTCAAGACCTTATCTTTTTTCAAATACGCTTGCTCCCTCTATTACGGGAGCGTCGATCGAGGTCTTCAAAATGCTTTCTGAAACAACGGCGCTACGCGATAAGCTTGAAAAAAACACAACTTACTTTCGAAGTGAAATGACTCGTGCCGGATTTGATATTAAACCGGGGCAACATCCCATAGTACCTGTGATGCTTTATGACGCATCACTAGCGCAAAATTTTTCCGAAATGTTATT
Source organism: uncultured Chryseolinea sp. (assembly GCA_964484845.1). Lineage (GTDB taxonomy): Bacteria > Bacteroidota > Bacteroidia > Cytophagales > Cyclobacteriaceae > Chryseolinea. The sequence continues at coordinate 3,322 of CAZAHL010000454.1, read as the reverse complement.
AGAGAAAGGAATTTATGTGATCGGATTTTTCTTCCCGGTTGTGGCGAAAGGTCAGGCTAGAATACGCATTCAAATTTCAGCAGCGCACGAACAGTATCATTTAGAAAAAGCAGTTGAGGCATTTACCGAAGTAGGACGATCTCTAGGCGTTCTTAAATAAAAGATGTGAATCAGTAAAGTAACATCTGGATATAACTACAACTTTGAACCTAACACAATGTCGAAAGCAGAACGCTGAATTTCGAAGTACAATATCTTTATTCATTTGCTAATCAACGCAGGCACTAACCTCGAGCCTAACTTTAAACCTTAAACCCGAAACCTCAAACTATTTAATACCGTGTTCCTTTTTTCTCTTTTCAACGATGTCACCCATTTTTGATGTGTCTTTTGAAAGTAATCCGAAAGCTGGATCAATATTTTGCGAAGGGAAAAAATAAATGTACCCTCTCTTACCCCTTAACTTCAGCTTGTAGAGATTTAAGTAAGGAATAACTTTTAACGATTTTACTTCAGGCCATTCAAAACGCATATTCCGGTCTCCCTCCGTCACAATAATTTTGTTTTTCCCAATCGCTACCCGGCGTACTCGTTCCGTTATAAGCAGGTAGGCAGTAAAACTTATCATTCCAAACGTGAAGAACACCAGCGCTATGAAAAAGCTTTTGGGCCCAAATTCATACTGGAAAAAAATAGTACTCGTCACCGCCCATTGTAGAAAACTGAAAGCGAGGAAGAAATACTTAGCGAAATAAAATTTAACGGGGCTAGCTTCTACCATCTTATAAAAGATTAAAAAATATAAAAACAAAATTACAATAAATTCTATTTTAAAGTTTCCTATCAATAAACTTTTCGTTACGCGTCTTTATTGTGCGCCGCTTTGTATCACCACCGGAAAATCCTGCCCCCTTGAAAACGTGTAAGGATATTGAGGATTCCCTTTCAGCTTTCGAGTGAGCTCCGGAACCTGATCATCGATATACGATTTCAATTCATATATCGTGACCTTCCCATCCTTGGGTGCTCCATCCGCTTCACCTTGCAACGCTTTGATCAATACATAAGTGAAGAGTCCATGACCTAACGATACGAATTCAGTTGCAAATTGTTCGCTTCCTGCTGAAGCCATTACATGGATCCCTGCGCTCCTCGAAAGCTGAGCAATGGCTTTTTCTTCACTTGCGCCGCGTGTCGCCAACAATTCTACGGACCCTCCCGATTGACACGCGTCCATGATAATAAGTTGCTTCAACGCTTTAATATTTTTGAGCTTGTCCTGAAGCATCCCCGCTTCAATAGCTTCTTTGTGAAGAGAGGAAGCATCGTATAATCTTGAACTTTCAGTCGGTATGAAATAGAACTTATTGTCAGTCATACTTCCATGCCCCGCGTAATAAAAGATCAATACATCTTCCTGATTTACTTTAAATGAAAGTTCGTCTAATTTTTTCAGAATTTTTTCGCGGGTTGCTTCCTTATCATACAATGTATGAAGTTCAACATTTTTAAAGAGTTGCCGGCTGTCGTCCTTTATCAATTTACTAAATGATTGCGCGTCCTCCCGGGCAAAATTCAAATTGAGTTTCGGGTTCTTATACTCATTTATCCCCACTACAAATAGATAACAGGTACTGCTTTTGGTTACATGCTCAGAAAACAGTTCGGCAGTCTGTGGATCCGATTCAATGTTTTCCTTATTCCGTGCTGTTGCTGAGAAAACATTGGCGCCCCCTAGAAGCGACACTTCATGTTTGTAGGTCGTTGCCTGTCCGCGGGATTTTGGAAATACCAATGACTCATGATTAACCGGAATACTCTTTCCGTTATGAAAGAGCTTGAGATTTTCCGCACCATTTCCGTTATCGACGATGCGTATATACACGTCAGCTTTGCCGGGTGTGGAAGGAATAACAGCCATTTTAAGTGACGGCGGAGGCGAGTTTTGGAGCTTGCCCTGAATACTTTTTAACTCGTTAGTTCCAGCGCGATTCTGGAAAATTTTTGGAAGAAGATCGGGTCTATAAAATTCTTCAAAGAATTGATCCACCGAATAAGTCTTTAATCCACTGACAAAGTGAATGAATTTACGGGCGTCACCGGTACCATTAAAATATCCTTCTGGGTTTTTAACCATCCAATCTTTTTCACCCAGGTGAATGTGCTCGAAAAATTCACGACCTGTATTCAGATCCCAAAATTTGGTGACACCGTCGACACTATGGCTGATAAGCATTTTGTTATCAGGACTAAAAAGCAATGATGTAATCTCTGCATTATGGCCTTCAAAAGTTTTGATGACTTTTGACGAAATGATATCCCAGACCCGAATGATTCGGTCAGCACCTGCTGAATATACTAACTTTCCATCTCCGCTGAAGATAGAGGTGTGAACGGCACCCTGATGTCCTCTAAATTTCTTTGACATCAATCCAGTTCCTACATTCCAGAGTCTGATGGTACCATCCCAGCTTGAACTTAGAAGGGAACTCTGATCGTTACTTAAATTGATCGAGGAAATAATATCTGTGTGGCCGATAAAATTTCGGACTTCCTTCTTCGTGTCTGTCTCCCAGAGCTGCAAAGAATTATCCAGCCGTGCAGTAATGAGATAGAGATCGTTTGGATGAAAAATAATCTGATACGCGGACGTATTTTCAAAATCAAAGTAAGTCAACAATTTTCCTGTTTCCAGATCGTGAATCTTCATCGTCCCATCCCAGCTGGAGGAAGCAACTTTTGTTTCATCTGAATTGAAATGAATGTCGAATATAGGCTCGCGATATGTTTGAATAACTTGTAAGGAATCGCCCGTTTCTACATTCCATAAAATAATTTTACCATCACCACCTCCCGTAAGCAAGCGTGTTCCGTCCTTAGATAAATCGTAACACAAGGCTGCTTTTTTATGGCCCACATACTCCATTACAGATTTTCCGCTGGCGATATCCCAGCGTTTCACTTTCGCGCCAAACTTTCCCTTGATCAACGTTTTACCGTCATTGGATATGAGAATGGAATTTTTGAATCGCACGAATTTTGCAATAGCCGATTGCCAATAGAAATTTGGATCGTAATTCAACCCGCCCTGATCCCGTTGATTAAGATAACCTGTAAGTATCCGGTTTTTTTTTTGTTGATCGAAGTTCCAGGTGAAGGCCGTATTATCATCCGAAGTGATAGCAAGCATTTTGCTGTTGGGTGTAAATGCGATTTCGTGAAGTTCACCTTTTTCTTGTGCGTCCACTCCCGATAGCGAGTCACCACTTAATTCATTCCATATGGTTACATTCTTTTCGGTAGATATTGCAAGTTTTTTACC
>CAZAHL010000453.1:0-4795 GCA_964484845.1 uncultured Chryseolinea sp. | reverse complement strand
AAAAAAATTAAGCAGTTTAGTTTCTTCGAAATTTTCAATTTTTATGTCCCCTCGCTTAACATCTCCCTGCTCTGATTTTTTCCCATCCGTTCGTTCTGTAGTCAGTGGTTTATAGTCTTCTGAAGTTTTATGATCCAGAATCCGCGAACGACCAATCCCCATAGGCACTATGGATTCAATGGTCGTGACAATCCGATACTCTTGAGCAAAAACAGCGGATGTTAAAGAGAGAGTCACAACAAAGCTGATCAAATACTTTTTCATTTTCTTTTATATGGTTGTAGACACCATATACTCAAATCATTGAGAATAGTTGCGCGAAAAAAATATACCCGGAGCTCTAAAACCTTCAACTGTTTAAATCGTTGCTCGAAGTGCTATAGAATAAGCAGGAAGTTATTAACGATGTTTATCTGAGTCGTTCAGAATCCCTCACAAGCTTTTCATCTTTTCTGATAAATCGATTGGAAAGAAGATTACAAAGCACGGCTACACCTGGAAGCCAAATTCCGAGTCCGTATTCGCCTCCTTGGTGTGTTTTCAACATTTGACTGGCGAAGTACAGCCCTGATCCAATGGTTGCTACTAAGAAAAGTGAGTTCAATGCACCCAACTTCATTTGCAGCATCCGGTTTTTGAATTTTCCGATCTCTATAAATGCTATCGTAGCAGAAGCGAAGGCAAACATGGCGGTAAGTGAATATGGCAAGTAAGCTGTTGTGCGATTCTCGCCTTCGATAACGGTATAATGCAATGCATACAAAACATGGGATTTTCCAGAAGCATCTTTACCAAAAGACCAGATAGGAAGAAAAATAGAGACCACTAAGCTGGCAATGGCAATTACCAGAAATAAAGTTTGAATTCTTTGCCACATAGGTGTGTTGCTTTAACTTGGGGCAAAAGTAAGTAAAATAATATCTTACCCTTATCTCTTTTTAAGGATAACAATTATTAAACATACAACCTCTGACTTGAAAACTCCGTTCTAATTTTTATTCTATAAAAGCCTGTCCTTCCTATGAGATTCTTCTTTGAAATTGCATATAACGGAAAAAATTATGCAGGTTGGCAAAGTCAGGCGAATGCGCTCGGTGTACAAGCGGTTGTTGAAGAGGTTCTCTCCAAAATATTTCGTGCGGAAATCAAGATCGTAGGGAGTGGGCGTACCGATGCGGGTGTTCATTGCGAACAACAATTTTTTCATGTGGATATTGAAAAAAGTTTTGACCAGACTTCGCTGATTCAGCAATTAAATTCCTTCCTTCCCAAGGACATATCCATTCGGTCCATTAGGGAGGTAAGACCGGATGCGAGCGCCCGGTACAATGCGATCGCGAGAACCTATCACTATAGGATTACCGTTAAAAAAAACCCATTCCTCGAAGGCTTAGCCTGGCATTTTTTCAAGACTGTAAATGTCCATAACATGAATGGGGCTGCTGCTTTATTGGTAGGGGAGCATGATTTTGAATGTTTTAGCAAAGTAAAAACCGATGTAAATCACTTTCTTTGCCAAATTAAAAAGGCTGAGTGGCGAACCGATGGTGACCTGATGGAGTTTACCATTACGGCGAACCGGTTTTTGAGAGGGATGGTCAGGTCCATTGTTGGAACCTTATTAGATGTAGGTACAGGAAAAACCTCCTTGAAAGAATTTCAGACCATAATTTATAGCAAAGACAGAAAAAAAGCGGGGGCAAATGTGCCTCCTTATGGGCTGTTTCTTACTAAGGTTAAGTATCCCTCCCGAATTTTTAACGTTTACCCTACGTCACCTGTGGAGAAAAGCGAGTTGAGTTCAACGCAAAAATCAACAACACATTTATAATCCTATTGTAACGTGGAGAAGGAAAAAGTAAGTAGTGGTAATATTATTGATTGGTCTGTGCTTGGACGCTTAATGAAGTTTGTAATGCCGTATCGAGGCAGATTCATCAGTGTCATTATTCTTACCGTAGTTCTTGGAGTCCTTGCTCCTACCCGCCCCATCCTTATTCAATATACATTAGATAAAGATGTGGCAGTAGGTGACTATAATGGTATGATGCTGATGATGATCGTATTGTTGGGGTTACTCGTTGTACATTCTATCGCACAATATATACATACCTACATCTCGGGGTGGCTGGGCCAGCAGGTAATTCGAGATATAAGAGAAAAACTTTATGAACATATTGTCAATTTACGATTAAGATTTTTTGACAAAACTCCAATTGGCAGACTCGTAACCCGTACAATTTCTGATGTTGAAACGCTGTCGGATGTTTTTAGTGAAGGGCTTGCGGCCATGATTGGCGATCTGCTTCAGATCGTGTTTATACTGGCTTTTATGTTCTATCAGGATTGGAGGTTGTCGCTATTAAGTTTATCAACGTTGCCTTTGCTGCTGATTAGCACTTACATTTTCAAAGAAAAAATCAAGGTAACTTTTAATGATGTACGCAATGCTGTGTCGAACCTAAACACGTTTGTTCAAGAGCACATTACCGGAATGAACATCGTGCAGATTTTCGGAAGTGAAAAAAAAGAATTTGAAAAATTTAAGGAGATCAATGAAGAGCACAAGCGAGCGAATTTAAAATCAGTGCTTTATTATTCGATTTACTATCCTGTAGCGGAAATAATATCGGCAGCAGGGATAGGGTTGTTGGTTTGGTATGGCGCTAAAGGAATTATTAACTATGATACCACCGGCATTACCATTGGCAAGCTCATAGCGTTTATAATGTACGTTCAAATGTTTTTCCGTCCTATACGTATGATTGCGGATCGTTATAACACGTTGCAAATGGGGATAGTAAGTTCGGCCCGTATTTTAAATCTACTAGACGCAACAGACGATGTGCAAAAAAATGGCACTTACACGTCAGCGCGGGTGGAAGGTGAAGTTAAATTCAATCACGTGTGGTTTGCTTATAACGACGCCGAATACGTGCTGAAGGATATAAATCTTGATATTAAGTCGGGTGAAACAGTAGCGTTTGTAGGAGCAACCGGGGCAGGAAAGTCGTCCATTATTAATTTATTGAATCGTTTCTATGAAATTAACAGAGGATCAATTCAAGTCGACGGTGTCGATATCTCGGAATATGAATTAGGCGGACTGCGGAGAAATATCGGTGTTGTGCTTCAGGATGTTTTTCTTTTTTCTGATACTATTTTGAGTAACATTACACTTGGAAACCCGGAAGTAACCGAAGAGATGGTTTGGCACGCCGCTGATATCGTAGGCGCGCGAAAATTTATTGACCGACTCCCCGGAAAACTTCAATACAATGTAATGGAACGTGGCGCAACGCTTTCGGTAGGTCAACGTCAATTAATTTCATTTATCAGGGCGATGGTATACAATCCTAAAATTCTGGTGCTGGATGAGGCGACCTCCTCTGTCGACAGCGAAACTGAAGAGATGATTCAGCAAGCAATTGGTAAAATGATGAGCGGCAGAACTTCCATTGTTATTGCCCATCGTTTATCCACCATTCAAAAAGCGAACAAAATAATTGTGCTTGATAAGGGAGAAATCAAGGAAGTTGGCCGACATGAAGAATTGCTATTACAGGAAGGATTTTATGCCCAGCTGCATAAATTGCAGTATAAAGAGTTTGTTTAAAGCCTATATCGAACGATCAACGGATCTTCCAGCATGCAGCCCGATCAAAGGGCTATATTTAGGTCTAAATGCACTTTCATAATAAGGTTGTTTTATTCATTTTTTGCCTGTTGTGTGCTGAGTTTGCAATAGCTCAAAAAGCGCGGATTTACAACAGCGGGAAAAGCATGTACACACGTGAACGTTACAATCATGCAGCAGCACGTGTAAAAGGCGCTAAGGCAAAAACGGTCTGTCCAATTTTTGTAAATAGCAAGTATCCCTACCATGGTTTAGGTTTTAAATTGGGTGACCCTTTTGCAATAACTTATAAATATTACGCTAATAAAAGATTTGCGTTTGTCGCAGACGTTGGGAAGGCATCGAGCGGGCTTTACAACCGGTATTTTGCGGATAAATTTTATGAAGAATTAGATCAGACTACATTTGCCAATGGTGAAGATTCTCTAAGGTACTACACGCACAAAGTAATTATGGACATAATTGCTGAAGCCAAAATCCTCTATCATATTGACGCTGAAAAAATTTCACCGGGTTTGCAATTTTATATTGGAGCCGGATGGGAATGGAAGAGCACAAAACTCCAATACGACTATTTGTATAGAGAAGATGCTTTCGATCCGGATAAATTCGGACGAATAAAACGTAGCAGGTTTACAATGGGTCCGCAAGCTGTAATCGGAATAGAGTACGCATATTTTAAAATACCAATTTCGGCATTTATGGAATTAGAATATTTCAAAGATATTCAGGCTGACCCAGGCTGGAGCCGTGTCGAAGGCGGAGTAGGCTTACGCTATATTTTTTAATCAGGTTCTTCTTCTGCCGCCACGTCTACTTGCCCCTGTTTCTCAAAGAGATCTTTATACAGGCCATCCTTCGTTAATAGCGAATCGTGAGTTCCCTCTTCAACGATTAATCCGTCGACCAGCACAATAATTTTTGAAGCCAATTTAGCGGACGATACGCGATGAGAAATAATAATCGTCGTTCTTCCTTCCATTATCCGCTTCATGCTGTTGAGAATATTGTTTTCTGTTTTCGTATCAACGGCTGAAAGAGCATCGTCTAGCATGAGTATTTTTGGTTCGCGTACGATAGCCCGCGCGATAGAAACACGTTGTTTTTGCCCTCCGGAAAGTGTTATTCCCCTTTCGCCTACCCGAGTCTTAAACCCTT
>CAZAHL010000452.1:0-4802 GCA_964484845.1 uncultured Chryseolinea sp. | reverse complement strand
GGATCATTCTTTAAACAGCTACGAGCTTTGAGCCGCGAGTTTCGAGCGATTGTCTCAAAGCTCATGGGTCGACGCTCATAGCTTTAAGTACCTCAGAATTCGCTTAACATGACACTAGGTTCCTTATAAGAATTACGTTATTCACTGGCCGCAACATCTAGCCTGACCTTAGAGCCTTTCTGCCCCGTTATCTATTAGCTTTTTGTCTTCCTGATCCTCTTGCTTCTGAAACGAAAAGTGTTTGTATAACTTAAAAAAAAACCTCTATGAAAAAATCCATTGTATTTTTAGCAGCTTTGCTGTGGGTCTTCGTCTTGGCGAATGCTCAAACCGAAAAGATCATCGACAATGCAGTAAAAGGGACCGGTATTGAACAGCATCAATATGTCGGGGCTGGCTGGGTGCACGGTTCAACTTTCCCGACTTTTTTCAACAGTTCATTTTCATATTCCGATGTAACTGGAGCATACGTGACGTTAACTTTTATTGGTAATCAAGTGCAATGGTATACTGAAAAGAAATGGACCCATGGAAAAGTTGCCGTTTCAATTGATGGCGGAGCTGAAACAATTGTGGATCTCTATTCTCCAACAGAGCAACATGTCATAGTTTATACCACGCCAATCCTGACCCAGGGAACTCACACTTTTAAAATTGCTGTAACCGGAACAAAGAATACAGCTTCCACCGGCGTATACTTGATCCACGATTATCTTACGATAAAACAAGCAGTCACAGCTCCGCCACTTGAAGTCACGAATACGGTTCTTGGATTTGAATCACTCTCCGGAACCATGCCAAATTCAAATAATTCCGCATTCGGATATCATACGCTCACCTCACCCTACTTAGGATTAGGAAATACGGCGGTTGGGTCCAATGCGCTTTCGTCAAGTACTAAAGCCGGATTTAATACTGCAGTAGGCTACTTCGCCCTTCACAATAGCAATGGAAGGCTTGGCAATACCGCCGTTGGTAGCCATGCTTTAAACATGGTGGAGGACGCCGGATATGGAAATACTGCTTTGGGTCTCTATGCTGGTCCCGGAGTTGGCGGATTGGCAAATACCACTGCGCTTGGGGCCAATGCAAGAACAACTGCCAGTAGCCAGGTTCGCATCGGTGATGCAAACGTGACAAGTATCGGTGGGCAGGTATCCTGGTCCACACTGTCTGACGGACGTTTCAAAAGAGATTTACGGGCGGACGTCTCGGGTCTGGAGTTCATTAATAAATTAAGGCCGGTTAGTTATACCGTGGACAAAATTGCCGTTCAAAAATTCTTAGGTGTACCCGACAGTGTGAGTCGAGTTTACAATCAAGTTAAAGAGAAGGCTATACGCCAGACCGGATTTGTGGCCCAAGAAGTAGAGGCATTGGGCAAAAAGTCAGGTTATGTCTTTAGTGGTGTAGACGCACCAAAAAATGACAATGATCCCTACACCATCCGTTACGCCGAATTTGTTGTGCCGTTAGTAAAAGCGGTTCAAGAACTGTCGGCAAAGACAGAGGAGCAGCAAAAGCAAATTACGGAGCAACAGAAAAAAATCGAACAGCTTTTAAAGCTCGTTGGTAAAATTGAAGGAGAAAATACGGATTTGCAATCGGAAGTAACGCTTCTACAAAACAATCCCAATCCATTCTCCGTGAACACGGAGATCAAAATGGTTTTACCAGAGAATGTGGGAACTGCATACATCATTATATACAATCTTGAAGGAAAACAAATTAAAGAACTTCAAGTAAACGGACGTGGAAATGTAAGCGCTACGATTGCCGGTAACGAGTTGAGCGCCGGCATGTATATCTACGCACTGATTGTGGATGGTAAAGTTGTGGATACGAAACGAATGATACTTACTGAGTAAGGTGTATTAATTAACGGGGCTTATTTTTTGAAATTTAGTTCCCAGGGATGAGGTTTCAGGACAGCCGCGTAAATACAGTTCACCGCGAAGACGCTGAGGCGCTAAGGCAATTTCATTAAGTTAAGGCGGTTGTTCCTATCATGTTTCGGTATCTGGATGGGGAGAGCTTCAAGCCGCAAGCTTCAAGCGTATGTGTGCGTTAGGATATCGAGGATCCGCCGATGAAATTGTCAAGTTTGCACAATCGGATTTGAAGCTTGCAGGCTTGTAGCTTGCAGCCTCTTTCAGATAGATGCAAACACGGCAGGCCGACTACCTTAACTAAATGACATTGCGCTAAGGGGCCCCAAAGTAAACTTAGACTTTACTTTGAGGCCCTTTGTGCTTTGTAGCTTTCTGAAAATCGCCTTTATAGACCAAAAGTTTGAGGGTTCATCTTTCTCAATCGTTTGAAATCCTTCAAAATGTTGTGAATGATAAAATAGGTTCGACTACCGACACCAAGTCACGGTAAAATCACTATAATTAGTTTGCATTAAGTGTTGTTTATCAAGGCCAAGGAATACTGACCTAACAGCAGTTACAAAACAAGCTAATAAAGCCTAAATTATGTCCATCAAAGTCGCGATCCGCCATAAGACATCTTATCAATATGACCGTGCTGTAAATCTTTCGCCTCATATCTTTAGGTTAAGACCCGCACCACATTGCCGTACTCCAATACTTTCCTATAGTCTAAAAATTAGTCCCGAAAAACATTTCATAAACTGGCAGCAGGATCCGTTTGGAAATTATCAGGCGCGTGTCGTGTTCAATGAACAAACACGATCACTCAGTTTTGACGTAGAAGTTATTGCCGACATGGTCGTGATCAATCCTTTCGATTTCTTCCTCGATAAAACGGCAGAACAATTTCCGTTTACATACGATGAGCAGCTAAAGAAAGAGTTGGCGCCATACTTCGAAGTAAGCGAAGATGGTCCCTTGCTTAAATCGTTTCTCAAAAAAATCGATCTAACAAAAAAAATAAATACGAATGATTTCCTGGTCGAACTCAACCAGCGTATCTGGAAGAACACTTCATACACAGTTCGCTTCGAACCAGGAGTCCAGACGTGCGAACAGACATTAACCTTAAAAAGTGGGTCATGCCGCGATTCTGCGTGGCTATTAGTCCAGGTATTCCGTCATCTCGGTTTGGCTGCCCGATTTGTTTCCGGATACCTCGTGCAATTAAAAGCGGATCAGAAAGCGCTCGATGGGCCCTCAGGTCCCGAAAAAGATTTCACGGACCTTCACGCGTGGGCGGAAGTCTATGTCCCCGGTGCTGGCTGGGTTGGACTGGATGCAACGTCAGGACTATTTGCAAGTGAAGGACACATACCTTTAAGCTGTACTCCCGATCCGCTAAGTGCTGCGCCTGTTACGGGCATGACGGATAAATGTGAAGTTACCTTTGAATATTTTAACGAGGTTATCCGGCTTCATGAAGATCCTCGTGTCACCAAACCGTACACAGATCAAGAGTGGGCTACTATCCTCGCGCTGGGCAACAAGGTAGACGAAGACCTTATAAAAGGCGACATGCGTTTAACCATGGGCGGTGAGCCTACTTTTGTTTCCGTCGATGATATGGAAGCGAAGGAATGGAATACGGCAGCTGACGGTCCACAAAAAAGAAAATTAGGTGCTGAGCTGATCAAACGACTTAAAAATGCTTTTGGCCCCGGTGCATTTATTTATACCGGACAAGGGAAATGGTATCCGGGAGAGCCTTTACCACGGTGGCAATACGCGGCCATCTGGAGAAGAGATGGTTATCCGGTTTGGAAGAATGATGCATTGCTCGATGTTGATGTCTCAGACTCTTCCTTTACCGTAAAGGATGCACAGCGTTTTACCGCCGAACTTACACAATACCTGAACATCCCGTTGGATCATGTTCATCCTGCGTTGGAGGATGCATTTTTCTTTTTGTGGGAGGAAGGCAAAGTACCCGCAAACATTGATCCTTATAAATCAAATCTGACAGATCCATTGGAACGTAAACGTCTCACGGAAGTTCTGGCACAGGACCTGGGAAGTCCCGTGGGATATGTCATTCCGCTGGAATGGAATTTCTGGAACAACCGGTGGCTCTCTTGTAAGTGGGAATTTCGTCACGACAGGCTCATACTCACTCCGGGTAACTCAGCGATCGGACTGCGCTTGCCGTTAAAATCATTGCCTCACATTAGCACATCCAAAATGCAACGAACAGTGGAGCGGAGCACCTTTGAGGAACCCCCTGTATTGGAACGCTATCACGATAAAGTAAGCTTGCGATATGGAACAGCAGCGACTACTGAATTACCGCTGGAATTTTTTCAACCGCCTTATGCTGTATCGGAAGAGGAATCGCCAACTGCTAAACCGAAAATTAAAAAGAAAGAAGATGCCGCTGTCACGTTTGAAGTATATACTGTTCGAACTGCGTTATGCGTAGAAGTGAGAAGCGGTAAGATCTACGTGTTTATGCCCCCGCTAAAATACGTCGAACATTATCTGGATTTGCTGGCCTGTATTGAAGCGGTTGCTGCCAAACTTAAACTTAAGGTGGTCATCGAAGGGTATGAACCTCCGTATGACAATCGGATGACAAAACTGGGAATTACGCCTGATCCCGGAGTCCTCGAAGTTAATATTCATCCTGCAAAAAGCTGGAAGGAGATGGTAGCTAACTATGACATTCTTTTCGAGGAAGCCAGACTAAGCAGGCTGGGTTCAGAGAAGTTTATGCTCGACGGAAAACACATGGGAACCGGTGGGGGAAATCACATTACCATCGGAGGTATTACGCCCGCGGATAGTCCGTTGCTGCGCAGACCTGATTTGTTGCGCAGCTTAATTACCTATTGGCAGAATCATCCCGGGCTTTCCTATTTATTCTCAACT
>CAZAHL010000451.1:0-4802 GCA_964484845.1 uncultured Chryseolinea sp. | reverse complement strand
GCGATGTAAGTCAACCGTCAATATGCAACTAGTGTCGTGTCAACTTAATGTCGTGTTTCCGAAGCTGTCAGCTATGAGCAGTTCTAAGCTCAAAACTCCTAGCTCAAAGCTGGTTTCAAATACGTCAAACCGTGCTGACATGCCACTGGTTGCTGTTGATCGGGTTCGCTATTACATAAAAGAATAGTTAGGATGACCGGTATGCAATGGCGTGATACGGTTTTTTATGCTGACCTAAAAATACCCTTGCATAAATTCTCAAGACCGACAACTCAGTAAAAACAAAGCATAACGATGTCATTATGATCAGGAGAATCTGGTCTTTATTGATATGGGTAAGTAAAACGTCAAAACCGATAAAGGCCGGAGTGATGGGAAAGGCGACGAGTCCCAAACAGGCTAACAAAAAGATCAGTGCCAATTTCGGGTGCTCGTATGCGTATCCGTGATATTTGTTCAGATCGATATCTTTATCGACAGATTCAATTTTACTTAAGCAGAAATACCCCACACACGCCGATACTATTCCTCCGCTGAGGTACAGCATGATTTGGCTTAAATCAAAATGCTTATTCAATGCAATGGAGAGTGCAATAAAAAATTGACTCGAAAATACAAGTATCAAACTCTGTTTCGCATCACCCCGTTCTGTAAACGCTTTTAAGATCAGGATCAGTCCAAGAAACGAAAAGACATAGGGTAAATAGACCAACGGGTCCTCCCGGTAAGCAATGAAACAATAAATCCCCCCGCAAAAAATAACGGCCAATAGCAGAACAGTTACTTTCCGGGTAAGAAAGCCGAATTTCTTACCAATCCATTTAAAAGGACTCCAAACATAATGGTAAAAAAAGGAATCAAGATTCCATTCTTTAATGCTTAATATATAAAATGAAGCAATGACTTTTCCGAAAATTGAATTTTGTTCGGTTTTTTCGATGGGCTTAAAGTTGTAAAATTGATCGTGTACCAGATAACTTAACACGGAAGGGGAGACCAGAAGCTGATAGGTCCGCAAGAAAGCATTTGCCGCAAAGTGCACCAACGCAAGAACGTGAAAACCCAGGGCTATTTCGATAAATATTAATCCTATCTGCGCAGCCGACGAATAAGCTATTTGCGTTTTAACAGTCGACTGGACCCTGGCAATCCCAGCAGTAACGAGGGCGGTAGCTACACCAATACCAATCACAAGCGACTTTATGACAATCAGATCTTGCCAAAAAGGGTAGGTGCGAAGAAGAATAAAAGCACCTAAATGAACGGATAGCGATCCATAAAAAATTGCACTGGATGTTGTAGGCCCTTCCATCGCTCTGGGAAGCCAGGAAGAAAAAGGAAGTTGTGCCGACTTAATAGCTGCAGCCATTAAAATCATAATAGAAATAAAGATCACGATGGAATAATGTTGTAGAACGACCGTTTCAATTAAAGCCCGGTCGTTGAGTTTTAGAAAAGTAATATTCTCATGCCATAAGTGATGACTCATCCACATTGCCAACAGCAGGCAAACATCCGCTAGTCTATAAAATGAAATAACTTTCAGGGCATTTTTAACCGGTAAATACCTGTCACGGTAAAACGCAATGAGCAAAAAGGAACAAATTCCTAATATTTCCCAGCCAACAAAAAGCGTCTCGAAATTACCGGAAAAAATGACCAGGTTGTAGCCAATAAAAAATAGAACCATGGTCACGAAAAATCGCTTAAAGCCGGCTTCGCGATGCATATAATACCGGCTGAAAATTGAAACTGCAAAAGTGATCAAGGATCCAACAACACAAAATACAGCCGTAATTTTGTCTAAATAAAAATCGATGAAGATTTCAATATTTCCCGATTTAAAAAGTACAAGATGCTTGATGTCCAGAGTTGGAGAATTATTAGCTAACCAGACCGCAGTAAAAATAAAAGAAGCTATCAGATGGATACTGATGGAGCTTATGACGATGGTAGAAAGAATTGATTCCCTCTTCCTTGGAATCATTAAACTGATACATAATCCAATAAGTGGTATCCAGATAAACAGCTGTAAATAGTGCGACATAATAATTAGTTAATAACGCAAACTGGTAAGTTCTCTCGGGTGGCATCCGCAATTTGGTTGGTTTCCATTTCGGTTGCCAATTCCATGCGCGCATGAAAATCTTCGAAATATTCAGGCATATTGGCTATAGGAATGTACTCAGAGAATTCACCTTCTCTGAAATAGTGAAACTTTTTAGTCTCCGGGTCAATAGCAATTAAGTGGACCCATTCATTGATAAACCACTCATACATTTCGGGAACTGATTGAATAGTCTTCAAAACCACAGGAGGAAAATGCTCAACAATAATTAACAGTCGAACGGGGTCGTGTACTTCAATCATTTGTACAGGAAGTCCGGGCCGCAGGTCACCGTCGCTGCTGTTGGCAACACCGATAAGTCCCATCACGTTATGTGGAAGCTTTGTTCCCGCTCCTAACTTATGATTGTCAACTCGGGAGAAGTAGTACTCCAGGCTAATCCCCCCGCACACGGGCCCAAGGGGTTTCATTATCCCTTGAAGAAGCTTTCCTTCCAGGTCAGTTTTATAGTTATACGAATTAAGGAATGCCCTTCGGTCTAAAAATAAATCCTTCGTTAATTTTCTATCGCCGACAATGCACAGTGTATTGGTTCCGTGTCCAAGCTCGGGGCGAGGTTCAAACAACGAAACAGATCTCTTTCGAATGGCTTCCCGAATTTTTTTGAGCGACATTCTTGTGTTTATGGATGCAAATCTTCGGGAGCGTTCCTTAGCATTGAGGTCTAATGCTCTTTCAAATTCTTCTTTGTTTTTTATATGGCGATTTTTGTTCTCGGAAAGAAGAACGTGCTCGTCGTAAAACGCGATCTGGTCACTGGCAGTATCGTGAAGACCGCCCACAAATTGTGTTTCGTCCGGAATATTAATTCCCTTTTTTCCTAGGATCGTTCTCACCCCGGAATGATTTGCCATCGAAGAAAAAACACGGGCATTAACCGATCCAGGCCTTCCGCTGCAAGCCCCGCAATCATGGGCCCCATGGTGGGGATTGTTGGCGCTGCTGGAGCCATGTCCGATCACGTAGACAATAGGCGCAAAGTCTTTTATCAGTCCTATTCCTCGCAATAGAGATTCCACGCGCGTCGCCATTTCTTCAACTGTAAATCCGATCTGCAAGTCATTTTCTCGATCATCCGGATTCTTATTCTCAATCGTTAGCCTGGAATCCTTGTCCATATGAAGAAAGGCATTGGAAATCGCCGGGCTCATTGCCGGTCGGAATAAATTCTGAAATAATCTGACGGCAGACAAAAATCCGTAGGTTAGTGTAAGAATGGAGCCGACAAGAAAAGTATGCGTCGCTTTTGTGTATAGTAACTCGTGTTTCCGCTGTTCTTTAATATCAAACTCTTTGATCAAATATTTTGGAGTCACAGGCGCGGGGCAAAGCTTGTCATAGAATTTCCCATTCTCAGGCTGAAAGAAAAACTCAACGCTAAAAAATCCTGGAGTACCAAAGGTTTCACAATGGGGATCCATTTTTTCAATGTGCCGCCGGATAGAACATTCGCGTTCATCGATACAGAACATTGCCTGAAAGCTTTTTTTCGACGATGCAGGCGGCTTACTTTCTTTTGCTGATGAAATTCCGGCTAAAACACCATCGTAATAGCTCCATTCAAATGCATTCTGCCAGAGGGTAAAAACCTCTTGTAACTCTGTATGAGGAACCGGCGCCAACAGACTCTCTGGCTTCTTCCGTATCTCTTGGGAAAGTGGTGTCCAATTTTCTCCAAAGTGAAAATCCAGTGCATCAATTTCCAACAGTAACTCAAGGACTACTAAATCGTGGAGGGAGATCGTTTTGCGATCCAGCAGCGATTGCGGAAAATCTTCAATAGAAGAAACAATGCCTGACCAACCCTGATGACTGAATTGCTGATCAAATAAATACTGCTCAAAATAAGCTTCTCTTCCAACAACAATTCTAAGGAGATCCGTGATGGTACAGTTTCCGTTTAATAAAAGCTGTCGTGCTCTTTTGGTTTTAAAAAAGCTGGTAAAACTCGTGCGTTCCAATTCCCTCATGGAAAAAAGAAAACCTTCTTTTTTTATAGGGAAACTCCAAATTGATATTCCTTGATCTAAATAACTGCACAGGATTCTGAACAACAGGGGTTGCACCAGTGAATCCAGATCAATCTGATAGTCGTTCTTCCAATGAGCTCGTAACAATCCTATTCGTGGTGTGTTGGCGGTTTCGTAGTTTTTGGAAAGTAAATTCTCTTTCCAAAGAGCCAAATTTGCCTTGCCCTTTTTTTCTGAGATAATTCTTTCCAGAATATCCTCCTTTATTCGCCTGATATCATACAATTGCCGGTACTCCTCCAGTTGCAGCGTCACCTGATATCCAAATATTTTAGAGGCTTTAAAAAGGGCTTCGTAAAATTTCAGATTTTGAAATGCATGCAAGGAATTATGATGAATGAAATCTTTCAATGGAGTTTGAGAAGGCAGGTAATGTTTCAGTTCATGCAGAACATGGCGTTCGTCAAAAGGCTTATGTTCAATATTATTCTTACCAGACGAAATGGCCTGGTGTTCGGTAGAGACTTCCAGTACACTTTTAATAGTTGTCATTGCGTTAGCCATTGTTCAATAGTGGTTTTTTGGGCCTCGTTTTCTAAGGAACCGTTCTCTTCGAAATGATAGATGGAATGAAGCTCCTTCTCAGATTTAAAAGTTACATCGAGATCTTTAATTAATCCTTCTTGCATATCGTAAACCCAACC
>CAZAHL010000450.1:0-4807 GCA_964484845.1 uncultured Chryseolinea sp. | reverse complement strand
TTCTGTTCAAATGTATCTCCTGCTGGCGAAACTATTACCTTCAATGGCGACGGTGAAGTACCTTTGTATTAAATAGTTTGTTTGGATGGTGATTGCTAACAGTATGTTTCTGGAGACTCCTATAATATGTCTCCACGGTATTTTTTAAGGGAAACAGGAAAAATCAACTGCATGTATGTATTGTCATTTTCGTTACTAAAAAAACATTTTGTTCGCTACCCAGCTTTTTAAGGTAAAGTTCTTTTAAAATAATCTAGGGAAAAACCCCGTGATTCCTCAGGGTTTTCCCTGATTACATTTTTCGATTCAAAAATCTAATTCCATTAATTATGGGTCTGCTTAAAAATAAAACTTCAATAAAAAGCTTAAAAAAAATAATGAAATTAATGAAATAGGAAATCATTTATAATACCTACCTAAATTAAGCGCAAGGAAAATGAGTACACGGAATAAAAATCGTGCACTTCAAAACCTTATACCTTAGTAACCTTAGGGAATATGACAACTAGTTGTTACTGGGAAGCCGTAATCAGTTAATTCGGAAATTACTTTATCGAGATCAGCAACAGGTATGCTATATGCAACGTGTTGCACACCTCCAGCAGGATTCTTCTAAAGATAATCTTGAAATATGCTGCGTCCTGAAACAGGCTGAATCAGTTCAATGAATGATCCACCTGAATAAACCGCATGGATGCCAGTGCTTTGATTGTGTGTCGACACGTGTGGCACTTGCATTGGTGTGGTTTTTCGGAGGAGTCGGATTACCTTTCTCTTAATGTCGATAGGAAGTTATTTGTGAATGGTAATCTAGCTTTGGAAATTTGGATTTCCCCCGTAACTGTAGATTGTAGAAAAGTCAATCCACCCTCACAACTTGATTATTCTGTTCGCAAATTATTCACTGGATTAACCGTTGCTGCTTTCAGCGTTTGCAGGGCTACTGTAAGCCATGCGATGAACAGTGATATAAATGCCGCACCGATAAAAAACCACCATTCTAAATTGATTCGATAAGCAAAATCATCAAGCCAAATTCTGGCAGATAAATAGCTGATTGGTAAAGCAACAACTATGGCCACTAATACCATCTTCATAAAGTCATTTGACAAAAGATTCATAATACCGAAATCACTAGCTCCAAGTATTTTGCGGATCCCTATTTCCTTTAATCTTCTCTCAGCTGTGAATGCAGCTAAACCAAACAAGCCAAGACATGAAATCAGTATGGCAATTCCGGCAAAATACTGACATAGCACGGCAATTCTATTTTCTGATACATACAGCTTTTGATACCCCTCATCCAGAAATTTGAAATCAAAAGGGAGTCCAAGGTTATGGCTTTGATAAACCTCTTCAAGTCGGCCAACGGTCTCTCTTTCCATTCCGGATTTGATCTTAACTACAATGTGATTCGCATATGGAGTTATATGCATAAAGCAAGGCTTCATTTTTTCATAAAGTGATTCGAAATGAAAGTTTTTGACCACTCCCACTATCTGTCTATCTTCTCCCCAAAGCTTAATCGTCTTTCCAATTGGTTCCTTAAGCCCCATTGCATCGATGGCCGCTTCATTAAATATGATCTTCGAGTTGTCGGTAATGAAGTCTCTGTAGAGGGAGCGACCTTCCTTAATTTCCATACCGAGCGTTTCAATCAAATCATAATTAATGTGCATTTCCCCAAATTCGATTATTTCATCCGGTTTTTTTCCCTCCCAATTCAAGTCCGATGTAATATTACTTGCCCGTGTCATATCGCCCCACATATGTGATGCATTTACAACTCCCGGTACGTTTTTCACCTCATTCAAAAAGGTCTCAATGTCTCCGCTCAGCTTTCCTTCTTTCTTAAACAAGACGACATTGTCTCTATTGTAGCCCAGGTTCTTGGATTGCAGCAAACCTACTTGCTTGTAAACAACCACAACAAACACAATCAATACTACGGATACGCAAAATTGAAATATCACCAGTCCCTTTCGTACCAATAGTTCACTCAAAGAGGTATTTAGCTTTCCCTTCAGCGCGATTACAGGTTTGAAACCCGATAGATATAATGCAGGGTAACTCCCCGAAATAAGACCCGTAGCCAATGTAATTACAAGAAGAGGTAAAATGGAATTCAAACCAAAATCCAAACTCAGATGCTTTCCTGATATCTCATTAAATCTTGGAAGAAAAAGTCCAACCAGTAAAACCGATACTGCTAAAGATAGAAATGCCATTAAAATGGATTCACTCAAGTATTGAAATACAAGAGCTTTTCTGTTGGCGCCAATTGCTTTCTTAATACCTATTTCCTTAATTTTTCTTGATGCTTTTGCTGTAGATAAGTTCATAAAATTGATGCAGGCAATTATCAGGATGAAAACAGCAACTATGGAAAATAGCTTGACATACTCTATTCTGCCTCCTGCCTGAACCCCATTTACATACTTGTCGTATAGGTATGCATCCGAATAGGGCCTTAGAAATATGGACCACGCGTTAATATTATTCTTCTTTTGAAGAAAGTTATCGATCCGTTTATTGAATTGGGAAAGCTCTACTCCTTTTTTTAAAATTACAAAAGTAGTAGTTCCTCCATTTGACCATTCATTAGCCTGTGGCCTCTTTTCCCGGTATAATTCAAAAGGGAATATTATGTCAAACTGAATTGTTGAGTTAGAAGGAGGCGAATTAAAAATTCCTGAAATAAAATATGTTCCACTAAGCTCTTCTTGACTCCACTCTATGCCTTTCCCAATGACATTTCCGGTAGTATTAAATAACTTTTTAGCCAACTCACTAGAAATAAGAACAGAATTCTTGTCCCTCAATACATGATCTCTTTCTCCTTGTATAAGGTTATAGGAGAAAATATTAAAAAAATCCTTACCCACATATTGTTCACTTGCCTTGACATACTTATCGTCAACGGAAATGATACCTTGTTTATTTTTCCAGGATCGAACTGTAACAGCATATTCCACTTCAGACATTTCTTCCGCCAACGCCTCTGCCAAGGGAATGGGTGTGCTGTCGCTGATCTTAATTTCCTCGTCCGATTCTGTTTTCGTCATCACTTGAAAAAGTTGGGAGTCTTTTTCATGAAATTTGTCAACATTTAATTCATCTTTTACCCATAAGTAAATCAAAAAAGCACAAGCCAATCCCGAAGAAAGGCCAATAAGGTTAATAAAAAATATGCTTTTAAAGCGCTTGAAGCTTCTGGAAAGGAGTAACAAGTTGTGCTGAAACATAAGGCTAAAGTGTAGTCATTAGCAAAACTCGCCATTATTGAAATGGTTACGCAATACGGATTTAATTTTTCAATACCTGTTAGTCGCGGCCGCAAAAGAGTTTATGCGGAAAACTGATATGCACAACATTGTTGTAATGAATTTTTTCATTTGTTTTTTATTTTACAAAAGACATATTGATTTTTTTTAATTGTCAGACAGTTATGAGCAGGCGTTCGCAATGCAAATGGATGCGACAATCATTTTAGTAAAATCATTTGAGAGGAGATAGATTATTCTGTTGAAACATAGGCTCAAAATTTTACTATAGTTAGCTTTTTCTTTTACTCATTGCGCAGCGACTTTATCGGATTTGCCAGTGCAGCCTTTATAGTTTGGAAGCTTGTTGTTAGTAGTGCTAAAAGTAAGGCGACTATTCCGGCTAAGATAAATATCCACGCGTCTACTGGAACATGATAGGCGTAGTTCTCCAGCCATTGGTTCATCAAATACCATGCAAGTGGTGTGGCCAATGCCATAGCTATGAGCAAGGGCCGAACAAAACCTTTGGAAAGGAGCAATACAATATTGGTTACCGAAGCCCCCACCACTTTGCGTACACCAATTTCCTTTATACGTTGCTCAGCCATAAAAGCTGACAATCCGAATAACCCCAAGCAAGCAATAAAAATGGCCAGTCCAGCAAACACTTTGGATATAGTGTTTATCCGATTCTCCGTGTTATATAGAGCTTTGAAGTCTTGGTCAAGGAAACTGTATTCAAACGAATAGATCGATGTCTGTTTATGAAAGATGCGTTCAAGTTCCCGTACGGTGGCATGCGTGTCACTTGGCCGTGTTCTAACCATTACAAAACCACCAAAAGTATTTAGTTGCATGATTAAGGGTTCAATCATTTGCTGAAGAGGTTTGAAATGAAAGTCCCGAACTACGCCTATAATTGTTCCCCGCCTCCCGTTTACGTTAAGTGATTTACCTATTGCTACCAGTGGGTCTAATCCCATTACTTTTAACGCCTTTTCGTTAACTACATAATTGGAGGTATCGGCTGTAAATTCCTTCGAGAAACTCCGTCCTGTTAAAAGTTTCATATCCATCACATCAATAAAGTATTCGTCAATGGACATCAGTGGAAAGATAGTTTGCTCGTTCACATTTTTTCCTTCCCATTCCACATCATAGGTTGCACTACTCATATTAGCAGGCAGTTCGGATGTCACCGTAAAATTCTTCAGGACACTACTTGCTTCCAGTGCAGAGCGCAGGCTTTGATATTGTGGAAACATATCCCTCTTCATAGGTACATAAAGGATATTTTCGCGATCGAAGCCAAGATTTTGATGCTTGATGAATTGAAGTTGCCTGTACACAACGGAGGTGGCTACTACCAGCACAATCGTAACAACAAACTGCACCACTACCAATCCATTCCTGAACCCAATACTTTTAGCTCCCGCTTTGAAGGTGCCTTTTAGAGATTGAATCGGTTGAAAAGCTGAAAGATAAAGTGCCGGATAACTTCCTGCCAAAAGGCCAGTGAGAACTACTATAGCGAGTAATCC
>CAZAHL010000449.1:0-4811 GCA_964484845.1 uncultured Chryseolinea sp. | reverse complement strand
ATGGAGTCGACCGTAAAGTTATTTATGTCCTTTAAGATTAAGCCATCGGAAGAATTATTGAGACTGGGAAAATCAGGAACCAGCATCACTTTTGACAAGCCAGGAAAACGGCCAGATTCTGCTGTAAGAATTAGATACTCATTTGGGAGTAAGACATATTCAGGAAGAATAGTCGTTGAACTTTGGTCAGTCAATTTCCATCCGTTTAAATTGATGGGATTTTTGCTTCGGTTAAAGATCTCAACAAACTCCTCTTCCGGTAACCCGGCAGACGGTGACGGATCGGGAAATATTTCCGTTATGACAAGGTCTTTATAAACTGGCTGAATAGGAACATGAAAGGTGAAGCTGCTCGTTGTCGTTTCTATGCTGTTACCATTCAAGTCTTTTATTCCGGTGATTGTAAGCAAAGACGATATATTGGGAAGGAAATCTTCTTTAAAAAAAAGCATTACAGAAGTGTTGTCTATATCAACAGTTGCTAAGTCTGGATTGCCGATTTGATTGTCAACGGTGTAGTTTTCGGTCTGTGACGCGACCACTTTATCCAGGGGCTCTGAAAAAGTGAGTTTAAGTTGAGTGGAAGAAAATACTTGAACATTTTTAAGCGTAGGTGGATCGGCATCGATAAGAATATTACCGGCTACCCTGAAATCATCAAAGTAAAATTTGTCTGACCGTGTAGATGTGTAGTTGCATTGAAGACCAAAATAGCTACCTTGAAATAGAAAGTCGTCTTCCATTGATCCTTCAACTGTGTACTCCCCTTCGTCTCCAACATCTGAGAATAGTTGCCAAACTCCGTTTTGTTGAGTTACCTTAATTTTAATCGTTACGGACGAGGCGTTAAGAAGTCCATCTCTTCCATCAATTAATTTCGAATACGTTGCGCCGGTTTGTTTGTACAAACTCATTTCGTCTTTGCCATCGCCAAGCATAACAAAGTACCCGTTTAGAGGCGTTGAAAGATCTACCTTGTCGGAAGACAGATATATGCGAACGTAATTGGTTGAGGAGGGGTTAAACTCCAGGACAGTCTTGAATTCCCAAGTAGCATCCTGAATTGCGTTACACGGGGTTGAAAGGTAAGACATTCCATCTACTTCCGGGGCTTGAAGGCGAAGCTGCTTAAAGTCGACGATGAAATGAGAATCGTTGCCTATCCAGGTGGGTGAATTGGTAAAATCATCATCGGAAAAATCGTCATGGAATTGAGCTAACGCTTGTTGATGATGAATTAAAACCATCATAATGACAACAAAAACTCTTGATGTAAACGTTTGCGGAGGGTGAGCCCAACATAATTGTATATTCTTTTTCATAGCACAACGGGAAAAACATTAATTTTACAGTCCATAAATATAAAATAAAAATGAAACTCGCAGTTGTAGGTGCCACCGGATTGGTAGGCCAGGAGATCCTCAAAGTGTTGGAGGAAAGAAGTTTTACATTTGATGAGCTGTATTTGATCGCTTCGCCTAAATCTGTTGGGCAAAAATTGACGTTTAAGGGTAAGGAATATACCATAAAGAGTATTGAGGAAGGGTGCAAGCTTGCTCCGGATATTGCTATCTTTTCGGCTGGCGGTTCGACTTCCCTGGAATGGGCACCAAAATATGCTGACGCTGGTTCGATTGTAATTGATAATTCATCGGCTTGGCGAATGGATCCCTCAAAAAAACTTATCGTTCCAGAGATTAACGGACATGAACTTACGATAGACGATAGAATCATTGCGAACCCGAATTGTTCGACCATTCAAATGGTGATGGCCCTGGCGCCCCTTCATAATAAATATAAAATGAAGCGCATTGTAGTTTCCACCTATCAGTCAGTTACTGGTACGGGTAAGGATGCTGTGCAACAAATGATGGATGAGCGCAAGGGCGTGAAAGGTCCTAAAGTATACCCGCACCCTATCGATATGAATGCGTTGCCGCACATCGACGCGTTCCTTGATAACGGCTACACCAAGGAAGAGATGAAAATGGTTAATGAGACACGTAAAATTCTTGGTGATAATTCCATTGGAGTAACATCCACGACAGTAAGAATACCATCTGTCGGTGGCCACTCGGAGGCTGTCAATGTCGAATTTTACGAAGACTTTAATTTGAGTGAAATTCGGTCGATACTGGCGACTACACCTGGTGTAATTGTTCAGGATGATCCTAAAAATAATATTTATCCAATGCCTATAAATTCACACAATCGTGACGAGGTTTTTGTGGGAAGGCTGCGAAGAGATGAGTCTCAACCCAATACACTTAATATGTGGATTGTTGCAGACAACCTGCGCAAGGGTGCCGCAACCAACGCAGTACAAATTGCTGAGTTTATGACCGAGAAGAGCCTGGTGTATTAATGAATCAAAATTTTTAGTAAAAAGCCCGCAATCCGGGCTTTTTATATGCCCTAATTTGCTTTTGCACCTCAAATACTAAAATAAATATTCCAGGAAGGCATAGACTCCGAGGACAATAAGCGCAATCCCAGGGATCCTGTTAATCCAGGAATTTTGTTGGAATTTAGAGACTACTTTCTTTGCCAGGTAGGCAAGAAGAATCAGGATAACAAACGTTCCAAGACAAATAGCAAAAAGATAACTGTGTAGCCTTACAGGTGTTGACAACTCAATCCAATCCAAACTGACTAGATAGGCTGTTGCTCCAACCCAAAAAGGAATTGCTAAAGGATTAAGAATGCTCAGGATGACACCCCTCATATAGCCACTTTCGCTAAGTTTTGCTGATAATTTCGTGGGCTTATTAGAAGTCCATAACGTTATTATGCCGAGCAGCGTCATGACAACCGCTGTGATCAGCTGCATGTTTTCTATAAGAAGCGGTGAAGACGTGATCATCTCCGCAAATTCAACGGCCACCCAAGCGTATGGATATTCCATGACAGATGCTGCGATTGCAAATCGCCAGGCTACGTTGATTTTCTTTTCAAGGCCGAGCTGAACGATTGTAAGATTAATTGTTCCAGGAGGAAGAGAGCCTACAAAGCTGAAAGCAAATCCGATTAAAAAATTTAGGGTTGCGATCATATTACCTTCGTAGCTGCTTTGAATTTTTTATAATAACTTCTTGCTTCTTTATACGATACATACGAGATGCCTCGTTGTGCGTTTTCACGTGCAATCAGAAAGATAGCTTGCCAATGATCCAGCAAAACCTTGATGGCTTTGAAAAGAGAATAACCAGGGTGGTAGATGTGTGCAGGCTCTGCACCACAACCGTTAAGCTCTACTATTTTGATCCTGCCGCTGTATAAGTCTTCAAGGGAAGCACATTTTAAATCAAACCGCCCAAAGTAAAAGCCATCAATTTCTCTGCTGATCTGGTCAAAGGTGTCCGAAAGCTTTTCATTAATGAGATAGCCTCCATCTAAAAACTTTGTGCCCAGAGCATGATTACCAATGGAAACCAATTCCATGGTCTTATTCATGGGCACTACTTCTGTTAATTGATAGTGGTAATTTTTTTTTAACGTTTCCCATTGAAGCTTGGCCCGATCCTTATTTAAAATAAGTTCCTGTAAGGTTGAACGACCATCACCCGTAACGGAAAGCATCTCCTTCATTACTATTGAAGTTACTTTACCTTTCGCTTGGTGCGGAAATCGTAAGTAAAACACGCCAAATTCCAACGGAAGCTCTATTAGTTCCTGAACAAGAAAATCATATTTCATCTTCAAAAGGTACTGTTCAATATCCTGTTCGCCAGCAATCCTCTTTACCATAAATCCCCTTTCACCAAGATCAGGCTTGAATATGACCGGTAATTTAAAATTATGTTCGTCCATAATTTTAAGAACGCCATTTTTTGTAATCGGTACTTGAATGACGGCTGTAGCGGCGGTGTATTGCTGAGCAACTTTTTTGAGCACCTCGTATTTCGATTCACCGAACATGCCCCCCATAACAATGCCTGGATTAGAGGCAGAAAAAAAGAAGGGTGATCTTGCTCTAATGGATAACCAAAAGAAATAGAGGATAACCGGAAACTGAACGATTCCAAATGGCCAATACTCCCAGCTTTTAAGTCGAATGAAAAAATTACTGTGAATAATTCGATTGCCAATCATTCACCAAGTGCTTACTAACGGGTTGTAGAAACGGCGGTTTCTTTGTAGCGAACGGTTGACGCTGCAATGCCAAAATCGGGAGCAAGCTTTATATAGGAAGCAATTTCTTTGATGCCTATTTTCATGATGGCCATATGATGTACAGCATGTTCTATATTGTAGACTAATTCGCGGGTTGCTGTAGTATCAATAGTTAAAAAAGTTTCTTTCTTCAAATCATAGCCAACTTCTAACTTTAGCGGTCTATCGTTCAAATTATGTATGAAGTCAGCGATTCGTCCGATGGCCGCAAGTGCTAAAAATTTGTCACTTTCTATTAACTTATCATGGGCACGCTTGTCGTAGTTAATAATTCCATCCCCAAATCCTTGTTCAAAGCATATGAAAAACTCGAGCGTATGCCGTAAATGCTGACCAATCGTAGACTGACTTAGTGTTTCAGCAGGTTTTACAAAATCACCTTGATTGATCTGGTCAACCAGGTCAATAAGTTGAGATAAGATATTAGAACACGCTTCTTTAAGGTTCATAGCTGACATAAATTGCTCGAATTTAAGTTAATTGAGATCATATATAAAATACCTTCCGTCACAGCGTAGGTATTTTAAAGCTATTTTAAAGGTTATCTAACAAGATTCTTCCAATTATGATCTGCTGATTCTTTCAATTTCTTCTCGTTTTTCCCCCAATCTTCTAAAGTATTGCTTCCCCAAAAGTTA
>CAZAHL010000448.1:0-4894 GCA_964484845.1 uncultured Chryseolinea sp. | reverse complement strand
AAATCTGGAGTTGCAGCTTGTCTGATAGACAATAAATCCATTTTTTCAATGGTAACAGGTGCCTTTAAAATACTCTCTTCATAGCGAGAAGCGGAAACCACCACTTCCTGCCCAAGGATGGTTTGCTCTTCTAGTTTAATGTCAAGACCCGCGGTGTTGTTATCCGTAATTTCTATTTCCTGACTTCGATAACCCACGAAGGATAAAATCAGGACTAGGGGTGGGGCAGCATTTACTTTAAGGCTGAAGTTTCCTTGGGTATCGGTAATCGTGCCCAACACTTTCCCTTTCACAATGATATTTACACCGGCTAAAGGATCGCCAGTTACACCGTCCGAGACCTTGCCCGAGATACTAGTTTGAGCAAATACGCCTATAGCGCTAACCAGGACTACCAATCCTGCCGCGATTGATCTTAGATAAAAATTCTTCATACCATTGAAAGGTTGATTTATCGAAAATGTTCTCGAAGAACGGGAAAATAGTATGCATACCGAGCTTCTCCCGGAAAAGGTAAAGAAAAAATGCAACAAAGCAAACGTTTGAAATCCCTGTAATCAGGGTTTTTGTTTCTTTAAGTAATCCACCAATCGATCACAAAGCGCATTTACCTCATTAGACATAAATTCATCCTGGGTAGAAGTAAGGATACTTTGGGCTATTCCACCCAGACATTCAATGTGAAATCGTTTCATATCTTCTACCGGCATATCCTTGGTCCATAAGTCAATTCTCAATGTATTTTTTTGAGTGTGGTCCCAAATGGCAACGCTTAAGGATTTTGTTTCAGAAAGGCCCGGGTCCGGTTTGTCAGTTGCTTCCCAAAATATTTTCTCAGGAATGTTATTTTGATCTAATTCTACCGTGAAATTGACATCAGATTTTTTCATGCGGCAAGTTAATATTAGTGGTACGTTATCCGTGAATTGTTAATTGTAAAATACCGGAAAACTTGTCGCCTACAACGACCACCCGTTAATCTTTATTCTGATTTTTCAGGATTTTTTTTAGAACTTCAACATCGTACTTATCGAGGTGTGATTTTTCCCTTTGTCGCCCAAGATTAAAATGAATTTTACCCCCGAATCCAGAAGGTGCTTCAAAAATCGAACATGTTCGTCGCTATAATAGCTCACGGTATCTTTTTAACAACCACCTTCATTCCTACATATGAATAGTTTACTCCAGGCTTCCGCATTTTCATCCGAACCTTATTTGCCTGTTCAAGCCTTTGGTGGGGAGTTAATTTTAGAAAAGCTTCGTCTTTGTTTTTTTGCTCTTCGTCGAATGTTGTTTTACTAACCTTCATAATAGCTAATCCTACTTTGTCATGTTTCGAAATTGTTGTTTTATAGCATTAAGAACATCTTTTGTGTATTGCAGAACAGCGATGATCTTCTCTTCTTTTTACCCTTTATACTTTAAAAATTTGCTTTCTAGCTCATATCTCCATGCTGCTATGTTTATTGTTTTAATCTATCCACGTCCCTTTAGGGACACAATACTGGTAGAAAGACGAACAATGAATTTTCACGAAGTGCCGTCAGGCACGATATAGTCAACCGGTTTAAACATAAACCGTTCATCGTAATCAATCTCAAATTCCTTTAACTGCTCTTCATATTCTTCGATGAAGCTTCTCTTTTTTTATGATGTCCATCGCTGATTTTATTTCGTCCCCTACGGGACTAGGTTAATATCGTATTTCTGATTTCTACCGGTATATTGTCCCTACCGGGACGATAGATCTCTTCGTTATTGACCTTGTGATAGATCTGTTAACAAGTAAAAAGTTTCATTTGATTTTAAAGCCTCATATCTCAAGTTAAATGAAACTTGACAAAGTAGGAATAGTATCTGTCTATAAAGTCAGGTTCACGTTAAGCCCGCAAAGAAAAGGCACCAAAGGCAGAAAATAATTTTTGCGGCCTTCTGTATTGTCTTCGGGTACTTTGCGTGAAAGATTTTAACATCGCTGCTTAAAGATGGACTCAAACTCAAAACAATAACAATATAGGATTTTGCACCACAATTTTGCCGCTTTTTACCCCTCACAATGCCGCCTTCACACTGCTGCAATTTTAAAACAAAACCCTAGATTTATATCCTTCCTTGTAACAAGCAATACTATGAAAAACATCCAGGCAGAAAACATTGATCAATACATTGCAAGTTTTCCAAAAGACATTCAAAAGATTTTGGAAGAGATACGAGCCACCATCCGTAAAGCTGCTCCCGAAGCAAAAGAGGCTATCAAGTATGCCATTCCGACCTTTGTACAAAATGGTAATTTAGTGCATTTTGCGGCGTTCAAAAATCATATTGGTTTATATCCGGCACCGAGAGCCCTGGAGGAATTCAAGAAGGAGCTTTCTGCATATGAAGGATCCAAAGGGACTGTAAAGTTTCCGCTTGACAGTCCGATTCCTTTCCCACTAATACGTAAAATTGTAAAATTCAGAGTAAAGCAAAACCTGGAGAGCGCAAAAGCAAAAACGAAAAAGAAATGATTTCGTTTACAGCCCTTTCATTTTTTACGTTCGAATAAATTAAAGTAAGTTTTGATTTTTATGCGTTCTTGAAATGAGTTACTTCATAGTTGTAACGTTCATTCCAGAAAACATTCATGAAAGTTCTCTTAACAGCATTTTGCATTACCGTCTCTTGTGCTAGTTTTTCTCAAAAGGCGCTGCCTGAGAGCGTTCATTCCCCGGTAGACTTTAAAACTCAAGCTGGGGAGTTCATCGTCGAACCTCCAACGCTGATCTGTGCAGGATTCGAATGGATGATTCAGGGCGATGAGAACCGGAATGCCACCGTAACGGTAAATTTTCGAAAAAAGGGGACTGAGGTTTGGCAAAGAGGATTGTCACTTTTAAGAATTGGAGGAGAAAAAATCTATGGTCATGAACAACCGTGGATATATACAACAACTCCCATGTTCGCAGGAAGTATATTCAATCTTGATCCGGGAACTGAATATGAATGCAAATTTGTGTTATCCGACCCGGACGGCGTCGACGGTCTTGCTGAACAAATAATCGAAGTACGAACCAAAAATGAGCCCAAGCCTTATGCGGATGGAAAGACTTATCATGTGTATCCGCCTGGCTATAAAGGTCACAAAGAGAGTCCGGCGTTCACAGGATTAAATGAAGCATACTATGGGGGCGGCAATACCGGTGACTGGTGGAACGTGCCGGAACCTCGCGTACAGGCAGGTGACATCATTTTGATCCATGCCGGCCGTTATAAAGGTAATCGCCTTAAATATGCGGATTCTCTGGCTCTCGATTTTCATGGCGCTTATGTGCTTACTCAAAAAGGAACGGCCGAAAAGCCTATCACAATCAAAGCGGCGGGCGACGGCGAAGTTATTTTTGACGGTGACGATTCCTATCGCCTCTTCGATGTTATGGCAGCCGACTATCACTATTTTGAAGGATTGACCATTCGAAATACAGATGTCGCTTTTTATGCGGGCCTTAAGCGGGTGATGGGTTGTAGTGGATTGACGGTAAAGAATTGTAAAATGGAAGATATCGGTATAGGGGTTGTTACCTATAGTGCAGACTCCAAAGATTTTTACATTGCAGATAACGTCATGATCGGTCGGCATGATCCGGATACATTGGTAGGCTGGTATGGTTTGGAAACACCTTCTCCATTAACTTCGTATTATGCTATCAAAGTGTATGGACAAAGTCATGTGGTATGCCATAATTACATTGCTTATTTTCATGATGGCATCTGCGTCGACACACATGGCTTGCCGGAGAAAGGCAAACCGAAATGCGTTTCCATCGATTTTTATCGCAACGATATTTTTAATATGGCCGATGATTTTATCGAAGCGGATGGAGGAGTACACAATATCCGGGTTTTTGAAAATAGAGGATTTAATGCGTATCACGCTGCCTTAAGTGCTCAACCTGTATTTGGAGGGCCTGTTTATTTTATTCGGAATATTTGCTACAACGTACCTGGTACCGCATTGAAGTATACAGTGAGACCGGCCGGAATATTCACGTACCAAAATACGTTTGTAATGGATGTAGCCATGGCAAATTTTTCGAATGGGCATTTTCGAAATAATTTGTTCGTCGGCCCTGATAATAGCCGTCCCTCGCTTTCGGGTACCACGTTCACTCGTTATTCTTCCCTGGATTATAATGGATACAAGAAAAAAAGAGGCGGTGGAAAATACCTGTGGAGATACCCACTCAACGATTCATTAAACAATGCAGATGTGGAAAAACTAAAATTATCGGAGTTCAGGGATCTTCGGGAGTTTAGGAAATGGACGGGTTATGAAATCCATGGAGTAGAGTTGGATGATGATATTTTTGAAAACGTAGCCATGCCAGACCCAGCAGGAAAGGCCACGTCTATCCCGTTCAGGGCTACGACTTCCGGCTAAAACATTCCAGCAAAGCCATTGACGCTGGAATTATGTTACCGAATATAACAGATAATTTTTCCGGTAGGGCGCCTGATTTAGGAGCGCTTGAACGAGGACAGCAGTTGCCACATTACGGGCCGAGAAACTAATTGGTGATGTGACGTTCAGGCACAGACTCGATTCAACCCTTTGTCTATGCACATAGTTAGGTCAGTATATACAAAATAAGAGATGAAAGAATGACTGGAGATCTGTGCCGTTCGCTATAGATGAGCGTTAATGAAATGATCGTTATTATAAAACACAACGTGAAGCCCTTGCGTTTAGAAATTAAACTAAAGTCCCAAAAGTCCCAAGCGCAACGTAAGATAGCGGTAGCCGCTGATGCGGCTAAATTTAAGGGCTGAGAAGTACTGTTGAGCTAAGATTTGCGCGTGCGGGGCTGTCCAATAAGTCAAATTTCACAGGAGGGCTAAAAATATTTTTGCTATT
>CAZAHL010000447.1:0-4895 GCA_964484845.1 uncultured Chryseolinea sp. | reverse complement strand
CCTTTTTCGGAGTCCGCGATAATATTTGATAACCGGGGTCCTACTAACCGGAAGCCTGTACGGATTGCTTCCTGTTGTCCTTTTTGTTTGTACTTAGTTCCTACTTCAACACGTTCTTCATTGTTAAGAATGGGAATGTTAATGGAAGCAGGAATATGTCCTTCGTGATATTCGCCTTCCGACCGGACGTCTACGATGGGAAGTTGATCCCGTAGTTTTAAAAAGTCATCGATGGACAATTGCATAACCTTTCAAAGGAAATGATTAAATCGTTATGAAACCTTGAACTGAATGACTATAGGAGGATTTTTTTTCAACATTCTTTTTATATTCACATTATGCCAATTGGGTTTCTAAAAAAAAAGCCGGACTTATTCGACTACTCTGCATCACGTCTCTGCAAGTCTTGCGAACGCACTTTTTCAGGTAAATTTTGTAACGTGTGTGGCGAAAAAATTATTGAGCCTGCAGATAAGTCTATCGTTTACTTCTTTGGCAGCATCCTGAATGCTTTCACGGCTCTGGACGATAAATTTTTCTATACGCTCAGGCTGATGCTGGTAAAAACCGGATACGTGACCCGTGAGTATATTAATGGGAGGCGGGTACCGTTTATTAAGCCTCTATCAATGTTCTTTGTGGTTAATTTGATTTACTTTCTTTTTCCGGTTGCCGACACATTTAATTCGCAGCTCACCACTCAAATGAATTATTTGCCTTATAGGCGGATCGCCACCCAAATGGTAACAGCCAAAATAGTAAGAGAGCAAGGTACGTTAGAAGATTTTCGAATTCGTTATGATCAGCAGTCT
Source organism: uncultured Chryseolinea sp. (assembly GCA_964484845.1). Lineage (GTDB taxonomy): Bacteria > Bacteroidota > Bacteroidia > Cytophagales > Cyclobacteriaceae > Chryseolinea. The sequence goes on along the minus strand of CAZAHL010000447.1, from coordinate 4,083 downwards.
ACCTCCTTGGCCAAGCTCTTGCTTATTGTGTTTGTGTTTCTGGTGGCCATTCCGTTGATGGTGCTTAATTTTTCTAAGGAGAAATATTTTATTGATCATCTAATGACCTCGTTTGAATTTAACAGTCTGTTGATTTTGATCGTTCTTATCCTGATCCCGTGGTTCATTATTTTCCTGGATACTGTGTTCACATCTACAACCCATTCAATAAGTTCAATTTTAGACGATCATATCTATTCGTTTATTGCTGGCTTTATTTGTATTATCCTACTTTATTTTATGGAGCGGAGAGTTTATAACCAGCGCTTACTGTGGGCAATTGCTAAGGCGGTGGTATTAGTACCATGCCTGCTTTTTATGCTTCAAACCTACCGCGCAATTTTGTTCCTTAGCACGATGTGGACGCTTTGATAAGATTAAATAATAGCTATAAAATTGAGCCAACTCTTTCAAATTCGAACAAAAGTGTTCAGATATGATCAGTAGGATTTTAAGAAACTGCTGTACGTTGATTTCATTCGCCCTTTCAATCCGGCATCGTTCTTGAGTCGACACAGACTATTTGCGTCCCTTACAACATGTAAAAACCTTCCTAGAGAACTATGCTACGCACTCATCTCAAATTCTTCATCCGTGTCTTTTTAAAAGATAAGTTCTTTTCCTTATTGAATATTCTAGGGCTGGCACTGGGTATTGCCGTAAGCATTATTCTGCTTCTGATCTTGCAACATGATCTTACTTACGATAAGCACTTTGCGAACCATGAAAGAATTTATCGGGTTGGTGGGCACCTACAGGCTACAGGCGTTGACTTCCGTGGAGCAAGATCAGCGCGTGAACTCGGTGATATTCTGAAAGCAGAATTTCCGGAAGTTCAAGCGATGACCCGGGCTAACAATTGGGACCATGTGCTGGTGAAGTATGACCGGAACGGGGAGGAGGTTGCCTATTATGAAGAAGATGTCGTTCGCACAGACTCGACCTACTTCCAGGTCTTCAAACATGATTTTATCGCGGGGGATGAAAAAACGTGTTTGAATCTCCTTAACACGGTGGTGATTACAAAGTCAACCGCGAAGCGATATTTCGGGGATGCTGATCCAATCGATAAATCTCTTTTTCTTGACAATCAGCTTTGGAAGGTTACAGCCGTGATCGAGGATCTTCCGGAAAATACGCATCTTAAGTTTGATATTCTTTTATCGGGATTAAGCAGGACACGCGAGTGGGTGCTAGAGGCCGGCCAAATAAAATCAGAAGCATTCTGGAATCCGGATGTTTACCTCTATTTATTAATGCCGGAAAATTATAATCCACAAGATTTTGATAAGAAGTTTCCATCCATCTTTACCAAATATTATAAATCCTTTGGCGACAAAGTAGGAGGAAAGTACGCGGCGATATTAGAGCCACTGGCAGATATTCATTTTCGTTCTGATCTTGACGGTGATGAGCCTCAGGGAAACATGGCATATCTGTACGCCTTTACGGCCATTGGAGTGTTCATCATGCTGCTGGCATGCATTAATTACATGAATCTGTCAACAGCAAAATCTGTTAAACGCGCCACGGAAATCGCCATGAAGAAAACACTGGGATCCGGAAGAAGCTCCCTTATTTTCTCTTTTCTCGCAGAATCCGTTTTTCTTTCATTTATGTCGCTGGTCGTGGCGATAGCGATCGTACAGATTGTGGTGAATCTTTCATCCTTCAATGAATTGATTGGGCGAAATCTCAGTGTTGAATTTTTTAACAACCCGCTTCTGCTGCTGGGTTCCGTGGGAATAGCGTTAGGCATCGGTTTACTCTCCGGGCTATATCCGGCTTTTCACCTCCCTGGTATTCCGACCATTATGGCATTGAAGGGGGCCTACAAAAATCGTCAGTCAAGTCATACCCTTCGGAAAGTATTGATTACCCTACAATTTGCAATCTCTATTTTTGTCGTCGTATGTACATTTTTAATGCAGGACCAGATTGATTTTATGCGCAGCCAGGACCTGGGCTTTGATAAAGATAATGTACTCCTTTTGCCAGTTCAGGATACACTCGTTGAAAAGCAGATTACAGCTATAAAAAACGAGCTGCTCCAAAATCCAAGGATTTCATCTGCCACAACTTCTTATAACGTGATGGGTATGGGTGCGGGCGGTCTCGTAATGTGGGCAGAGGGAGAGAGCGGCATGCAGCAACAAGCATTCTCGATGATTACTGTTGGTGAGGACTATTTCAAAACGATGGGGATTACCATACTTAAAGGCCGTGACTTCCAGGCAGGGCCAAATGCAGACGTCGACAATATTTTTATGTGCAATGAAGCTGCCGCCCGGTTGATGGGATGGGGTGATGATCCTGTTGGTAAAAAAGTAAAATGGTTTCACGGCAAAACCGATGGACAAGTAATCGCTATGGTAAAGGATTTTAATTTCAGTTCGTTGCATAATCCCATTGAGCCACTTCTGATTGTGAAATCGCGTAGGGAAGGCGGTTTTCTGCATCTAAAGGTTTCCGGAGAAAATCTCCCGGAAACCTTGGATTACATTAAAAAGAAATGGGCGGGATATGATCCAAATCATCCATTTGAGTATTTCTTTTTAGACCAGCGTTTTAATGAACAATACCGCGCTGATGAGACACAATACAAACTCCTTTCTAATCTTTCGTATATCTGTATTTTTATTTCACTTCTTGGATTGCTCGGTCTTTCTGCTTTTACTGCTGCGCAACGTACAAAGGAAATTGGAATACGGAAAGTACACGGCGCAAGTGTGCCACGCATCATTTATTTACTCTACAAGGATATCATGGTGCTCGTTATCATTGCGGCCATCCTGGTAATTGTGCCTGCATATTATATTGTTAACCAGTGGATGGATAATTTTGCTTATCAAACCACCCTTAACTACGGAGTATTTGTTCTCGTAGCATTGATGGCCTTGATATTTGCATTTTTAACTGTGGCATTTCATTCGTTGAAAACGGCGCGTACTAATCCGGTTGACTCTTTAAAGTATGAATAGTTATTATATATTATGAAACGTCATCCTGAGTGCTGGACGTGCGTGGGCTCGCGCGAACGAAGGATCCCCTTGAAGCAACGGGCGAACGGATACTTTCCTTCGAAGGAAATTCTATTAAGCTGAAGCAGATCCTTCGCTGATTCGTTCGAGCAATTATCCACAGACGTATCGCTCAGGATGACGGTGCTAATGGGAAAGGACGTGCGTGGGTTCGCGCGAACGAAGGATCCCCTCGAAGCAACGTGCGAACGGACGCTCTCCTTCGAAGGAAATTATATTAAGCTGAAGCAGATCCTTCGCCGCTTCGTTCGAGCAATTATCCACAGACGTGCCGCTCAGGATGACGGTACCAAAGGGACAGGATGACGGTACTAATGGTGGGAGGAAAAACGATGCTGTGAAAACGTCATACCATACCATACTATACCATACTATGAAACGTCATCCTGAGTGCAGGACGTGCGTAGGCTTGCGCGAACGAAGGATCCCCTTGAAGCAACGTGCGAACGGATACTTTCCTTCGAAGGAAATTCTATTAAGCTGAAGCAGATCCTTCGCTGATTCGTTCGAGCAATTATCCACAGACGTATCGCTCAGGATGACGGTGCTAATGGGAAAGGACGTGCGTGGGTTCGCGCGAACGAAGGATCCCCTCGAAGCAACGTGCGAACGGACGCTCTCCTTCGAAGGAAATTATATTAAGCTGAAGCAGATCCTTCGCCGCTTCGTTCGAGCAATTATCCACAGACGTGCCGCTCAGGATGACGGTACTAATGGGACGGGATGACGGTACTAATGGTGGGAGGAAAAACGATGCTGTGAAAAGTCATACCATACTATACTATGAAACGTCATCCTGAGTGCTAAACAATGCAATTACCACCATACAACAATCATCGCGAACCAACCCAATGCGGATAAAGCGGTTTCTGTGCGCTAACCTTATCGATCCTCGCAATTTGATCTGATGTCAACGACCAGTTCAATGCACCAAGATTGTCAACCAGCTGTTTTTCATCCCTTGCACCGATAACTACATTCGAAACGGTTTTACGACTCAGCA
>CAZAHL010000446.1:0-4922 GCA_964484845.1 uncultured Chryseolinea sp. | reverse complement strand
TCAACTTTATCAATTTTAAAAGACGCTTTCTCCTTCCCTTTTAAAATTTTATCAGCCAATGATTCTGTCAAAAATACTTTGCCTGGTTCACCCAACGCAACTTTTGGGTTACCCGATAGCACTTTAAAATCAAAAACTTCAAAAAATAAGGAGTCCGCAAAAAGGATATCTTTAACCTTCTGTTTTTCTGCCCCTATTGTCAACAATACTTCATACTGGAAATGCATTTGTGTTACCATGGGAATATCTGGGAAGTCAGTCCGAAATGCTGTTGTTAACGGATAAGGTGTTGCTGAATCATTACCTTCACCAGAAGCTGTTTTAACATCTCGAACAATGCGATAGACGGTGTCGTACCTGGAATGAAATCTGTCAAAGCTTAAATCATACTTAATCAATAAAAAAATGACTATGCAGGAAATAATTCCAATGCTCAACCCAAGAATGTTAACCAATGTATAATTCCGGTTGCGCAAAAAATTACGGCAGGCAAGGACAAAATAATTTTTAAGCATAAGGTTGAAAGTGTTGAGGTTCGAAGTGTTGAAAGGATTCTTTATTCATTGCTCATTGTTCATTACTCATTGCTCATTGCTCATTGCCATTACTCCGTTCGAAGTATTTCTGCTGGGTTGGTAGCCGCTGCTTGTGCAGACCGGTAACTCACAGTGAGTATGGCAATGATTAATGTAGAAACAATACCAATTACATAAACTGTCCACGAGATCGGGATACGATAGGCGAATTCCTGAAGCCATTGATTCATAAAATACCATGCTAGCGGGGCGGCTATCAAGAACGCAATGACAATGAGCTTGACAAATTCTCCGGAAAACAGAATCATAATACTACTTACCGAAGCACCTAGTACTTTACGAATACCTACTTCCTTCAGCTTTTGACTTGCCATGAATGAAATGAGTCCATAAAGTCCAAGGCAACCAATGAAAATAGAAATGCAGGCAAAAATTTTGAACAAGGTAAATGTCCGTTCATCATGTTGGTAAAGTTTGGCGAGATACTCATCTAGAAATTCATACTCAAAATTATACTCCGGAAAAACCTGAGTCCAATTTTCTTCAATGAAATCAATCGTCTTGTTAAAATTTTCCGGATGTATTTTTAGGCCAGCTTCATAGTAGAATTCTGGCAAGATCATCAACACAACAGGGGCTATCTCATCGTGCAATGAAGCTGTATGAAAATCTTCTACAACGCCTACAACTTCCTTGTTGGCATCATAAAAACCGGTCGTTATCTTTTTTCCTATGATTTCTGAAGGATTACTAAATCCCAATCGCTTTGCTGCTGATTCATTAACGATGTATACAAATTCTATTTCATTTGATGATTCTATTTCCTTTGGTGATACAGGTCGGTTAGCTTCCTTTTCGTCACTTTCAGAAAACCAACGACCTGCCTTTAATTTAATTCCATAGGTCTCAAGGTAGAAGCGATCTACCGGTTTCATCTCAACATTATAATTTTCCTGACCTCCCTTTTCTGTTAAAAAAAAGCCAGTATGGATATTATTATCTGATGTAGGTGCACCCAATGAAAAAGAAATGCTCTGAATGTCAGGATTTGCTTCTAGACGAGTTCTGAACGATTCCATCAATTCCCGTTTGTTTTCCGGTATCGCCACATTAATGACCGCATCCTTTTCAAATCCCAAAGGCTTACGATTAAAATATTTCATTTGATCCGCAATGACAAGGGTACCCATGATGAGGACCTGAGCAATCATAAATTGAAACACTACTAATACTTTACGCACCGTAGCACCAGAACTCCCCTGGACGCTAATTTTATTCTTAAGTACAGCCAACGGATTAAAACCTGACAAGATAATGGCCGGATAAAAGCCAGCAAGTACGGTTGTGAAAAGAATAAGCATCATAAGAAATCCTATGAGCACAGGATTGGAAAGTAAACTCAGTTCGAGTTTTATTTCCAGAAAATTATTGAGCCATCTCAAAAGCCATTCTACGGCGCACAACGAAATTACCACGGAAAATACTGTGAGCAAAAAAGTTTCGCCCAGAAAGAAAGCCGCAAGCTGGCTGCGTTTTGCACCCAACGTCTTGCGAATGCCTATTTCTTTGGATTTCTTAATCGCAAGCGCTGTAGCAAGGTTTACAAAATTAACACATGCAATGGCCAGAATAAAGACACCCATTATCCCCATCACAATAAGATCTGAAATATCAGCATTCGCAGGTGTGCCTGGATTTTTGGTGTAGACTTCATCAAAATGTATTGCCTTTAAAGGTTGAATTCTAAACGATTCTGTTGCCGCATCTCCTTCGGAAAGATATTTAGTAGCAAAACCTTTAAGTCTATCTTCAATTGTAGAAGGTTGTAATCCATCAGATAACACGATGTATGTAAATCCGGCAATAGTCATCCCCCACCGATCCAATGGAAATCCAATAAATTCAGGTGTGAGAGACGGCATAGAAACTACCATGGAGAAACTGATATGTGAATTAGCTGGAGGATCAGCTATTATTCCTACGACCTCCAATTCAATTTTATTATCAAGCTTGATGGTTGCCCTTTCATTTCCTTTCAAAATTTTGTCGGCTAGTGATTTTGTGAGGAATACCTTGCCAGGCTCACTCAGTTCAACTTTAGGGTTACCCGACAGGACTGTAAAATCAAAAACATCAAAAAACAAAGAATCGGCAAAGATCACGTTTTTTACGCGTTGCTTTTCGGTACCGATTTTCATCAACACTTCGTCTTGCGAATGGAGCTGCGTAATCAAAGGAACATCTTCAAAATCGTTTCGGAAAGCTTTTGCAAAGGGATAGGGAGTTGTTGTGCGATAATCGATCCCTGAAGAACTCTTGGATTCCTTAACAACTCGGTAAATGTATTCATACTTTGAATGAAATTTGTCAAAACTAAGATCATTCGAAACGAGCAAGAAAATAACAATGCAAGAAGTAACACCAATACTCAGACCCAGGATGTTGATGAGGGTGTAATTCTTATTTCTCAAAAAATTACGAAGAGTGATTCGGAGATAATTTTTAATCATGGTCTTAAAAGTGTTGAAGTGTTGGAGTTCGAAGTGCGGAAGGCGCCATGTTGTGATTATTTTGTTTATGCGTTACCAAAGACAGTGCCATTGATGTAACAACTTGATTTTCAAGAATTAACGCAAGTATTTTAGTTTTCAACCGGAAGGAGTTGTATCAATATCGATACACTGGATTGTTTGTATTTGATACATTTTTATCAACTTAGCAAGTAATAAGATACAACCATTATGATCCCTGCCCGAATATTAATAGTTGATGATGATCGTGATGTTTTGGAAACTGCGCGGATGTTTTTAAAACAGGAATTTACGAACATTCAAATCGAAGAAACTCCAGAGAAAGTTCCTGCTTTGCTGAGGGCAACTGAATACGATGTGATCTTGTTAGACATGAATTTTAAAAAAGGTGTGAATGATGGCGAAGCAGGATTTCATTGGCTTCAACAAATTTTAAAGATCGATCCGTTTGCCGTTGTGGTTCTTATTACGGCCTATGGTGAAGTTGACCTGGCTGTTAAGGCAATGAAAAATGGGGCCGTCGATTTTGTACTAAAGCCCTGGAAAAATCAAAAATTATTAGCCACCATTCTTTCCGCTTACCAACTCCGCCAATCGAAAAAGGAAGTGGAGAAATTAAAAGTCACCCAAGAAAAATTAAGCGATACGATCGATCAGCCTTATATCGATTTCATTGGTGACTCTCCCGCGATTCAACGCGTTCATGAGATGATCGACCGGGTGGCTGCCACGGACGCTAATGTGCTCATCCTCGGAGAAAATGGGACCGGAAAGGAATTGGTGGCGCGAGCTATTCACAGAAAGTCAACAAGGAAAAATAATGTTTTCATCACTGTTGATCTAGGATCTATTACTGAAACCCTTTTTGAAAGCGAATTATTCGGACACGTAAAAGGCGCATTTACCGATGCAAAGGCAGACAAACCCGGACGTTTTGAAATTGCTTCAGGAGGAACTATTTTTTTAGATGAGATTGGTAACCTCTCCCTACCACTCCAGGCGAAATTGCTCACCGTTCTGCAGCATCGAAAAATTCAGCGTGTAGGATCAAACTCCGAAATCCCAGTCGACTTTCGATTGATTTGCGCTACCAATATGCCATTGAATGAAATGGTATTTGATAAAACATTCAGGCAAGATCTTCTTTACCGGATGAACACGGTGGAGATCAGAGTCCCATCACTCCGTGAACGTATAGAAGACATTCCTTTACTCCTGGATTATTTTCTTCAACGATATACTTACAAGTATAAACGTCCAGGCATAAAAGTGGACAAAACTGTAATTTCTAAACTCAAAAAATATCCATGGCCCGGAAATATTCGTGAACTTCAGCATGCTGTCGAAAGAGCAGTGATTCTAAATGAGGGAAAATTGATTCAAGGGATTGAGTTTTTTATAAGCGGCACTAGTTCGAATCCAAAAAAAGATGAGCAACCCCAAACCTTCGAGGATATGGAGAAACAGTTTATTCAGCAATCACTAAACAATCATGAGGGCAATGTGAGCAATACCGCTCGCACGTTGGGAATGACGCGAACGGCGTTGTATCGTAGGATGAAGAAGCACGGAATAGGTTAGTTAATAGTTAATAGGCTTTGTCAAGTTTCATTTAAGTTGAGGTATGAGGCTTTAAAATCACATGAAACTTTTAACAGGTCTATCACAAAGTCAATAACGAAGAGATCTATCGTCCCGTTAGGTTAAGGTTGTACTGGCTAATTTTGGAGCTTCAGAAAAAACGTCCGCTGCAAGCTTCAAATAATCCAGGTTGTGCAGGAATGTATTATGCATATTAGCTTCATTCAGTACTGCTTTTTTTCTTCCAGCTTCTGGATTAGCAACATAATTTTAT
>CAZAHL010000445.1:0-4940 GCA_964484845.1 uncultured Chryseolinea sp. | reverse complement strand
AATCCACCAGCCGTGATTCCCGTAAATAATTTTTACGCGGGTATTAAATCTGAAATTGTATATGATAACTCAGTTTCCACTGGATTAAATCTTATTGAGGGTACGCGGGGTAAAATTACTTTTCAACACTATCAAGGCCTCAAAAATGAGAATCTTAGCTTTGGGCAGGCGACCATAGATATCCGGCACTATCAAAAAATTTACCGGGAGATCGTATTTGCTGTACGCGGCTTTGCAGGGACTTTCTTTGGCAGGTCTCCAAAAAAGTATTTGTTGGGTGGTATGGATAATTGGTTCTTTAATAAGACTAAGACCACTGGAAAAACCAGCGACGGGGAGTTCAATCCACTAGGATATCCCGAGGAAACCCAGGACATTTTATTTGTGGAATATGCTACTTCTCTGCGTGGGTTTGATTATGCTACGCTGTTTGGTAACAGTGTTATCCTGGCAAATGCGGAATTGAGGGTACCCCTGATACGAGCGTTATCGAGTGGACCAATTTCCTCGAACTTTCTTCGGAACATGCAACTCATTGCTTTCTCAGACATAGGCACCAGCTGGTCTGGAAAACCACCTTTTAGTTCGGAGAATAGCGTGAGCTATGAGGAAATCACGCGAGGGCCTTTTACCGCGAAAATTAAAAACTATCTTAATCCATGGCTTTATAGTTATGGTGTCGGTATGCGCACGGTGATGCTGGGCTATTATATAAAATTTGACCTGGCGTGGCCCGTTGAAAACTATGAAGTAAACAAACCCAGGTTCCACGTTACTCTCGGTTTCGACTTCTAATATCTGCTTTGATCCCCGGCTTGTTTAATATCTCGGGTTCGCAAAATAACTTTTGTATTTTGCGGACCGTTTAAAATTATTTCAATGCTCAAATCGATGACAGGCTTCGGCCAATGCTCTCATGATGATGGACAGGTTCAGGTCACGACTGAAATCAAAAGTCTTAACTCTAAATTTTTAGATCTCAATCTCAGGCTCCCGAAAGTTTTTTCTGATAAGGAAATAGAAGTTAGAAACCTGATCAACGAAAAATTAGAACGGGGTAAAGTCTCCATTAACGTCGAATATCAACGTTATGGCGATGATGAAATCAAGCAGTCATACAATGAAAAATTATTTAAAGCTTATTACAGCGAACTAAAAAAATTAGCTGATAGAGTCGTGGCCCCACACGATCAGCTTTTTGAGCTTGCGCTTAATTCTCCTGAAGTAATACAGACCAAGGTAAAAGAAGCCAACAACGAAGAAGAATGGGGTAAAGTGAAGGCCTGCATGCTGCAGGCGATTCAAAAATGTGATGACTTCCGAAAAATGGAAGGGAAAGTTCTTGAAAAGATGTTGAAAGACTGTTGCTCTGTGATCTACGCAGAATTAAAAAGCGTCGACGTTTTGGATCCCAAACGCGTTGAACGGGTGAGGGAAAAATTAAAAGGGAATGTTGTCACATTTTTTGGTGAAGGTGGATATGATACCAACCGACTCGAACAGGAAATAATTTTTTACATTGAAAAATTGGATATCAACGAAGAGAAAGTTCGCTTGAAGTCCCACCTGGATTACTTTATGCAGGTTTTAAATGAACCTCAGGGAAACGGCAAAAAATTAGGCTTTATTTCTCAAGAAATCGGCCGCGAGATTAATACAATAGGTTCGAAAGCAAGTGATGCTGATATTCAGAAACATGTGGTCATTATGAAAGAGGAACTGGAGAAGATTAAAGAACAGTTGAACAACGTCGTGTGATTATCACACAGTTTTTAAATTAATTTTGCTATCATACTGATATACCGATCGGGCACTTCGCCACTAAGAGCCGTTTGATAATCGCTGTAGCTGCAGGGTACAATACTATTTCTCGAATATTTTTCTCTGCCTCCCGCATACGGTATCTCCATCCACCATTTTTCACTGAATTTACTTTTGTAGAAAGAAATAATTTCCGGATCCACCGGCATTGAAACCGAATATTTCATAAAATCATTGCTTTTGAAGTTTTGTTCATTCTTGCGATGATAGTAGCCCTCCACAAAGTACCAGATCATCGTGGCAACGACCGAAGCTGTTTTCTTATGGGGGTCATCGTATTCGGGGTTGTACTCGTAAAAGCCGATTGAGCTTAGTTTTTCATTCAAGCCAGCATACCAGCAAATCTGGCATGCTTCTTCACCAGACAGGCCGAAGGGTTGAGCGTTCGCATTTCCCGGCGCGTCGGATGATCGGATGGCTGTGATGTCAAAGGAAACCATGTCTGCGTTTCGAATAGGTGGCTCAATTTCCTGAATGTTCGTCCGCACCTGCCCCACGCGAAAGGCTTCAAAATAAAGTTTTTCAAGAACCGAAACGGAGTGGGGATCGATGAGATAACTCTGGTAAGCCAAATGCGTATAGCTAAACAGGTAGTTTGGTTCGTGGAGCAATATCTTGTTGATATGATGACGATTGGGTGTCGCTTCTTTTTCGTCAAGATCCAGAAAAGCATCGATGTTTAGAAAACTAACCAGCTTATTCATAGTCTCATAAGCACAATATTGTCCATAGTCGAGATCGTGTGATCCACCAAGAATCACAGGCAGTACATTATTCTCCAATAAGATGCGGCACACTTCACTGATCCGCACGTAAGACTCATTTAAATCATGCCCGACATTTAAATTCCCAAGGTCTACAACCCGGTATGAGCCAAGGCCTTTTTTAAGATTGTACAATTTCTTTCTGATCTCATCGGGACCAAAAGCTGTACCCGTATTAATGGAAGAACCGCGTCCCTCCCGAATTCCAAAAAGAGCTATGTGTGCTCCCCGATACTCAGGCATCTTATCGGTAAAGGGATGTATATTTTTGAAAAAGCTTGATGGAGACTTTATATCCGCATACAAAGATTCTTCAATAGGCGAGAATAAAATAGTAAGGTCCATAGTGAATTAAATCTGCGGTGAATATAGAATTTTCATTCATGAGGAATAATATTCTCTGAATCTTTAGGTTGGAAGTTTTCAATTGAAAAATGGGACGCCACAATGGATGCATTCAACCCAAAAAAAATGCATCCCAACGGGCCGTATAGAAGATGCAATGATATCGGTCACTCTTACGGAACGATATATTGTATATTGATCTGATAATGAGTTAATTGATTTGGAAATTAAACTGCCACTTAAGTACAGCCTTGACCTCAAAATTATTTTTGTGGCTTTGCTTTATTATTTTGCGGCAAGGTTCGGATACTTTTTTGCATTTGAAAATTCTGCTGCCCTCCCCGCGTGGCCCCCTTCAGGAATTGCCTTTGCTCTGATTATATTGTTAGGCCGCTCTACATGGCCCGGAATTACCATCGGTTCGCTCGTAGCCAACATCATGGCTTACTGGAATAATCCGGAACTTCCTGCTCAAACTATTATTCTGGTCAGTAGCTTAATTGCACTTTGTAGTACGCTTGAGGCAGTTGTTGGTAATTACTTGTTAAAAAATTGGATTAACGAGGCATATCCATTTAATAGCACTAAAAATGCGTTCCGGTTTTTATTTGTGACGCTGTTAATGTGCTTGTTGGGAGCATGCATTGGAACAGAGGTATTATTTCTTAATGAAATAATACGTTCAGAAGATCTGATTCGCACCGGGTTTTCCTGGTGGGTTGGAAATGTTGTTGGCATTTTATTGTTCACTCCCTTTATTCTTGCCTGTGCTAAAAAAATAATTACGTTTAAAGTTTCCCGGAACAAAGCGGTGGAGGCCGGAATATTTTTACTTACACTTATTGGAATTTACCTCCTGCTTGAAGTAGATTATTTAGTACCCACCATGGAGCGTGCGTTGCCATTTTTGGTACTACCCTACCTGTTGTGGCTTGCTTTTCGTTTCGATTTAATTCTGGCCATGACAGGCGTATTAGCAGCCTCCTTAATTTCAATTTATGTTACTATAATCGGTGTTGGCCCATTCAACTTGGGAAATTCATATAATTCCATGTTGTTGCTCCAAATTTTTATTGGAGTCGTTAGCATTTCGACGATCATCCTTTCAGCAACCGTAAAGGAACGTTTCGAAGCACAGTTGAAACTTCAGTTATTTAATGAGAACCTCGAAACGATGGTCCAGGAGAGAACAGGGGCGTTAAATGAACAAATTAAGACACGCAAAAAAGCAGAAGAGAAACTTCAACGAACAAATCTAGAGCTAAGCAAACGCAATACAGAACTTGACAACTTTGTCTATAGCGTTTCGCACGATTTACGCGCCCCTATTTCTTCCGTTTTAGGACTTATTAACCTGGCTAAAAAAGATATTGATGTCGACATGAAAGACATGTACCTGGATATGATCAGTAAAAGTGCTTTGCAACAAGATCTGTTTATTAAAGAAATTTTAGACCAATCGCGAAATTCACGTTTAGAAATAAAACGGGAAGAGATCTTATTTGAGAACTTAATCGATGAAACCTTTAACCAACTCAAATTTGCAACAACTACAGGTCAATCCGTTGTGAAGCTTATACACGTTAACCAGGATCAACCCTTCTTCTCAGATCGCTGGCGTTTAAAAGTTATTCTGAATAATCTAATTTCGAATGCGATACGGTATCGAAATGGTCGCGATCCGATTATAAAAATCAATGTGGATATTAATAAAAACTCCGCCACTCTTGCCATTGAAGACAACGGTAAGGGTATCGAAAAAGACCACCTTCCGAATATTTACAAGATGTTTTATCGCGCTACAGACGATGGAGCAGGATCAGGCCTGGGGCTTTACATTGTAAAAGAAGCCATTGAAAAGTTGAATGGTCAAATTAATATTGAATCAGAGGTCGGAAGGGGAACTACCGTTAAAATGCAAATCCCGGCATTGAACTAGTGTTAAGTTAATCGTGAAATGTTAAAAGTTAATTGTGGAAATGCCCTCATAGGCAATAATTTCTAGTAAAA
>CAZAHL010000444.1:0-4950 GCA_964484845.1 uncultured Chryseolinea sp. | reverse complement strand
CTCCTCACGATTTATCAACGATTAATTCCTACGGGTGGAGTATGTTCCTCTCAGGGAGTGACATTTATGTCACAGGCTCCGAGCGAAATATGGTGCCGGGCATTGGCTTTGTGACTTACTGGAAAAACGACGTTATCTCCCGCATATCGCCTGGACTTACGGGCGGAGCGGGTAGAGATATAGTTGTGTCTGGAAACGATGTGTATGTCGCGGGAGTGGAGCATAATGTCAAAGGCATTGGGCTTGCTAAATATTGGAAAAATGGTTTACCAGTTTCATTGTCCGATGGTTCATCTTATGCTTACGCCAACGCGATTGATGTGATCGGTGACGATGTGTATGTTGCCGGCGTTGAGCATAGACCCGGGGGTCTGACTGTAGTTAAAATGTGGAAGAACGGAGTGCCATTTCCGATCACAGACGGGGGATATCCAGCTATGGCTGAAGGACTAGTATTGCGCTAAGACCACTCGGACTGGATTCAACAACTTGCGTCTTACCTAATTCGTTCCTAAAGTCATAACTAAACGTAACTTACCCACCATTTTTTCTTGTTTCGTATTTTGAACGAATTCCAATATACACAGAGAGGATAGAGAAGTATTACAACGATTATCCAAACAATATAAACCCCCCACAGATTGAAGCCGTAACTCCCATTTAGCAATGGATTGCCTTTCGCAGGGGCTCCTGTGAATATCATGGACTCCCATGGATAACCGGTTAAAACCGCTGCAAATACAGCCAGCAGGTGAATTAAAAATATGTGTGCTACATAATAAAATAATGCGACATTCCCTGCAAGTGTAACTGGTTTCCAGCGACTGAGATTTTTTTGCTCCATCGCGGAAAGCAGAAGCAACGAAATGCCTAGCGTAACAGATAAATAGAGCATGGAGGGTGGATACTTTTGTAAGTTGAAAAAAGACATTAAAGTGGAATCAATCTCGTTTTGTTTACTCCAGGGAACCGGATCTCCATAAACATTGCTTGCTCTTAAAGTCACAAAAATAAACAGGCATAAGATGCCCAGTTGCAAGAACACTTCCTTTCGTTTTTTGGATGTATAATCGGGTTGATAGAAGATACCGAAACAATATCCCAACGCCATCACTCCGACCCAGGGTATGATCGGATAAAGGAAAGTAAAAGTGTAACCATCGCCCAAATCAAAAGACTTTTGTACATGGAGAAATGACCAGATCACATCTGCCAGGCTTCCTCCTCTAAAAGATATACCGTCAAGTAAATTGTGTCCAACCACCATAGAAAGTCCTATGATAAATATTGTTTTTATAGGAAAATAAATGAGTCCGGAAAGAATAATCATACAGATCCCAATGGTGGATATGATAGTGTTGGAGTTGTAATGAAAACCTGGGTCAAAATTCCAGGCAAACCGAATGATTGTCAACTGTAAAACAACAAGCCAAATACCTCTGGTAAGTAGAAAGGTGGATGCATGCCGTATGGTTTTCTTTTGGGCGACAAAGTATGCAGAAACACCAGCAAGAAAAATAAATGTTGGGGCGCAAAGATGGGTGATCCATCTTGTAAGAAACAAACCAGCTGAACTTTGATTAATATCTTCCGGGCTGTACAGAAATGCATCGAAGTGAAAATAGTCCCTAACATGGTCTAGCGCCATAATAATCATTACGATCCCCCTCAGTAGATCGATGGATTCAACCCTTCCTATCCTAATGCTAGCAACATCAATATATCCTAAGGGATTTCCGTGCACATCTTTGTGCCATCCCACATTTGGGTTTATCGGTTTTTCGTGAATTTTAGTCATGTAAAATTGTTGCTAATAGCTATCCGTCTTATATCATTCTATGAATATTGAATCCATACTGGGGCAAAACTAGCAGATGTTCTATTTTTCTAAGAGCACTTTTGGTGCAAATAAGGATACTTTTGTTGAGCCTACTTTCCGGTTGCAATGGAAAGAAGGCCGAAGAACCATTTAACACACCGATCACCAAATACCTCTTACCTCTTACCGATCACCGATTACTGATTACTGATTACCGAATACTTTCCCCTGCAACGATCCCGTACTTCGACCCTTCAAAAATTTCTAACAACCATTGTAACCTTTTCCATCAAGGCTGGTAGAACCAGTAAGGTTAGAAGTTAAATAGATTTTTAACATAAGAATAATAGACGGTGAATCAAATCTAAACCATATGATCCGACACAACCTGCTGATCTCCTATCGGAATTTCCAGCGATTCAAGAGCTCCTTCTTCATCAATCTTATCGGCCTATCAACGGGGCTCGCCAGTGTGCTGCTGATCTTTATTTGGGTAAACGATGAATTGAGGATGGACCAGTTTCACAAACAGGGAGACCGGCTTTATCAAGTAATGGAGAATGTCGATCAGGGTGGAGGGGTTATCACGCGGGAGTCGACAGCCGGACCGACGGCGGACGCACTTGCCGCTGAATTTCCTGAAGTAGAGATGGCCGTTACAAGCACCCTGAACTGGGGTGGTGAGGCTGTGCTCTCAGCCGGCGATAACGATATCAAAGCAAAAGGGATCTATGCCAGTGCATCTTTTTTCAAAATGTTTTCCTTTCCGACTATTCATGGCCATCCTAACCAGTTATTGTCCGATAAAAAGTCAATCGTTATTTCAGAATCGCTTGCGTTACGATTGTTTGGCTCTTCCAAGGATGTAGTGGGTGAGAGTGTGGAACTAGAGCATCAGAAGCAGTTCCTGGTTTCTGGTGTTATAGCTGACCTTCCATTTTATTCTTCTTCCCGCTTCGAATATGTACTTACCTTCGAAAGTTTCCGTGAGGAAAATGACTGGGTGACCAACTGGTTCAATACTGCGCCCCAAACGCATATTCTGCTCAAACCTGGAACGGACGTCGATGCATTCAATAAAAAAATTGTGGACCTGGTACGCACGAAAACGGAAGGTAAGGCTGTGCACCGGTCTCCATTCATACGGCCATATCGGAACGCCTACCTGCACAATCGGTATGAAAACGGTAAGCTAGTGGGTGGGCGGATTGAATACGTGAGAATGTTCTCTATTATCGCTGGTTTTATTCTGCTGATTGCCTGTATCAACTTTATGAATCTCTCCACGGCGAGAGCTTCCCGCCGCCTTAAAGAAGTGGGCATAAAGAAAGCGATTGGGGCAAAGAAGTCTTCACTTGTGGTGCAATATCTTTCTGAGTCAACACTCATGGCCTTTGTTTCTCTTGTAACCGCTATCGTGATTGTGATCCTTGTATTACCACATTTTAATAACATCACGGAAAAGCAGCTCACCCTGGAATTTAATCCTGTGTTCATTTCACTATTGCTCGGTATTGTCCTTTTAACAGGGCTCGTGGCAGGAAGCTATCCTGCCCTTTATCTTTCCAATTTTAATCCCGCAGTTATTCTGAAGGGTAAATTAACCGGCTTCATAGGCGAAGCATGGGCACGCAAAGGATTGGTTATGCTTCAGTTCTCTCTGTCAATAATTCTCATTGTATCGGTGTGGGTAGTGTACAAGCAAATCAGCTTTATACAAACCCGGAATTTGGGCTACAATAAAGATAACATCATGATCATCAACAGCGAAGGCGTTGTGAACGAGAAAGCAGAGACTTTCCTGGCCGAGCTTGAGAAAATTTCGGGCGTTGGCGGCGCTTCCAGCACCGGCCATGATATGACCGGCCACAATGGTGGCACGTACGGCATAGAGTGGACAGGCAAAGACCCTAACGATCGCACGGAGTTCGAACGGGTGTCTGTCAACTATGACTTCATTGAGTTGATGGGAATCACCATGAAGGAAGGCCGGACATTTTTGAAGGATTTCGGCGATGAAGAAAGCAAGATCATCTTCAATGAGGCAGGAATTAAATTTATGGACATGCACGACCCCATCGGAAAGAAAGTAAAACTTTGGGGCAAAGAAGTGGAGATCATTGGTGTAGCAAAAGATTTCAATTTTGAGTCTTTCCATGAAGTCGTGAAACCATTATTCTTTTTCCTGAATATCCAGAACAGCAAAAATATCATGGTAAGATTAGAGGCGGGAAAGGAGCAGGAGACGATCGCCAACTTGGAGCTTTTTTACAAAGCGTTCAACCCAGGCTTTCCATTTGCTTATCGTTTTCTTGACGACGATTATCAGGAACTCTATACGTCCGAACGGCGTGTAGCCATCCTTTCCAAATATTTTGCAGGGATCGCGATATTGATTTCCTGTTTGGGACTTTTCGGCCTTGCGTCCTTTACCGCAGAACGACGTTTGAAAGAGATCGGAATTCGAAAAATCCTCGGTGCCAGCAACACTGGTATCGTTTATATTTTGTCAGGTGAGTTTACAAAGATCGTTTTGGCTGCAATTGGTTTCGCCTTGCCTTCGAGTTGGTTTCTAGCATCCCGTTGGCTCGAGGGTTTTGTGTTTCATATTGACTTGCATTGGTGGTTCTTCGCCGGCTCGGGATTGGTGGCATTGTTAATTGCCTGGCTGACTGTTGGTATCCAGACCGTAAAAGCCGCCCGGATAAATCCAGCAGAATGTTTGAGAAATGAGTAAGTGTCCACGGATGACCAGACTTTATATCCAACTTTCCGACAAGCCAAATTAGAATTGACTTTAACCATACACAATTACTTCTTGCCTTATAATCTAATCTTAGAAACTCACTAACATGCTCTCCTTGAATATTGCTAATGCCACTGATCACCAAACACCGCTTACCGATCACCGCTCATAATTCCAGGCTTAATTGATCTGAGATTTCGTTCCGCCTCTGGATTATCACCAAGTCTCCAAAATTAGAAAGGGAGATGCCCAGTAGTCGTATCCTTTTACTTTCTAAATCGGTAGCTGCTAAGAGCTGTTTCGCGGTTGCTATGATAATTTCTGAATCGTTTGTCGCGATCGGAAACGTCTGAGTGAAGTCGTAACCGTTTTGTGCGTTCCGGAT
>CAZAHL010000443.1:0-4950 GCA_964484845.1 uncultured Chryseolinea sp. | reverse complement strand
TAACTGCTCCAGCCATGATGGTAAGGAACGAACGAAAATCCGATGAGTGCAACCAGAAGAAAAGCCCATGCGTTCCCTTTGGGATTTGTGATGCTCAGTGTCATAAAAGGTGTTTTGGAAGTATAAACCAATCTATTAAAAAACAGTTCATGAATCCACCGCTTTGGTTCCGTTATATGAAAGTAATCTCAAAACGAATAACGCAAACTGGCCCGTCTATATACTCACATGTCCCCAGTTCTCCCCAGTCTTGATTCGATGCACCTGCATATCTGTAATGCCAAATTGATTCGCAATTACCTTTAACGTTGACTTTCCTCCCATTAGTTTTTTCTTAATTCGCAAGACCTGGGCTTCTGTTAATTTCTGGTTACCAATGCGCTTTCTGTTTGGATTTCTGGTGGTATGTTTAAATTTCTCTTCGTGCGTTACCCATTTCAAATTTTTATAATAGTTGTCGTCCTTTACATAATTAAGATGAATAACGAAATTGTGCTTAGGACTTGCCTGCTTCAAAAAATGCTTTGCGACAAGACGATGGATCAAAAATGTAAAGCTCTTGTTCTTGGAACGAACCGCTATGCCAGGATAATTTGATATCATGCCATGTTTCAAGAAATGTCCTTCTTCTGGTTTTTCGGTAAAACTGATAACTCGTCCATAGTTAGTGAGAGCGTAAGCAAATCCCCGGGGCGATTTTTTAATGGGAAGTACTACAAACTTTTCGCTTTTATAAAGCTTTAATTTTTTACTTGGCATAGTTTTTTAGAAATAGGGTATTCGTAATTATTTCTTTACATTAGGTTTAACAAAATTAAAAAAAAAATGTTACTTAAATTTAATCGGGTTGTTCATCATGCCTTGACATTCGGCGTTTGGTCGGCATTTCGAATAGCGGAGGAGAATTGAATGTCGAATGTCGAACGCTGAATGTCGAATCACGAAAGCAAAATGCGGTAACTAATAACGAGTAACCAACTATTAACAGTTAACGATCTAATGCACGGCATTGCTTGTTGAGCTCACGTTCGCAGTTACTTCACTAATAATTTTCTTTTTTCCAATTATTAACACTAAAAGCGCAAAGAGTGACGTGGCTGTCATGATCAGCGCAACGGGTACACTGTTTGTTGCGTTAAAAAGTCCCACACCGCCCGAGGACAGTCCCGCTATACCTATTTGCAGAAACCCGAGTAACGCAGAAGCGCTTCCTACATTTTTGGTAAAGGGCGCCAGGGAAAGTGCTGTGGCATTCGGATTTGTAAGACCGAGACAAGTTAGCGCGACGAAAAAAAGTACAATGGTCTCCACCAATCCGTACCAGTTATTCCATGCGCCCAATAAGAAAACAATGCTTGTTATCACCAGAACAAGTAAAGCAACACGGAATATTTGCTCGCTCTTGTAAGTGCGGTTAATGAGAATATTTAATTGACTTCCGCCAATAAATCCCACGGATAACACGGCAAAAATACCGCCATAGGCCTGAGGGCTGACCTTGAATATTTCCATGAAGATAACTGGCGACCCTGCGACGTATATAAACAGGGAAGAAAATGAAAATGCTCCAGCCAGACTATACGTGAAAAATTGAGGTTGTTTTATGATTGACCCGAAAGTAGCAAGCATCGGTCCTGCTTTCAGTGAGATTTCACGATCCGGAGGTTGGCCTTCGGGCAAAAAAAGGATGGTCACAATCAATATCAATAACGTCAGGAGGGCGAGAACAAGAAATACCCACTGCCAGCCTAACCCTGTTGCTATAAATCCCCCTAACGTCGGTGCGAGCAAAGGTGATAATCCAATAACCAGTATCAACAATGAAAAAATCCTTGCACTTTGTTCTACAGGAAAAAAATCACGGGCCATAGTCAGTGCGGCTACCCAGGCAACACAACCACCCAATGCCTGTATAAAGCGAAGCACTACTAAAGCTTCAATGGTTTGTGTTTGCATACACCCAATGGATGTGATCATATAAATTGTTAACCCAATATATAAAGGCTTTTTTCTTCCAAAACGATCAAGCAAAGGGCCATAGATCATCTGGCCGAGCGCAAGGCCAATAAAATAACTTGTCACGGAAAACGAAATGCGCGCCGGTGTGGTGTGAAAATCTTCGGCAATCTGCGAAAACGCAGGCAAATACATATCGATTGCAAACGGAGTTATCGTCGACAACGCGCCCAGGATTAAAATAATAAGATTGTCGCTGATGCGTTTTTTTTTCATAGGTATTGGTTCAATGTTCGAGGTTTAAGGTTTGAGGTTTGAGGTTGTGCGTAACTTGAAACTTATACCTTCGAATGTGGATCGGGCGAACCTTGAACCTCGGACCTCGAACCTGAAACGGCTGGCGAACCTGAAACTTTTTTTGCCATCTTCGTTATCAAAACAAAAAGAACAGGCACTACAAAGATTGCCAGGGAACTTGCGGCGACCATCCCTCCTGCCACTGTCCAGCCAATTGTTTTCCGTGCCTCCGCTCCTGCACCGGCAGAAAATGCCAGTGGCATTACACCCAGGATAAATGCCAGCGATGTCATGATGATGGGACGCAACCGGAGTTTCACGGCTTCCAGTGTGGCTTGTATGACCTCCATCCCACTGTCTACACGCTCTTTGGCAAACTCAACAATTAGAATGGCATTTTTCGCCGCCAGTCCGATGAGCGTGATCAAACCGATCTGTGCATAAATGTTATTAGTGAGATTGGGAAGAAACGTTAAAGTAAGAATGGAGCCAAAAGCACCGATGGGTACTGCAAACAAAACGGAGAATGGTACCGACCAGCTTTCATACAATGCAGCGAGGAACAAAAACACAAATACGATGGAGATCGCAAAGATTAGTGAAGTGCTGCTTCCAGCTTGAATTTCTTCTCTGCTCATTCCTCCGAACTCATAACCATAGCCAGCAGGCAGTACCTCTGCAGCAACTTCTTTCAGAGCATCGATGGCTTGTCCGCTGCTATAACCCTGTTTCGGAGCCCCCATTATTTCGACTGAACGGTACAAATTATAATGAGATACCAGAGCGGGAGTTTCGATCAATTGCGAAGTGATCAGCGCACTTAATGGGACCATGTTACCCGCACTATTTCTCACATGATACTTGCCAATGTCTGCAATATCCTTTCGGAAGGAGGTATCGGCTTGAGCCACTACCCGGAAGTTTCTACCATATATGTTAAAATCATTCACATAACTGCTGCCGAGCAATATCGAAAGGGTGCTGTACGCTTCTGATACTGACACGCCAAGTTTCTTTGCTTTCTCTTTGTCAATATCAACCTGGTAGCTAGGCGTTCTCGCCGAAAAGAATGAGTACGCCATCGCTATTTCCGGGCGTTTATTAATGGCTGCAAGAAATTTCCCCATGACAGCTTCAAATTGTCGGATGTCATCGGTGCTCGTAGTTTGCTGTAACTCAAACGTAAAACCGGATGATTGCCCAATCCCTGGTATCGCAGGTGGTGAAAGAACCAGGATGCGCGCTTCTTTAATATCAGCTGTTCGCCTTTGTATCTCCTCCATGACTTTAGGTACACTTTCGGTATCAAGATTGCGTTCGTCCCATACTTTAAGATTTACAAACACAGTGCCTGCGTTCGACTTACTTGAAAAAGTAAGGATATTTAAACCGGCTAATCCTCCGGCAGTCATCACCGCAGGAATTTCCTTGATTCTCTTTTGAAGTTCCAGCAGCATTTCAATACTTCGGGTTGTCGAGGTACCTTCTGGCATTTCATACGTGACCAACACTCGTTTTTCATCTTCTGTTGGTATAAATCCGGTTGGTTTGTTTTTAAACAAAAAGAATAATCCAACAAACAGACAGGCCATCATCACCAGCACATAGGGCGTTTTGCTAATCCACTTGTTAACTCCGTTGGTATATGAATTTGTTACTCCTCCAAACCACCG
Source organism: uncultured Chryseolinea sp. (assembly GCA_964484845.1). Lineage (GTDB taxonomy): Bacteria > Bacteroidota > Bacteroidia > Cytophagales > Cyclobacteriaceae > Chryseolinea. The sequence continues at coordinate 1,024 of CAZAHL010000443.1, read as the reverse complement.
GTTGAATCGATCAAAAAACTTGTCTAAAAAGTTCTTTCCACCATTTTCTTTTGTCGGTTTTAACAATAACATACTAAGCGCGGGAGTCAATGACAAAGCCACAAATGCCGATATCATTACCGATACCGCGATCGTGATTGCAAACTGTTGATAAAGTTTTCCTACAATGCCCGGAACAAATCCAACCGGTACGAACACGGCCGCAAGAATTAATGCGATAGCCACCACCGGAGCCGAAATTTCCTTCATGGCTTTTATCGTAGCATCCTTTGGCGATAGTTTTTCATGGTCCATGTTATGTTGGATGGCCTCTACAACAACGATAGCATCATCGACAACTATACCGATCGAAAGTACAAAGGCGAATAACGTCAGTGTATTGATCGTAAATCCAAATGGAATAAAAAAGATAAAGGTACCGATCAAAGACACGGGTATTGCCAACACAGGAATTAAGGTGGCCCGCCAGTTCTGCAGGAACAAAAATACCACAACAATAACGAGGGCCAACGCTTCCAGTAACGTCACAATTACTTCTTCGATAGAAACTTCGACAACGGTGGTCGTTTCCAGTGGAACAAGATAGTCTACATCTTTCGGGAAGTTCTTTTTCAATTCTTCAAGAGCTTTCATCACCCCCTCATTGGTGGCAAGGGCGTTGGCTCCAGGTGCAAGGTAAAGCAGCATAAAGGCACTGCGCTTTCCCATCACAAAAGGATTGTTACCATAATTGAATTTTGCGAGTTCAACCCGTGCAATGTCCTTTAAATAGACCATATTGCCCAGAAGCGGATTTGTCCGTACTACGATATTTTCAAAATCCTCCACTTTGTTTATGCGACTATTCGTCAACACGTTGTACTCGAACGCCTGGACCTTGGGTTGTGGATTTCCCCCAATGGATCCTGCAGCCATCTGTACGTTTTGCTCAGCCAAGGAGGCAAGTACTTCGGCAGGTGTTATGCGCAGGCTGGCCAGTTTCTCAGGGTTTAACCAGAAACTGGCCAGCCTGCGCATAACACCT
>CAZAHL010000442.1:0-4985 GCA_964484845.1 uncultured Chryseolinea sp. | reverse complement strand
GTGAACCCAGGATAAATTTGGATTTTCATGACCGATCGGATAATTAAAAGCAACCGGATAATCGTTATCATACACTTTGCTTAAAATAATTTCCTCGATAGTTTCGCCAAAGGAAAGTTCGGGTTCCTTTATATCCGTCATGTGGCCCACAATTAAACCGGCAAGGTCATCGAGCTTGCCAGAACGTTTTAAGTGCATCAACATCCGATCAACTTTATATGTGTACTCGTCAATCTCCTCAATGACTAAAATTTTGCCACGGGTATCCGGGTCACTGGCTGTCCCTATAGAATCTACAATCAATGATAAATTGCCCCCGATAATTTGTGCGGTAACTTTTCCATTGCGGTTGTTTTTATTAGCAATCGCTGAGATACCAACACTTTCATTCATCAAGGTGTCTCTTAGGCTTTCGATTGACGAAATGCTCTCAGGTTTTGAAAAAAGGATCGGCATCGTTCCATGAATACTTTTTATTCCAAGTTTGAATAGCTTAAGATGAAGGGCAGTGACGTCACTAAATCCTACAATCCATTTCGGATTTTTCGTAAGAGAGGAGAAATCCAGATTGTCTAATATTCGGGTCGTTCCATACCCACCGCGTGCGCAGACGATAGCTTTGATATCAGGATTGTTTATTAAATTTTGAAAGTCAGTTATACGTTCTTCATCCGATCCTGCGAGGTAAGAATGACTTTGACTGTGAAGGTTAGCAGGAAAAATGACTTCCATACCCCAGGATTCAAATGCTCTGCGCGACGCCTCTATATCGCGGACGCTAACTTTTCTTCCGGTCGCGGTAATTCCGATCTTATCTCCGGGATTAAGTAAGGGTGGAGCTACCATACTTTAAAAATATCCATTTAAACACAGGTCGGAATGTTCTGAAATAAAAAAGCCTTCCAAATTGAGAAGGCTTTTTGTATGATGGTATTAGTTTACCTTCGGTGGAGTCGCAGGAGTTGTAGTAGCAGGCTTCGGTGTGACACCTAACTTTTTAAGAACAAGATCCGAAACATCCATCTTATCATCACTGTATAAAAGAACATCAAGGCCCCCGATCTGCTGGGTAAGAATGAAGGTGTAACCATTCTCTTTAGCTACAGCGGCAATTGCGTCTCCTACTTTTTTATAGACAGGTGCCAACAGCTGGTTCTCCTTATTTGCCACGGTAGTTTGCGCATCCTGTTGAAGTTTTTCAATATTTTGTTGCATTTGCTGAAGTTCCCGCTCGGTATTTGCGCGTACAGCGTCGATCATTGTATTTAGATTAGCATTATAATCAGCAAGTTTTTTTTGAAAATCCTGATACTTGGTATCAATTTGGGTTTTAAGTTGAGTCTGAAGAGACTTCAAATCCGCCTCCATTTGCTTGGCCTCAGGCATTTGGCCCAACACATAAGCCACATCAACGGAACCCACTTTTGTCGGGGGAGTTTGTGCGTGGGATACGAACGCTACCATTCCCAACATCGCAAATAAAACAAGTTTTCTCATTACGTAATTCAATTTAGTTTTTAATCTTATCGTTAGGGTCCCCAAGACCCAATTGATCTAATACGAAGTCGGTATAATCATACCTTGGATCTGTATATATCATCACCAACTCACCAGCTTTATCAAACATTATTGCCAAGCTGTTTTCTTTGCAAACTTTGTCAACAGCATCCCAAACCTTATCCTGTATTGGTTTTATTAATTCCTGTTTTTTTAAAAAAAACAGTCCACCAAATCCAAAAACTTTTTTCTGATATTCCTTTAATTCTGCTTCCTTTTTTGTTATCGCTTCAGTCCGTTCCTTTTTCATTTCTTCAGTTAGAAGCACCTGTTCTGCCTGAAGAGCACTATACATTCCCTCCACTTTCTTCGCCATTTCCTGAACTTCTTTTTCCCACGCTTGAGAAATCTGACCAATCTCGTCCTGGGCCTTTTTATATTCAGGCATCTTGTTTAGGATAAAATCGGTATCAATGTATCCGAACCTCTGAGCTTTGACAAAATTCAGGCCGAAAATGAGAAAAAAAATTGTAATAAAATAAATCCTCATGATTATCTGATTTGATTTCCAATCGTAAAGTGGAATTGCGAACCACTGACGTCAAGGGTTCCAGGAACTTTATCAAATCCGTAGGCCCAATTAAGCCCTATCAACCCGAAAGCGGGCATAAATATTCGAGCTCCGATTCCAGCGGATTTGTAGATTTTAAACGGATTAAAGTCTTCGTAATTGCCCCAGTTGTTCCCTGCTTCAGCGAAAATAAGCCCGTAGATCGTGGCAGCATTCCCAGTAGTGACGGGATAGCGCAATTCAAGGCCAAGTTTTTCATAAACAATTCCACCTGTTTGAGAAGTACTGTTACCAACTGCGTATGTGGGCGGGGTAATCTGATTATCCTGATAGCCCCTCAATCCAATAACTTCTTTTCCCAAAACAAATGAATTAAATCCGCCGGCTAATCCACTTCCTCCCAAGACAAAGCGTTCAAAAGGTCCAATACCCGTTTTGCCTTTGTTGTAGGCACCGATAAAACCAAAATGAGCTTTGGCCTCCAACACTAACTTCTTTTTATTATCAAGAGGCAAATACTGGCGGAAATCGAACATCCATTTATGATATTCTTGCAATTTATTTCTCTCCTCAGGCGAAGCAGTTGAATAATTTAAATTATTCCATGAGGAATAGGGCGGTGTTAAAGTAACGCTAAGTGACACGTTTGAGCCAGTCGCTGGATACATTTGATTGTCAACACTGTTGCGGGCCAATGTAGTATTAAACGTTATGGCATACGAGGAGCAATCACGACATCCCAGTCCATAATCAATATTCTGGAGCGTGTAAACTGCATAGGATAGTGAATTTGTCAAAGTGAAATAATTATCGGGCCATTCTAATGCACGTCCAAGCCCCACCGAAATGTTATCCGCTTTTAACTTGGCGTTTAAGTCATTATAACTACCCGCCCCTGTTCCGGCAAAACGAGATTGAGAATGAACATAACTAACGCTCAATGAATGAGGTTTCCTTCCTCCGAGCCAAGGTTCAGAGAATGAAAAACTGTAACTCTGAAAAGATCTTCCATTTGCCTGGAGACGTAATGACAAGCGTTGACCATCACCTCTTGGGAGGGGATTCCATTCTTTGAAATTTGGTACGTTACGGAGTGAAAAATTATTAAAAGTAAGCCCAAGAGTACCCACAAAGCCATAATAACCTCCCCAACCACCTGATAATTCAACTTGATCATTGGATTGTTCTTCTACCTGCCATTCAATGTCAACGGTACCCTTAGCCGGATTTGGAACTAAAGTTTGACCGATTTTAGCTGGATCGAAATGCCCAAGTTGCCCAAGTCGTTGTTGGGTGCGGATAATATCAGAACGGCGAAATTTCTGACCAGGGACGGTACTTAACTCGCGGCGTATAACATGCTCGCTCGTTCGATCATTGCCTGAAATAGTTACTTCATTAATGGTGGCCTGCGCACCTTCAAAAATTCTTATTTCCATATCGATGGAGTCTCCTTCAACGGCTACTTCAATGGCATTTGGACGAAAGAATAAATAACCGTCGTCCATGTACAGACCACTAATATCCATTCCCTTGGGATTAAACTGAAGTTTACTGTCAAGCAATTCCTTATTGTAAACATCCCCTTTGCTGATCGCTAAGACCGCATTTAATTGTTTAGCTGTATAAATGTAATTTCCCGTCCAAATGATATTTCGGAAGTAGTATTTTGGTCCTTCTGATATTTTGAAGTCAACATTGATCGTCCGCTCATTATGAGCATATACAGAATCCAAAACAATTTCAGCATCGCGATATCCCTTTGTATTATAAAAATCAATTACTTTTTTCTTATCATCCTCGTAATCGGTTTTAATAAATTTTGAGCTGGAGAAAAGATTCAATTTTACATTGTTGTTAAGAAACTCTTTTAGATCCCTCTTCTCAACGCGATAGCTGGAATCCATAAATTCCTTTGGCTTTAAATGGATCAGTCCACTAAGCAACGCCCTATGAAGAGAGAAGCGAGGGCGCTCATGCGTTTTCTTCATCTTCTTTCTCAACGCAGCATCCGAAAAGGTATTATTTCCTACAAATGCAATTTGATTGATCTTCACCTTTGATTTAGGATTGACATTTATCCTAAGTTTAAGCCCATCCTTATTTAGGGTATCTTTTTCCTGGACAATTTTTACTTCGGTATTCAAGAATCCCTTCTTTACGAAGAATTTCTTTACCGCCAGTTCGGTATTTCGAACCATGGCATCATTCACGATTTTCCCGCGGATGAGATTAAGTTCATCTTTTAGGCTACTTTCCTGTCCTTTGGAGATTCCTTTAAAATAAAATCCGGTTAACCTGGGACGTTCGGCTAACGTAATGTTGAGAAAAACATTTTGATCTTCGATTTTATCAACCTTTATGGTGACATCGCCCACGAGTCCGTGTTTCCAGAGGCTGCGAATGGCATTTGAAATGGCGTCTCCTGGAATCTTAATTTTATCACCCACCTTCAAGCCGGTAAGAGAAACCATCGCATTCTTATCAAGAATACTGAGTCCGGTAACTTCAATTCCCCCTATTGTATATTCGGCAGGATTCGTATAGCTCAGGTTGTTTTCTGAAGGAATCGCTGCACGATTTTTTCGAAACTGTGCCCAGCTATTTACCGTAATAGTTACAAGAATAACCAGGAATAAAACTCTCTTCATTTAACTTACAGGATTCAATTGTTCACTCGTCTTTCCAAATCTACGTTCGCGCTGTTGATATGACCAGATCGCTTCATATAAATGATCTTTCCGAAAGTCTGGCCAAAGTGTGGGTGTGATGTATAATTCTGTATATGCAATTTGCCAAAGTAAAAAATTGCTAACTCTCAACTCTCCGCTCGTACGAATAAGAAGCTCAGGATCTGGGATGCTTGAAGTCTGCAAATAGTTTTCAAACATTTTTTCATTTATTTCATTGGCCTTTA
>CAZAHL010000441.1:0-5000 GCA_964484845.1 uncultured Chryseolinea sp. | reverse complement strand
TGTTTAAGGAAATCGTCTAAATCCTTGTTAAAATTATTTCGTTAAAGCTGCTCCTTTTACTTCCTCAATTACTTTCTCTGCAAGGTTTTTAGGAACCGGAGCATAGTGAGAAAATGTAAGAGATGCCGAGGCGCGTCCTGACGTAATGGTTCTTAAGTCTGTTACGTAACCGAAGAGCTCAGATAAAGGCACATCTGCCTTGATAACCTGCGCGCCGGAGCGCGTATCCATTCCTTTCATCACACCTCTTCTTCTATTCAAGTCACCCGTTACAGAACCGGTAAACTCATCGGGTGAAAGAACTTCAACACTCATAATCGGTTCTAAAATCTGAGGGCCACATTTTTTTGCTGCTTCTCTAAAACCAACACGCGCCGCCAATTCAAAAGACAGTGAATCCGAATCTACATCATGATAAGATCCATGAAACAATCTCACCTTCATTGAGTCGATAGGATAACCCGCCAATGGACCATTCACCATAGATTGTTCAAATCCTTTTTGAACAGAAGGTATAAATTCGCGTGGGATAACACCACCAACGATATCATTAACAAATTCAAGTCCTTCTTTGCCATCATCACGCGGTCCCATTTCAAAAAGGATATCAGCGAATTTACCACGACCACCTGTTTGCTTCTTGTAAACCTCCTTATGTTCAACCGACTTGGTCAGATTTTCTTTATAAGCTACCTGAGGAGCACCTTGGTTAATCTCAACTTTGAACTCACGTTTCAAACGGTCGATGATAATTTCCAAATGCAACTCACCCATACCACGCAAAATGGTTTGGCCTGTCTCACGATCCGTATTAACACGTAGCGTAGGGTCCTCTTCCACTAGCTTGGAAATTGCCATACCTAGCTTATCTGCATCTGCTTGTTTTTTAGGCTCAATAGCATACCCAATTACAGGCTCAGGGAATACCATGGATTCGAGCACCACTTTGTGTTTTTCCTCACAAAGCGTGTCACCTGTCTTGATATCTTTAAATCCTACAACAGCTCCAATATCACCTGCTGACAATCTTTCAATTTGATTCTGTTTGTTAGCATGCATTTGGAACACGCGTGAAATACGTTCCTTTTGGTCTGAACGCGTATTATAAACATAAGAGCCAGATTCTAATACACCCGAATAAGCTCTTATAAAGCACAGACGTCCTACGAAAGGATCAGTAGCAATCTTAAATGCCAGCCCAACAAACGGTCCTTTTTCGTCTGGCTTAATCGGAACTTCCACATTGGTATCGGGATCGATTCCAACGATCGTGTCTTTATCCATGGGTGAAGGCAAAAGCTCCATCACATAGTCAAGCATAGTTTGAACTCCCTTATTCTTAAAAGAAGAACCACAAACCATCGGCACGATTGCCATACTGATGGTCGCAGCGCGAAGGGCTTTCAATATTTCAACTTCAGAAATGGAACTAGGGTCGTCGAAAAACTTTTCTAAAAGTGTTTCATCAAACTCAGCAACAGACTCCAGAAGTTTCTCTCTGTATTCCTTTGCCTCCTCAATCATATCCTCTGGCACAGGAATAACCTCGTAGGTCATCCCTTTATCGCTTTCATTCCAAATGATACCCCTGTTATTTATCAAATCAACTACACCGCGAAAGTTCTCTTCAGAACCAATGGGTAATTGAAGCGCTACCGCTTTACTTCCTAACTTCTCTTTTACCTGCTTGCAGACCCCAATAAAATCTGAACCGGCACGGTCCATTTTATTTACAAAGCCAATGCGAGCTACTTTATAATTATCTGCTAAACGCCAGTTGGTTTCTGATTGAGGTTCAACACCATCAACCGCACTGAATAAAAAAACTAATCCGTCTAAAACTCTCAGTGAACGATTAACTTCAACCGTAAAGTCTACGTGTCCTGGAGTATCGATAATATTTACGTGGTAATCTTGATCCCGGTATTTCCAATATACAGTAGTCGCTGCGGAAGTAATAGTTATTCCTCTTTCCTGCTCTTGCGCCATCCAGTCCATGGTAGCGGCACCATCATGAACCTCACCTATCTTATGGTTCACTCCAGCGTAGTATAGGATCCGTTCGGTTGTAGTTGTCTTACCCGCATCAATATGTGCAGCAATCCCTATATTTCTAGTATATCTTAAATCTCTAGCCATGCAATTATTAGAATCTGAAATGTGAAAAAGCTTTGTTAGCTTCTGCCATGCGGTGTGTATCGTCCTTTTTCTTGATAGCTGCGCCTTCTCCTTTTGAAGCAGCAATGATTTCTGCTGCTAACTTATCTCTCATAGTCTTTTCACCACGAAGCTGGGCATAGTCAATCAACCATTTAATACTCAAGTTTACTTTGCGTTCAGGTCTCACTTCAACGGGCACCTGGAATGTTGCACCCCCAACACGTCTGCTTTTTACTTCAACTGAGGGAGTTAAATTGCTCATAGCCCGTTTCCAAACGTCGAGTCCAGGCTCGTTTGTTTTTTTCTCTACTTGCTCAACAGCATCATAAAAAATAGTGTATGCAACACTTTTCTTACCTTGTTCCATCAGGTAATTAACAAACTTGGTTACTAACGCATCCTGAAATTTAGGATCAGGGAGTAAATATCTTTTCTTAGGTTTTGACTTTCTCATTGGTTTCTAAAGATTATTTTTTCTTAGGGGCGCCTTTTGCAGGAGCAGCTGCTGCTGCACCGGCTTTTGGTCTTTTAGCACCATATTTAGAACGGCTTTGCTTACGACCATTTACACCTGCAGTGTCTAACGCTCCACGGATGATGTGATAACGGACACCGGGAAGATCTTTTACTCTGCCTCCTCTGATCAATACGATCGAGTGCTCTTGAAGATTATGGCCTTCCCCTGGAATGTAAGCATTTACTTCTTTACCATTGGTGAGGCGTACCCTGGCTACTTTACGCATAGCAGAGTTTGGTTTTTTAGGCGTCGTAGTGTACACACGTGTACAAACGCCTCTGCGTTGAGGGCAGGAGTCTAAGGCAGGAGATTTTGACTTAAATGTCAATTTCTTTCTTCCTTTTCTTACAAGTTGTTGAATGGTAGGCATTTATGTTTAACTTTATAAACCTTTCAAAATAAGGACTGCAAAGGTATGATAAGAAACAAAGGATACAAAACCTTTTTCTAAGAATTTGGATCCTTACATCTCAAAACGAGGGCCTTAATCAATTTTAATGTCAAGCTTCTCCCACAGTTCCCCCAAAATTCATAGGGAATTTTGGCATATCATCTGTCCGTTTTATAACACCAAAACTGTTCTCGTATTTCTCAATATTATCCTTTAATGCAAGTAAAAACCGCTTTGCATGCTCCGGAGTGATAACAATTCGTGCTTTCACTTTTGCCTTTGGCACACCCGGCATCAGCCGAATGAAATCAATTACAAATTCACTGTTTGAATGAGCGATCATTGCAAGATTCGAATAAATTCCTTCTGCAATTTCCTCTGAGAGCTCAATGTTTATTTGATTTTGCGCCTGAGCTGGCTTGTTTTTGTTGTCCTCTGCCATGACTTATTAATAAAAATGGGCTGGCCCTATCGAGCCAGCCCAGTTATGATTTACTATTTCAAATCAATCCTGAAGCTCCTTTTCACGATCGCGTGTTCTTTCTTTAGAAGCCATCAAAGAATCATACTCATCCTTATGCGTCACGATCATGTCGTTATACTTCCGCTGACCAGTACCGGCAGGGATGAGATGCCCAACGATTACGTTTTCCTTTAAGCCCATCAACCAATCCGTTTTACCACGGATGGCAGCTTCGCTAAGAACTTTTGTGGTTTCCTGGAAGGAAGCCGCTGAAAGCCAGCTTTCGGTCTTCAAAGATGCTTGCGTTATACCTTGAAGTGTCGGCCTTGAAACTGCCGGCATAGCGTCGCGCACCTCGACAAGTTTTTGATCCCTTCTTTTCAGACTGGAGTTCTCATCTCTTAACTCTCTGGCCGAAATGATCTGTCCAGGTTTTAATACTTGAGAGTCTCCCGCTTCGATCACGACTTTCTTATCGAGCATCGTGTCGTTATCTTCTCTGAATTGAAGTTTATCCACATACTCGTTGGTAAGGAAGCTTGTATCTCCCGGATCAATAATTTCAACTTTCTGCATCATCTGGCTAACAATAGCTTCGATGTGTTTATCGTTGATCTTCACACCCTGCAATCTGTATACTTCCTGAATTTCATTCACTAAGTATTCCTGTACTGCAGTCGGGCCTTTAATTGACAAGATATCGGAAGGCGTAATGGAACCATCAGACAACGGTTGTCCTGCCCTGACGAAGTCGTTATCCTGTACCAAGATGTGCTTAGAAAGAGGTACTAAGTAGCGTTTTTGTACTCCATCGCGGGATTCAATAAATATTTCGCGATTACCTCTTTTAATACCACCATATGTTACCACGCCATCGATCTCACTGACCACTGCAGGATTAGATGGATTACGGGCTTCGAACAATTCCGTTACACGTGGCAGACCCCCTGTAATATCACGGGATTTACCCATTGTCCTCGGTATCTTAGCCATAACCTGACCAGCCTTTATCTTTTCACCTGCATCCACCGCTAAGTGAGCTCCAACAGGAATATTATAACCTTTAGTATCGGTCTTTCCTTTAACGATGATAGAAGGATTTTTAGTCTTATCGCGCGTATCGGTAATTACCTTTTCACGGTGACCAGTTTGTTCATCAGATTCCTCCTTGAAGGTTATACCTTCGATGATAGATTCATATTCAATCGCGCCATCAAACTCAGAAAGAATTACCGCATTGTAAGGATCCCAGTTACATAACTCATCACCTTTTTCCACTTTTTGTCCGTCTTTCACCTTAATGAACGCACCATAAGGAACGTGATTGGTGATTAACACTCTGTTCTTTTCTTTATCTAATATTCTGATTTCACCAGTACGTCCCATGACGACCTGAACCCCTTTGCCATCACGGTCAGTTGTATCGATTACGCGAATACCTTCAAATTCAAGAACACCACTGAATTTAG
>CAZAHL010000440.1:0-5006 GCA_964484845.1 uncultured Chryseolinea sp. | reverse complement strand
TTCTTTTTTAATTTTTAAACTTTTTTCCCTTTTTATTTATCCCGAACTCAGGTTATAAGGTTAATGATCGTGTTTTTGTTTAGAATTTTTTAGTGTTCATCCAAACACCAACTACAAGAGAGATGACATCTTGAGATACGTATCTGTTTATAAGCCTATCAGTTTGTTGGAATTGTCATTTAGTTTTCTTTTAGTGTCTTGAAGACCTGTAATGGATAGTTGGCCATTTTTACTCATTCTTTGATGAGATAAATTGGGGCAGGAAAGAGCACGTCGCCATCATTTCACACGGTAAAGCGACCGCTACAGATTTTAACATTGCCCACCTAATATTTTTTGAACACTGACGGGTCATTTTAAGATAATGGAAAAGGGTTTGAATATTCAACATCCATGGTGGAGGACCAATGCATGAGTCGGTTGGGGAATCAGAAAAAAAATACGAAACAAGCTCGCGCCAACCATTACAGCAATTTCATACGCCCTATCGTATACAAAATACTTTGACTACCGTGGGAAATAAGTTTTCTTACCTAATGAAACAAGCTTAAATTTTACCTTACGGTATATAAGGCTTGCCAACGATCAGCTTATCGCCTGATAAATCTACTTCAAGCAAACGAGGGATGCGGTGATAGCGACCGTTCACACTTTTATGACTATGAAGCGACATTACCAGCTTGCCATTCAACGTGTGGAACAACATACCATGACCGTTGTTGGGTTGGGTAATAGGATCTTTCTCGTGAATCCAAGGGCCGTCTAACGAACCGCTTTCCGAATAGGCAACGCCTTGCGTGTAAACATCGTAGATCCAACTCGTCCATATCATCCCCAGTCGTCCGGTTTTTGTTTGAAACAAATATGGGCCGTCGGTTACTTTATTCGGCTGGTCCTTGCCGTTTTTATCTTTTTCACGGCTCCACGGAGAATCACTAGCACGAAACAACACCTCTCCGGTACCTATCGTACCAGTTAAATCAGGTTTCAATTCAATCTTTTCGATTGTCCCATTCCAATTTTGCAACCATTCGTAGCAGTAAACCATATAAGGTTTTTGATTTTTATCAATCCATAAAGTTCCATCCAACGTAGGCATATCCGCAGGCAAATAGGTGGAGTCTTTCATTGGTTCATAGGGGCCGTCTGGCTTGTCGCTTACAAGTACATGGCATGCACGGCGTTCGATCGCATTTCCCTTAACAGTATCAATATTGACGGCCCGGTTGGTGAAGGTGGCAAAATAATAATATTTGTTTTTGAAGGAATGAATCTCGGCAGCCCATATCATTGGGTTTGGTCCCATCCATGAATCGGGGTTGATTTTCGTCACCTTGTAAGGCCCGTCCCAAAGTTTCAAATCCTTACTCTTCCATAACATGCCACGAGTTCCAGTCATGTAGTACATGTTTGTTTTAGGATCTGCCAGTATAAAAGGATCACTTAAAACAATAGAATCCAGCGGAATATTTTTTCTGACTGCAGGTAAACCATTTTCCTGTGCCCTTAGCACCAATGCAAAAAACAAACAACTTAATAGAGTCAACCAACCATTTTTCATATCATTAGTTTGTATAAAGCTTACCAATAACGTTTCATATATAATCGGAGGCGGTGTTTTGAAAACGAATCTGTCACCGTTACGAAACGTTGAACGAAGATAAAATTTTTAAAACGTACTCCACACGCTGCCATTGGTTATAAAGAGGAAATTTAGATCCTGAATACTTCAGCCGAAACCACAATATTATTTGAAAAAGTTTGCGGATTCTGATTCAGCTTCTCAAATGTCAAAAATTTGCGGCATGTTTCAGCCGGGCCCAGGAGGGGACTATGAAATGCAAGAGTACCATTCTAACAATGTTCGTAAATAGCAAACCTAATCTTTGAAAAAAGAGAGTTTTACTCCAACGAATAGAATTTGCCATTAAAATGTAGTGATGGTAAGTTAGTACCATGGCAATAAATCTTCACTGTCTAACTCATCTTTGTCAGCCTCAACAATTACGTCGCATAAACAGCAACTTTATCCAGAAAGTCTTGATAGGTAATTTCTATTCCTTCTCTCAAGGCGGTTTGATGATGGAAACCAAGACTGTGTAACCTTGAAGAGTCCATTAATTTTCGTGGCGTACCATCAGGTTTGGTTCTATCAAATGCGATAGTTCCTTTAAAACCTACCACATCTGCGATGATCCGGGCAAGCTCTAAAATTGTTACTTCTTCACCAGTGCCTACGTTGATAATTTCAGATTCATCATAGTAGTCCATTAAAAAGACACAAGCCGCACCAAAGTCGTCGGCGAACATGAACTCTCGCAACGGTGTGCCTGTTCCCCAAATGACAACTTCCTTGACGTTATCTTCTTTCGCTTCGTGAAATCTGCGGAGCAATGCCGGGAGCACATGTGAATTTTTAGAGTGATAATTGTCACCAAAACCATACATATTGGTAGGCATAGCTGAAATGAAGCGACGGCCATGTTGCTTGAAATAGGACTGACACAATTTTATACCAGAAATTTTGGCGATCGCGTACGCTTCGTTTGTAGGTTCTAGAAAACCTCCGAGCAAGGCTTTTTCTTGAATAGGTTGAGGAGCAAATTTGGGGTAAATACACGATGATCCAAGAAATAAAAGTTTTTCAACATTATATCGGAATGAAGCTTCGATGACATTCGTTTGGATCATTAGGTTATCATACAGAAACTCCACCGGATAGTTATTATTTGCGAGAATTCCTCCAACTTTGGCGGCAGCCAGAAAGACATATTCCGGCTCATGTTCCTGGAAAAAATTATCCACTGCCGCGGCGTCGCGCAAGTCAAGTTCGGTGGATGTAGCGACACAAAGGTTATTGTAACCTTCTGTCATTAGCTTTCGATAAATTGAAGAACCTACCATACCACGATGTCCAGCTACGTATATTTTAGAGTTTTTTTTCACTGTTTGTATTAGTTAGTCCATACTTTTTTTTAACACGGTATTTAAAATTCCCTCTTTATCTTCATGATGAAAACTGACAGACGGATTTCCGGGATTCCTTCAGTGACCTGCATTTAATTTTATAAGGTGTCTTTAATGTCATCGAAAATGCTTCAGCATCTAAACGGTAAAATTCATGCCATTTTTTTCTTACAATGAAGAAGAAATTCAACCGTTGGCATTAATTCCTATCGAAAAAATTTCCACACTGTGTGGTCGTCGCGCTACAATCGGTTGGCCAGAAATGAAGTCTCTAAGAAAAAAATGTTTAAATAGATTTTGATGGGCGGTTTTCACCTTCCTTATACTACTTGGCACTATAAATTCTGTGGAGTAGCCTGAATGGTTTTACAAGAATGGATGGATTTTTTTCATAATGAAACTGACTGATTATCCTAATCAAGTGGCGCAAATCTATGGCGTTTTCATTGCCCTCGGGTTGATTGTTTACTTTTGGTTAGCCAAGTTCCTCGGATTTATTACCATTCCCGAATTCAGGCTATTTAATCTGGTTATCCAGACGACTGGAATCTATCTAGCTTGTAGGCAATTCAAACGGACTCACGCAGGTTCCTTGCACTACTTCCGTGCAATAACGATTGGTTTTATCGCATCAACATTAGGAACTTCTTTGTTCGCATTGTTCTTATTTATCCTTTTTCAAATTGATAAAGGTTTATTCGAATCTATTATTAAAGATGAACCCTTACGCCCCTATCTAACTGTTTACATGGCAGCCTTTGCAGTCTGGACCGAGGGAATGATTTCCGGAGGCGTAGCAACTTTTCTGCTGACAAATATTATGGATTCTGATCCACCGTGACATCTCAAAAGGAGTCACAGTTTTTGATGAGCCCGCCTTCAATTTCTTTAAACAGCACCTTGCTTTGGACCGAATATCGTACAGATGGAGCAAAAGAAAAATTGTCTCCTTTCTCTTCATCAAAAGGGAGGTAAATGTGCTCGAAGAAGGAACCTTAAGCAGGCAACAAATCAATGGAACCATTCTTGTATATCAAGACAGCCGAACGCTAATTGCCAATTAGCGCATAGTCTGCAAGCGTATGTTCCATCATAATTCATCTTGATTGTCGTGTGTAATACCGAGTGCGTAAAAGCCCGAATCGTTTCCTTCGACTAACATTTTGGACACTTTTAAATGTCTTCGATCATGATCTATTACGATGGTCAGCCATCAACATCGATAACGAGAAAGCGCCAATAGCCATTACGATATCCCTGACTGCAATGTCAAAATACTGCCCGGTTAGTAATAAATTAATAGCGATTCCTATGAGCCAACAGCCTACGATAATACTTCCAATCTTTGGTCTAATGAATACAAGAATACCCGCTACAATCTCAATAACTCCCACAATACTCATAAAAGTTGCTGGCGCTAATGGAATAATATCGGTTACGATAGGTGCTAAATATTTATTCCAATCGGTGAGAAAGTGGATAAACTTATCTGCTCCGGCCACAAAAGGAACTAGGCCGTACGTCCATTTTAAAATGGTTGCAACACGATGTACCTGACTTGTCGTTGATTCAGGGGCATGATTAACATAGTTTGCTGCTACAGTTTCCATAATTTTGGTGTTTAACATTTGATACACCACCACGTAATTCGTTACAGAATTATATCTTTAAATTGTTAAGGCGAACCGCATGAACTGACACTGCGAATTTTTTCCGTCACAAATGGACCTTATGATCATACTAAGAGGTACCAGTCAATGACCTTAGATAGTTGGTTAAATCTTTGAATATTCACTGCGTCACCGGGTATCGGTAGAAAGAGGCACGCATTTCATTTGACTTACTCCCGAACTTTGTTCATTCTGCCGCAAATCCGGGCATAGGAAATCACTTACTCTTATGACGTTCTCCGATTCAATAGACCAAATCTTTTAAGCGGCAATCTTTCGGTTTTTACCAATAACCCTTTTACGATGCTGCAACCCCCACGTTATCATAGCATCCATAACATCATCGAGTGAACTTCCCGATTTAGTCAG
>CAZAHL010000439.1:0-5014 GCA_964484845.1 uncultured Chryseolinea sp. | reverse complement strand
CACTGAAACAACTTGAGGCTTGTAGCTTGAGACTTTGATCAGGCACTCGTGACGCCCTGGATTTAAGCGCCTCTTTAAAATTCCGTACCTTTGCCCGCTCCGATGCAAAGATTTTACTTTTATCTCATCTACCCGTTCATTTACCTGATTGCGTCATTACCGTTTTGGGCGTTGTATCGGGTTTCTGATTTTTTCTATAATATCCTGCGTCTTACTGGGTATCGTCAAAATGTGGTAATAAAAAATCTGCAAAATTCTTTTCCAGCAAAAAATGAAAAAGATATTCAAGTTATCTGCAAAGGCTACTATCGTTATCTCTGTGATCTTACACTTGAAACTTTGAAGACACTGAAGATGACAAAAAAGCAAACGCAATCGCGTTGTATTTTTCACCAGCAAGTATGGTTGACAAAGCTACATGAAGCCCATCAAAGCATCATTATCGTTATGGGACACTATGGAAATTGGGAATGGGCAGGTCCGAGCTTTACTTTGAACACACCTTTTCAACTCGTGGTTATATACCGTCCGTTGTCTCATCCCTATTTTGAACAAATGATGGCGGGTATGCGCACGCGATTTGGCACCCGCATCACGCCAGTGGATAAAACGTTGCGCGATATGGTATCAACGCAAAAAGAAACGACAGCTACAGCTTTTATTGCTGACCAGACGGCTACCGCAAAAAATGCTTACTGGACAAACTTTCTTAACCAGGAAACAGCAGTGTTTACCGGTCCGGAAAAATTAGCGCGAAAATTTAATTACCCGGTGGTTTTTATGAATGTGCAACGGATACAACGCGGATACTATGAGATAACGCCTGAGTTGCTTTTTAGTAATCCGGCCAATACCTCCGAGAATGAAATTTCAGAAGCTTTTACCAAACGTTTGGAAAAGGAAATCGTGCGCGACCCCATTCCGTGGCTGTGGTCTCACAAACGCTGGAAGCATAAGCGCGAAAAGGTGTAAATCCCTTAATATTCAGTAACTTACACTTTGCTTGCCTCTAAACCTTTGAATACTGCCTCTATGCGCACTTGTAAGGATTTAGTTTTAGCGAGTAAGGCTTTTATTCGGGAAGATCGTCAGCGAAGTTGGCTTGAAACCGGCGCTACCCTTATCGGTATTGGTGCCTTATTTTCTTTAACCTTTTTAAATTTTCACCTATCGATACGGCTTGTCATAAGTTGTTTCTGCGGACTATTTTATGTTCGCATGTTTATTATCTACCACGATTATCAGCATCACGCTATACTTCAGGGATCTGCAGTTGCACGATGGGTTATGAAAATATTTGGTGTATTTATCCTTGCACCACAAACCATATGGAAGCGCTCGCACGATCATCATCATACGCACAATTCGAAATTGACTATGCACGGAATTGGATCGTACCCAACCATATCCAAAACCAGATATTTATCACTTACGGGTGCCGAGCAACGGTTGTATCTCCTCAATAGACATCCGCTCACGGTGATCTTTGGATATTTTACATTATTTATTTACTGGCTGAACGTAAAGTCATTTCTTCAAAGTCCACGAAAACATATGGACTCCCTTCTGTCATTGAGTGTTCATGTCGCCGGTGGGGCTGCTGTATTTTATTTCTTTGGTCTAACTACTTTTCTGGTTAGCTGGTTAATTCCATTTTTCATTGCCTTCTTTATCGGATCGTATTTATTTTATTGTCAGCATAATTTTCCAAGCGCTGTTTTTTGTGAAAATCACGATTGGAAATACGACCAGGCTGCGATTGCATCAACAAGTTTTATGGCTATGCCACGCATTATGCATTGGTTCACCGGGAACATCGGATATCATCATGTACACCATCTCAACTCCCGGATTCCGTTTTACAGATTACCCGAATCCATGAGAAGTATGCCGGAGCTGTGGAACGTTGCAAGAACGTCCTGGAATCCGTTGGAAATGTGGCGTTGCTTTCAGCTAAAATTGTGGGACGCTGATCGTGGTAAAATGATTACCCTTTATCAGGCATTTCACAGCGATGTTCCCCCAACGGTAGTGTTGTAGCTTATTTTTTAAGGTAATACCGGTTGTCATCCACATAAGAGCTCCTTCACTTTATATTAAGGGTAGAATGATTTTGAAAGTGATAAAATGTATTTAACCGCTAAGGCGCAAAGACGCTAAGGAAATCGAAGAATTTGTTAGCATTTAAAAACCCCTTTGCGTCTTTGCGCCTCTGCGGTGAAAATGTATTTCTTTAAACACTACGCCTCGTCGTAACAAATCACAACAAAAAGCCGCGCGTTACCGGAAGATTTATTTGTATCGCCAAGCTCAATGCTGCATGGCTCGTACACCGAATAGATTGCTCAGTACAAATTGACCTATTTGTTTTCCCTGCAGTACACCCTGTTCGCAAGCATCACGGAAATGGATTCCTCCATATAACCTTGAAACAGCCGCCTCATCCGCAGCTTGGTAAAAAGATTTAAACTCCCGGGAGGGAAGTCCAAAATAAATTTCAGAAGTATCTAAAAAGCTAAAATTATCGCCTAACAAGTACGTTAACACCACGGATACAGAAGCTGATGCAACACTGTGGCCACTTGTATATTCCGGGAAGGGCGGCGTTTGAAGTAACGGTCTCCACGCTGGGTCCAATAATTTATTGATAGCCGTTTCTGGTCTTAGGCGATCGCTATGGTATTTTTCCCGCCAGCAGCCTATAAAGGCATCATGTAACGTAAGGGCTACCATGGTGTGAACCAAAATAGCTGAATCGAGAGAAATATCAGCTTTCTTGCAGGCAATGCCGGTGATACCCATCCAATGTCCTCCCGGGGAAATTTTTTTTAATCCAATAGCCATATGCCCAGAGTATTCAACAGCAAATGGGTTACAATCCCAAAAATTCGCAATTTCTCTTTGCTCTTTTGTGAGATTGTTTTTTATCGTGTAAACCTCTTGCATGAGCTTGTAAAAAGCGCTTGCTGAATCTTTGCTGAACGTAACTGGAGGAGCGGGTGCAAACTGACCGGCAGAATCGAGAAAAAAAGGACGAACTGTTTTCCATTGTGGTTCGACCGCTCCCATGTATTCGGGAGGGGTTGGGTACCAATGTCCTTCTTCTTTGCTCGGTGAATAGCGCGTATAGGTGCTCAACTTGTTATAATCATCGGTTTTTGCGTAGGCGATTACTTGCTGTGCAATTTCTTCAGAGTAAGTTATGTGCTCTTTAATAGTCGATTCCGACAATTTTTTCTTCTTTTTAAAATAAGTAATAAGATCCTTTTGCTTTTCCTCCAGCAGCGGTCCTGAAGGCATAATGTAACGGCCTACCTGGAGCATGGTGTAGTTAGCAGCAAAAGAAAGATTGAAATTTTTAGGAATAGCTGGTGATTTGATTTCAGGGTTAACATTAAATTTCTCGTTGATGTTCGGTAAACGACCGGTAGCGAAATGCGTGGCTTCGTAGGCGCCTAGGAGCGAATAAGCATAGAAACGACTGGCAGCCACTGGTGCTGCTACATCATGCAGCATAACTTCCGATAAATGAAATACGTTATCTGCAAACAATTGAAGATCCTGTTGCTGTAATGATGGCTTTTGCGAAAAGGCACAAAAGCTGAAGCAAAGGAATATTAAGATAAATCTATTTCTCCAGTCATTCATCATCAGTTCATTTTATAGGTTTGCACTCCGACATTATTGATACCTATGAATAAATGCGGGATGCCTTTTATGGCTACTATTTGAAGCGATTTAACGTCTCCTATTGTACTAAGTCCTGACTTGTCTTGCGATACGTATTTAAAATTTCCCTTTCCATCGCTTTCGAAAAGTTGTCCGAAGTTAGCGTCAATCACACCCATCCGGAGCCGGATGGAGCTTTGATTTCCCCCCAAAATAATATCCATGTTACCATCTTGATTATAATCTACCAATGTCAGAGCATATAGGGGAGAGAACTGTGCTGCCTCCGGAAGTTTATGAACAACAAATTTGTTTTCCTTATTTTCAAGGTAAATACTCTCCAGGATTGTTGCCTTTAGTACTTTGGCATCTTTAAGTTCGCCGGCTGAAAAAATATCATTTATCTGGGCAGTCGAATAGGAAGCGTAGTCCGTGAATTTTCTCCGCATGCTATACATTTGATCTAAGAGTTCGTCTCGGGAAGGAAACGGATAGGATTTGCCTTGAATGTATGTGTTAAGGATCGGGTCGATTGAGCCATTGTTATCGAAATCTTTATAGACTAACGTTAACGGTTCTTTTATACTTGCCCTTAATTGTGTATTCAGGCCCAAATTTCCTACCACGATGTCCTGATCTCCATCCCCATCGAAATCATGAACTACCATCTTAGTCCATAGTCCGGTCAACTCACGCTCAAACATTTTCTCCGAAGCCCTATCCAGCGTTTTGCCTTGATTGTTAATAAAAATTTCAATGGACATAAACTCCCCGATGACTATTAAATCAGCCCAGCCATCCGCGTTTACATCCGCCCATTTTGCATCGGAGACCATTCCAATACGGGATAAGGCTGAAGCTTTTGAAGCCGTTACATTTTCGAAACGACCACCCTGATTCAACAGAAAAAAGCTTTCGGGAGTCACCGGATATTTTCCGGGTAGAACTCTTCCACCGACAAACAAATCCAAATCTCCATCGTGATCGAAATCGGCTGTCGTCACGCAACTTTTACTTCCGGTCATGTCGGGTAGGGATTCCGTTAAAGGAGTGAATTTACCCGTTCCATCGTTGGCATACAGCCTGTCCTTTAAAGCCTTATCCTTTGTCTCATAATTGTTGTAGCCTCCGCTTATCACGTACAGGTCGAGATCACGATCCCCATCAGCATCGAAAAAGATTGCGTCAGCATCTGTACACAGTCTGTTAAAGGGGCTTGAAGTGGATTCTTTAAAAGCTCCTTCCTTATTTTGAATAAAGATTTTTCCTGCATTGCCTTGCGCACCTCCCACAAAAAAATCGGGCAAACTATCGTTGTTTATATCTCCGGTTGCCATGACTGGTC
>CAZAHL010000438.1:0-5031 GCA_964484845.1 uncultured Chryseolinea sp. | reverse complement strand
TTTTACTACCGGCAAAATTTTATTTCGGGCGACGAGTGAGATATTCAGGAAAGAGGCTTAATTAAAACGGGCCTATTAGAAAATTTTTTTTTGGGGAATCACGCGCATTGGAGGCCATTTATTTTTCGCTTCAAGAACTTTATCCCAGTAAGTTAACCTCTGCCTCCACGAAGGAAGACTAATTTTTCAGATTATTCCTCAGGTTAAACATAAATCAACACGTAAGGAATACGAATACCCATACTTTGCACATTGCAAAAATCCAGTAAGGTTTTACAACTCCAGGCTTACCTGCCATAAAGCTATTGGTTCGGGAATAAATTAACGAGGGAGTTTTATAAACTGTAGCCCTCCGGTATTTGAAGACTCGACATTAACATAAATGCCTAATAATCTAGGTTTACAATCAACGTAATAATATTATTCGCTGGTTGACTTCTGAAACGTATTAGACCATTTTTTAATCAGATCCATCAATTCATCAAATTTAATTGGCTTGGCGATGTAATCATCCATACCAGCTTGCAGGCAAATTTCACGGTCACCTTGCATGGCATTAGCCGTCACAGCTACAATTGTAGGCTGTTTTATTTTCAATTGTCTTATACTTCGAGTTGCTTCTAACCCGTCCATTACCGGCATCTGAATATCCATCAAGATCAAATCATAAGGATGCTTTTTTAAGGCTTCCAGGACTTCTTGACCATTCATCGCCTTGGAAGGCGAATATCCTAATTTTGTAAGCACACGCCCCGCTAATTTCTGATTCACTGGGTTATCATCAGCAATGAGAATACTCATCGGATTTTCTAGTGAAAACTCAGTTGATAATTTTTTTGTAGAGTTTGTTCCATCGGTCAGGCTATCTGATTGCCCTAAAAGCTGAGCAAGAATATGTTTGTGAAGCGTGTTCTGCTTTACAGGCTTTGTTAAAACGGAAGCAAAAATTTCTTTATGTAATTTAGGACGCTCATCCCCCACGGAGCTCAATAAAATAATGAGAAGCTCACTGTATTTCTGTTTGATTTGTTTCGCGAGTTGCAGACCATCCATTTCTGGCATTTCCATGTCGGTAAGGACAAGGTCGTAGGAAGCATCCTGATTTAATAGAGTCAGCGCTTCTTCACCTGACACCGCCAGGGTCGGAATAAGTTTCCATTGTTCAAGCTGTTTTTTAAGGATACTTCTATTCGTTAAATTGTCGTCAACGATTAACACTTTTTTGCCCTCCAAACCGGCAACATTTTGATGTATGTAATTTCGTGTGGGTTCTAGACTTACCGTTGTGAGAATGGCAAAAGTAAATACGCTTCCAAAATCCAATCTGCTTTCTACGGCGATCGAGCCTCCCATCAAGCCAACCAGCTTTTCGCAAATAACCAGCCCTAAACCTGTGCCTCCATATTTGCGCGTTGTAGAAGAATCGACCTGTGAGAACGGTTTGAATAAGCTGTCGATTTTTTCGTGAGGAATTCCAATTCCGGTATCGCGAATTTCAAATCCTAGTTCTAACTGGTTTCCCGAGGCATTGAGTAAATGTACACCCACAAAGATTTCTCCTTTGTGTGTAAACTTAATTGCATTGCTTACCAGGTTCAAAATCACTTGTCGTAATCGTAAACTATCACCTACAACCATAGCTGGAACATTGTAGTCAATCTCATAGATCAGATCCAAGCCCGTCTGAGAAGCCTTGGTTGCAAATACATCAAGAACTTCTTCGATACAGGTGCGTAAATCAAAATCTTTCTGTTCCAGTTCCATGTTTCCTGATTCAATCTTTGAAAAATCAAGGATATCATTAATTACTGTAAGCAGGCTTTCTCCACAATTCTTAATTGTTTCCGTATACTCTGACTGCTCCGTAGTTTGTGTAGTTTCTGAGAGGAGTGAAGCCATGCCTATCACGCCGTTCATAGGTGTGCGAATCTCGTGGCTCATCGTCGCCAGGAATATACTCTTGGCCTGATTTGCACGTTCTGCTTCTTGACGCTTTTCTATGATCTCTTCCTGTTGTTGCTGGAGCTCTATATTTTGTTTAATAACTTCAGCAGTTCGTTGTTTTACCCGGCTTTCGAGTTCTTCTTTTTGTGATTGAACCGCATTGATGCGAATCTTATAAAAACCAAAAGCACCTCCTAACAGGCTCAGACCAACACCCAACTTAAACCACCAGGTCAGCCAAAAGGGAGGCGTGATGATAAGCCTGATCGAGGTATCTTTCTCATTCCATACTCCATCGTTATTGGAACCACGAACCCTGAAAATGTATTCACCTGCATCCAGATTGGTATAGGTGGCAGTTTGTTTAATGCCAGCTGGACTCCAGTCCTTATCAAAACCTTCCATCTTATAGGAATATTGATTCTTTTCTGATAAAGTATAATTGAGGGCGGCAAATTCAAACGAAAAAACTGACTGCTTGTAAGAGAGTGTAATCTCTTTTGATTCACTAATAGGTTTTTGAAGGGGGGAGCCCATACCAATCTCAACTGGCTTATTAAAAATCTGAAAATCCGTGATCATAATCGGTGGAATGAAGGGATTGTTTCGAATGCTATCAGGATGAAACGTATTAAACCCATTGATCCCACCATAAAACATTTCACCATCTTCCGTCTTATACCAGGCGTCATACATAAATGAATTGTCTTGAAGTCCATCACTGGTATCATAGTTCCGGCAGGTTTTAGTTACCGGATCGAAGCAGGAAAGTCCCTTGTTAGAGCTAAACCAGAGATTGCCACGCGTGTCTTCCTGAATACCATAAATGACATTATTGGCCAACCCTTCTTTTTCCGTATAAGTCGTGAAGGTGCGGGTTTTCTTATCAAAGAAATTCAATCCTCCGCCAGTCCCCACCCATAAATTTCCATGGCGGTCCTCCTGGATAGAATAGACAGTATTATGACTCAGGCTTTGTTTGTTGCCTGCATCGTTCCGATGGTGAATAAATTGATTATTCTTTGCGTCAAATAAATCCAACCCATGGTCAGTTCCCACCCATATATTTCCTTCTTTGTCTTCCGCAAATGAGAACAGATTGTGACCACTGATACTATTGTCGTCGTGAGGATCAGGTAAATAATGGATAAGATTTTTAGTCTTTATATCATAGAAAAATGCTCCTACATTATCGTGTGCTCCAAGCCACAAATTACCTTTTCGGTCTTTGAATGAAACGTTTACACTTATGTTTAAAAGATCCGTGGAATTTTTATCAAGCAAATGAGTAAAAAAACCTTTCTTCCTATCAAATAACCCGAAGCCCACACGGTGATAACCGAGTCCCAGGATTTCCTTACTGACCTCTACGGCGGTCATAATGTAGTTGCTGCTGACAGAATTTCTTTGGATGCCATTGTTCCTAAAACGGGTGAAGGTTTTCGTCTTTCTGTTAAAGCGATTCAATCCACCCCCATCAGTTCCAATCCATATGTTGCCCAGACTATCGCCGGTAATCGCCGTAACTATGTTATTACTCAGACTGTTTTCTAAGTATGGTATTTGCTTATAATGCACAAACTTTTTTCCGAACCGAGGCAGAAAATTCACTCCTCCTGACCAGGTGCCCGCCCAGATGTTGCCAATATCATCCTTGTAGAGACAATAGACAGCATTATTACTCAGGCTGCTATTGTCGGAACCATCGTATCGGTAATTGACAGAAACATTTTTCTCGTAATCAAGTACACTAATCCCCTCATTCTCTGTACCTATCCACAGCTTTCCATCGTTGCCTTCGCCCAGGGAAAGAATGTCGTTGATCGCAATGCTGTTCCGGTTATCTGGATCATGTTTGAAATTGGTAAAAGAGTTTTCCTTCCGGTTAAATAAGGCTACGCCACCGCCTACCGAGCCGATCCAGATATTATCTTTTGTGTCTTTGTAAACGGTTTTGATCCAATTGGCTCCAATGCTTTTGCTATTGTCGGGATCATGGGTATAACAAACGAATTGTTGAGTTTGGGGATTAAACTTGTTTAGTCCCTGTTGTGTACCTATCCATAAATTTCCATCATTATCCTCTACCATCTGATGAATGAAATTATGACTTAAGCTATTTTTGTCTTGGATATGAGGATAGTGCTTAAATGAGTCGGTTGCAGGATTGAATAAATAGAGTCCATTCACGGTGCCCAGCCACATTCTGTTTCGGCTATCCTGAAGGATATCTCGCACCACCGTCGCTGAACCTGCCGGTTTGTAATGGGTAAATGACTCTGTTTCTCTGTCGAATCGATCCAACCCCTTGGCCGTACCTACCCATAGGTTACCCAATGGGTCTTCAAATATGTCCAGCACAGTATTATCACTTATACTAGTGACCTTTTCAGCATTGTGTTTATAGATTGTAAAACGGTAGCCATCATACTTGTTGAGACCCTCATCAGTACAAAACCACATAAAACCATTGTGGTCCTTTAAAATAGCGTTTACGTGACCTTGAGATAGCCCATTCTTGCTATCCAAGCGTTTGAATTTCAAATTCTGCTGCTGACAAAAGCCAGACTTGAGAATCAATATAAAGAATAGGAGCAATAAAAAGCGGGAGCTTTTCAAAGACAAGAGCAAAATCGATGCAAATATCTTAAGTAACGGGCTGAATACTGCTTTGGCGTCTTCCTGATTCACAAATGTAAAGATCACTAAATGGCCTGTCCGGTAACTTATGATTAGGCATCAAAAATTACATGACTCGTATTATAGCCTTTATAAGATTCTATTATAAAAATACGCTTGAATTCTTACTGAGTGTCCTCCCTTGAATCGAAAAGGCTAGTAATGCAAATGGATATACCTTATTAGTT
Source organism: uncultured Chryseolinea sp. (assembly GCA_964484845.1). GTDB lineage: Bacteria > Bacteroidota > Bacteroidia > Cytophagales > Cyclobacteriaceae > Chryseolinea. Next base: position 220 of record CAZAHL010000438.1, on the reverse strand, counting down.
TTTCGTAATTGTCAATTCAGTTCTACGGTTGATTCTGTGTTCTTCGTCGGTACATTCGGCTCCATCCAGACATCGGTTAGTTAAACCTTTTTCACCATTACCTTCGCCGGTAATTCTACCCTTAGCAATTCCTTGAGAAGTCAAATATTTGACGGTAGCCCGAAACCTTCTGTTTGAAAGTTGTTGATTGAATTCTTCGCTTCCTCTGCTGTCGGTATGT
>CAZAHL010000437.1:0-5096 GCA_964484845.1 uncultured Chryseolinea sp. | reverse complement strand
CTACGCTGTTCCTATACTCGGACGTCAGAAATTCTTTCAACGGTACGTCCCAGTCAGTTTGTTTAGACATAATGAAACCTAACTCCTCCACAACTCCTACATCCACCATCTGACGTTTAATCGGAAGTTTTTTGTGAACTACATCCACGAACTCGGTAAAGTCGATGATAGTAAATATTTTTTGATTGTTGATCAGGTTTTTGATAATGGCTGGACCACTAGTCTCTTGTACTATTTGAAGAGAGGGTATGTACTCTGATTTTATTTTCTCCACATACTGAACGTGTGTGCTGCCGGCTATTACCTGGGCTGTAAAATCAGAAAATTTGGTGGATAGCTCCTTTAAGCTTACTATGGAAGGTGCTTTATTATTAGTAAGCATCACCTGTCTGTTCGACATATAAGGGGGCGAAAATTTCAGAACTTTTTTACGTTCTTCGGTGATCGTAGTATTCGTCACTCCCAGAATGTTGGGAGTAGTTTGAGTAGTTGCTAGAAACTCGGAAAACACCGGTATCTCTCCCGCATACTTAATGGTTATCGTTTTGCCGTGTTGACTTTTAATAAATTGCACGAAGTCCACAAGAATATCCACGCAAACACCCTTCATTCTGCCGTCTTTATCTTGATGTACCAGTCCAAATTGTTCGGCATAAACAACCGTAAGTGTACCGGATCCTGTGGATTTTACTTTTGCCCAACTATCTCCCTGATACTTTTGACTATAAGCTGAAATTGAAATACTTATCAATAGCGAGAGAGCAACAAATCGTATGGTTTGCATGTATCTTTTTTGTACTAAGATAATGCAATTACGCTTTTATAAAACAGTACCGTTGTATTTGCAAAGAATGAACTAACATCCGAACGGGATAATTTTACCAGAGGGCTCCGGAAATTAAAAAGAAAAATAATTCAACCATTACGGCCGTCCTCCCGTTACCATTCTTTAAAAAATAACTACCCTAAAAAACTTTATGATGCATCTATTATTGGCACTGCCCGAGCGCAACCCAAATGATCATGAAGACAACGATGGTACCCAAGCAACCACCACCTAGTTTCTTTGCGCCGTAGCCGGCAATTAACCCGCGGAATAAATTATTCATAATGTAGTTCGTCTTAATATTTGTAATCTAAACAAATAAAAAGCAAAAGGTTCTTGACGGGTACTTAAAATCATTCATTTTCCAAACGGTAAATTATAACTTGTAACATCGCAATAAACTAACAACTATGAAAAAGAAAATTTTCTTAAGCTTATCCTTAGTGTGCCTATTGGCTTTCGGCACCTTTGCGCAGACCTATATTACTCAGGTGAAATCCTTATAGAACAAGAAATGGGGGGTATGTTAACCTTAACGGAGATGTTATCATTGAGCCTAAATTTGAAAAGTGCTATCAGTTCTCCAGCGATGGATTGGCTGCCATTTATGATTCAGATGCCAGGCAGTATTATTTTATAGAAACAAAAGGTGAAAAATTGGCAACAGATGTTAAGGATTTTAAATTAATTGATCGTTTTGGTTCTGGATTAGCAACATAATTTTATCCTAGGTCTGGTAGCGGCATGTGCGGATAAAATTGAGTTGCGTTCGATGATTACCCAGTTTTTTAAGCCATGGAATCCGAGGTATAAAGAAATAATTAAGTTTATGAAAAAGAGTGATTAGAAATTTACTCTCAGTACTTTTCAAGCTCTGGCTGTACCTCATCAATGTAGCCAAAAATACCAGCCTTAAGATTATACAAGTTTGTAAATCCAAATTTGTCTTCAAGCTCCCGAATGGCTTTTGCACTTCTATTTCCAGTCTTGCAATGAATTACAACTTTTTTCTTTCGATTAATGTCGTCAACATGTTCACAAATCGCACCCAGCGGAATTAGCTGAGCTCCTAGGTTCACAATATCATACTCATGAGGTTCGCGAACATCGATGAACTGAAAATCTTCGCCGCGCATCTGCCAATCATAAAGTTCTTTGACAGAAATCTCTTTTACAGCTCTTTCAGCTGCCTTTAGATTGCAGAATTCCTCGTAGTCGATGAGTTCCTTAATCGTTGGATTAGTTCCGTTAAGAGGATTGGTTGGATTGCGTTTAAGGTTAAACGTCCTTGACTCAAACGTAAGGGCGTCGAAAATAAAGAAGCGCCCACTCAGGATGTCGCCAACACCTGTTATCACTTTAATAACTTCAAGGGCTTGCAAACTTCCAATAATGCCTGGAAGAACTCCCAGTACACCGCCTTCTGCACAACTAGGTACCAATCCCGGAGGCGGGGGTGTTGCATACAAGTCACGGTAATTAGGTCCTAGCTCGCCTTTGTTATTGCGATAATTAAATACAGAGACTTGACCTTCAAACTGAAAGATGGAAGCATAAACGTTTGGCTTACCTGAAAGAACGCAGGCATCATTCACCAAATAACGCGTAGGAAAATTATCGGTGCCATCTGCCACTACATCATATTCTTTAATAAGCTCTAATGCATTTTTAGAAGTGAACTGAATATTATGAACATGAATATCTATAAATGGATTTAGGGATTGTAGTCTCCGTTTAGCGGCTTCTACTTTTGGCTGACCTACCTCCTGAATTCCAAACAGTACTTGGCGCTGCAGGTTACTATCGTCGACGACATCAAAATCAACAATCCCAATTGTGCCCACTCCTGCGGCAGCCAGGTAGAGTAGCATCGGACTTCCCAAGCCACCTGATCCAATAACAAGGACTTTGGCCGCTTTTAATTTTTTTTGAGCATCAAGTCCAAATTCCTTGATGATTATATGACGATTATATCGCGCTAATTCTGCTTTTGAAAATTGGACGTTCTCGTGATTCATAGAGGATAATAATTATAGGATGGTGCACCCCCCGCGATGGCAGGTACAATACTGACAACCGTATTTTCCGTCACTGCCGTTTTCTCCTGTTGCAAATTCCGAATGTCATCATCATCTACAAAAATATTAATAAAGGATGGCACCTTTCCATTCGCATCCAGCAAATGTTTTTTCAGCTCCGGAAAATCATCTGTGAGCTTTTGAATAATATCGGAAACCGTATTTGCCTGAACGATAAGCTTAGAGGTGTTATTGGTGAATTTACGAAGGGGTGTTGGAATGATTACCGTAGCCATGTAAGAGTTTATTGTGAATAAATGATAGACAAGGATTCTTCTTCAAACTGAAAGTTACTATTTAGATTCCATGAACGCATAGCATTAAACTTTTTATTATTCACTGAAAGAATGATATACGAGAAATACGGCTGCGCTGCAATCCGGTCATATTCTGAGGGTATTGCAGGAGAGTTAGGATGTGAGTGATAAACTCCCAGCAATCGCAGCTGGTGCTTCTCAGCAAACTTTTCTGCGTTGAGGTAATCCTTTGAAGTAATCGCAAAATTCCGGGACTTATTTTCAGGAGCTGAATTCTCGACCGCCAAAATGCTTTTAATGTGACGATCGTCACCCTCTTCATGACCAAGGAGAAATCCACAACACTCATCGGCGGATGGCTCGACGGTGGCAATGAGAGTTTCAAGCAGGTTTTGATCAAGGGAAATCATGTAATGCTATATCCTGTATCTATAACTCTTATTTTTGTTTTGTATTTCCTCCGTCGATCTAGGAAGCTTTTTTATATACTAATCCCTCCACCTGCTTACTGTATTCTGTTCTTTCCAACGATTCAAGAAGGAGAGGGATAATTGCACCATAATCGGAAACCTTGGCTTTTTCGATGTCAAGAAATTTTTGCTGTAGACCCCAGTTAAGGATATCTACCGTATCTTTCTTGTTTACCTTTTTTAATGAATCCCGAACTATGTCTTTTAATCCTTCAATGAGGCTCGCCTTAGTTTCTTTTTCGCCCGTCGCTCTCTCAATATTACAAAGCGCTTTTTCAATGACCGATTTTGAGCTAGAGCAAATATGCGAGATAACGATATCCTTCTCCTCGTTAAATGTCCGGAATTTATTTTCATAGACATTAATAAGGAGATTGAGTTCAGACGGATCAGACCAGTCCATTTGGCCTCTGAAGAACTTTTCAGTATAACCCACAGGATTCCCTATGAAAATGACGGGAACATTTCGCGTGGATTTTTTTATATAGTAGAGGGCCATCTGCAAACTTTCTACGGGCCATTCCAAATTTCTCACGAGTAAAAAATTACACTGCTTGTCTTGTGAATAAAGCAGCGCATTCAACATTAGGCTAGCGGCCTCTTTTTTATTCTGAGCGGTAACATACTTACCAGGACTATGGACTCCCACAAAATTTTCATTCTCACTGCTGGATTTTATCTGATCGTTCATCAAACTGTTATCGAGCATATGGGTAAATCGAACCATCCCGTATTTTACCCTTCCTTCTCTTGCATAAAGATCTAAAATATTTTCACAAATCTTTTTTGATCCGGCATATACTTCTTCGGTAAGGTATCGACTGGCTTTTCCTGTGGAGGAAAAAATACATTGTTTTACAGTTCCGCTTTGCTCACAAGCTTTTACAACATTGAGTGTACCCAAAACGTTGGTTGTAACGGTCTCTACAATATGGGATTCAGCGTATCCGGGATCCCGTTGAGCAGCAGCATGAAAGACAAAATCCGGCTGATATTTAGTAAAAGTATTATAAATAACTTGGGTATCACGAATATCTCCATGGACGGTAACAATGCAAGGATCAGCCTTAATCGTGTAAGGAGAATGAGTATTCTTATCTAAAATAACAATTCGTTTTACATTAAATTTTAAGAGTTCATTTACCAAATTAGAACCTACACATCCTAATCCGCCTGTTACAAGGCATGTGCTATGGTTTAACAAGGCCTTAATTCGTTCAAACGGCTGACTTAGCTTGCGGTCTCGCGTTGAACTAAAAGGGTCTATTGTTAATCGATCTTGGAAATCATATATATGGATCAATGCTTGCGTCAATCTGGTTAGTTCATTATATGATTCGCCGTTCTTAGAATGGGGTGAGAGATCCCAGATCTTCTTATAGATCTCATCATATTTGGTTTCCATATACATCAGCAACAACTTTAAATTAATACACTACTTATGCAAAACGGTTAAGATATACAT
>CAZAHL010000436.1:0-5100 GCA_964484845.1 uncultured Chryseolinea sp. | reverse complement strand
CATTATATTAGTCGGTCATAGTTATGGCGGCATGGTTATTACGGGCGTTGCTGATCGCGTTCCGGAAAGAATCCGGAAACTTATTTATCTCGACGCCTTTTTACCCAACGATGGTGAAAGTGTTTTCACCGCCAACCCACAAGGTTCTAATTGGACGAAACCCATGGAAAAAGATGGAATGATTGTTCCCTCCTGGGTAAAGGCCGATCAACCGCCGCCGCGGGATGTACCCCAATCAATAAAAACTTTCAGTCAACCCATTGAATTAAAAAACTTGAAAGCAAGAGATATTACGGGCGTTTACATTCTTACGGTAGATGAGGGTAAAACGCCTCAGGAGGATACGTTTAGTTTTTTTGCAGAACGAGCCAAACAACGTAAATGGAAATCTATTGAGATGATCGCAGATCACAATCCGCAATGGTCAAAGCCGGTAGAACTTGTTAAGATTTTGGAGGGGGCGGCTAAGTAATAAGCGTCATCTCACTCTTAACCTGGATCTAAGTATGCTCCAGGGTTAGTAAGTTTAAGAAGTCAAAAGTTACCCTTGCCTATTTTTGTTTCTTTTTTTTTCCTGATTTCCTTTCATTACGATAAGCACAACTCCTCTTTTGCCCTTTCCACCATACATACTAATTAAAGCGGGGTCCTTTAACACTTTAACATAATCAATATCCTTCTTATTGAGATTGTCAAATTCAGCCTTTGTAATTTCCGAAGTCGTCTGATTTGTGGAAAGTAAGTAAAGTCGTTCGGAGTTTGAAACCGTTTTAACGGGAGCCTTGACAGCCCCTTCTTCGGAATTCTTTATTTTTTTTTGCGCAAAAGAAGAAGAACAAGCGCATATTGTTAGGACGATGATCGTGAGATATTTCATGGACATACAAATTAGTAAATTTAAATTCAACTAGCTGCTACAAGCATGATTTATTATTTGACATGCTTTTTATTCTAAAGAGACCATATCTATGGGTAAATCGTTGCTTATGGTCATAAACAAACTTAATCCGCTCTCAACTCTCTGGCACAGACCACGAATGGCATTGCTTTGAGTGGACTATCTATGCAGCGACCACCATGTGAATGAGCATTGTCATTGCCGCGGCATAAACCGCAATAGCTAGTACTATTGTATTATCATTTTTCATTTCTTAAATTCTTACTTCCCTGAGAATGAAATACAAATTGCATGCTTGTCCTTGCGGTACCACTAATTGAAGCGTTTTAAGAAATTCTTGATACGAACCATGAAATTTCTTTCAAAAAACGCCTTCATTAAAAAAAGACTATGGAACACGTGTGAAGAAAAATCCCCAACCTGAATAATTGAAATGGAGAATGGACCTCGTTATTTAAAGTTATAGAAGGACACTTTAATGTTTTGAACGTAAAGGGGCAGAATCGTCACATCAGCCCTTTGGCGAGAATCGTTGTTTCTTTTCATTAAAAAGCGTCACACCGCTCTTTATTATCAGATTTGAATAGCAAAATGTGACAAAATCTGTTTATTATAATGCAAATCCTACGACAGGTCAATGGGAGGTACATAACATAACACTACACTTTACACGAATGATTATAATAGCAAAAATCTACCTTCAGAAGTGGTGTCAAAAACATTAGATAAAGCGGGCAAGCAAACGAATACTCACCGAATTTCTTATGTGTATCAAGATTGTCAGTAAAAGAGTTCTAACATTGAATATTTAATCCTGACTGGGAATGTGAAGGATTCTTATAGGCGTCAATTTGCGTATAGGCAATAGGTGCATTTCGAAAAACATTTCTTTAGCTATTCGTTGGAGCCAGAGGACGGTTCAATTTGAGATTTCAATATAAGCTACCGCATGAATAGGATGGCCGCCTGAAGTAACTCCTTCTACAATGACACGATATCGGGTTTCTATATCCGCAGCATAAAAAGAAAGAGAAACTTCTCCAGTCTCATTGTCAGTAGCGAGGCCTGAATCCCAATAAATAGTGCTCCTGTAATCGGCAGATGCTTTTTGTCTTTCTAGTCCTTTGTAAGAAGGGCTAGCGAAAGTTTTCGGAACTGTAAAGCCATGAATAGTCTCTAATTGAAATAAGGATTTATCATAACCTTCTTTACGCTTGGTTTTTTCTGTGCCATTATTGGTATAAATGGCAATAATCCCATTTGCGCCATTCGCTCCGTAAATTGCCGCGCTTCCAAACCTAAAGATCTCCACACGTTTGATCATGGAAGGATGATAAACACGAATCTTTTCAATAAATGGCAGGTCGCTATGATCAGGCACTCCGTCGACAACTAACAACGGTTCGGCTGATTTTTCGAAAGCATTGAATCCTCCTCCTAAACGAACGGAATGATTGATGCCATCACCATTCCAGATCAGCCTCAAGCCAGCCACGTGTCCTTCAAGTGCTGTCATTAGGTCCTGACCAAGTGTTGATTTAAAAAAGCTCTCATCCAAGACCTGATCTGCCGATCCAATACTGGGGAACTCGGGTGGTTTCTCTTCAATTTTATTTGCTTCAATGATGACTTCCTTCAGAAGAGTTACAGTATCTGACTCGTTGTAAGCAAGAAAGGGGAAATATTTATTTTCTCGCTTCCTTAAGTGTAATGGAATTACCGGTAACTCCGCAGGCACATCGGGAACGTCCTCGGCTGATAGCGATACTTTGCCATACACCTTTCTCCATCTCTCATCCGTTCCACGAAAAGCGAATTCGGTACTGTCGAAGAATTGAAATCCAGTGATCCAAAATCGTCCTTGGTCATCCGTATCGACGTTAACCAGGTCGTCCAAATTGCCTTGCACAATGTTAAGCTTAGTTCTCTTTGGCTTGCCTTTATCCGTTTTAAATTGACCGCTCAAACTTATTCCCCGTTCGACCTGAAAGGTCTTTTCCTTTTTAATTACGTTAGAAGTGGAATCGGTGTTAATAAAAAACTTAACTATGTCCATTTCCCGGGAAAAGGGCACAACACTTTGAATATCGGTTACCGAGATCGACAAATCAGCCTCAACCGGATTATCGAATTCGTCCCTTAAGGAAATGGTAAGAGATACGGAGTCTCTCGTCGTATACATAACTTTGTGAGGAGTGATTTTAATTTGTAAAGGGGAATTCAAAGTGTCGGCTGGAGTTTCGCTCGCCGGATCTACGCTATCATAAAATCCTAACACAGGAAGAGGCTTGATAAAGAAATCAGTTTCGTCATAATTGCGCATCCAATTTGTATAAGCGCGTAAGTAATAATTTCCCGATTGTAGGGAACCGGGTAGAACCAGGTCGCCATTAACCCGGCCACTATCAATTCGAAAATTTTTTGTTTCCAGTATTTTATGTTCTGGACTTATTAAATCTACATAAAGTACCGCACTCATAGAATCCGTTAAGTACGGAGAATGATGCACAAGATAACCTTTGAACCAGATCGCGTCACCGGGATAATAATAGGATTTATCGGTATGCAAATAAACCTTTTCTTGCAAGGCTTCAAGTTTCGCGACGTCTAACGAAACAGGTTTTATATGAATAAAAGCAGGTCGATTTTCAGGATGGTAGTCATAAGGTAATAGATAAGGTACTCGCAATGAATTCAAGTACCCTATTGTAACTATTGTTTCAGGATTCAAAAGAACACCATCCTTGTTAATTTCAATTTGCGGTTCTTTGAAAGCCATTTGTGCCACAGGAAATGGAATATCAGCGTAAATTTTTAAGGGGGTGATAGAGTGTTGGTAATGAATTTCTATCTTCTTCTCCACCGGTAAAATATATTTTCCTTTAGCTGTATCTAAGCGAAATACTGTCGGTCGATAAGGTGTTATAATGGCCCCCAGATCGTTCGCGAATATTTTTGAGCGGGGAATTTTGCTATCAGGAAATCTATAAGCGTAAAGAGAAAATCCTTCTTCTTCCAATCGATCCTCTAAAATAGATTTAAACATGTGCCTACTGGATCCATTGTAGGCATCCAGTCGGTTCTTAGCCCACTGCGCCGCCTGGATCGAATCGGTTGTTTCAATTTCTTTAAAATGAACAAAGCCGCTGAACTTGAAGGCATCTTTGCTGGCGCTGAAGAACTGTAAATCGTATCGAATTTTATAGCCAAGTGCACTATTCTCAATTTCTAACGGGCGAGATGCCGTCGCCTCGAGAAAATACCTGCCTGAAATTTTTGTCATTTTCAAATCAATGCACCAGGGATTGAGTATCTTACATTTGGAGGCCGCCGAACTTTCACCGAGAAAAATTTTCTCAAAACGCTTCATAAGCCGCTCCCACTCTTTATCAGCACTCCCTTTAATTGTTACATTTTTCAATTCTTGTTTGGATGGAAATAATTTAACATCAAAGTGTACGGGACCTGCAACGGGTACCGAAACTTTTGCCTTGTGTGAATGATATCCAACAAATGAAAAAATAACTTCTGATTCACCTAACGGAATAGGCAGGCTATATTCACCGCCAAGATCAGAGGTGGTACCTATGGTGGTATTGTTTATATAGACATTGACAAATGGTAAAGGTTTGTTTGTAATTCTATCAATAACTTTCCCTTCTAGGAGCGCCTGGCCAAACAGATGTTGTCCAAAGCCCACGCAAATTGCGACAAGGAAGAGGTATTTTAACATAGGGGCTTGATCGCTTTGTTTATGGCTATAATGGCTACTTAACGGGATTAACACGGCCGCATAATTCTTCCGTATGTTCTTCGCATCAGACCAATTTACAATTAGAATTGCAAGATTACAAAATTGGAAGATTGAAGGTGGCCCTCATTGTTCATTCCTCATTGTTCATTGCTCATTGTCCTTTCAGCTTTTTAATCATCTTTTGAATGAAATCCTTTTCCTTTGCAAAATTGGTTTGGCCATAAGCTTTAAGAAGAAATTCTTTTGCCTTTAAATCATCACCTTCTAAATGGTAAAACTTTCCCAGAGTTGTATTGAGTAAGCAATACTGGCTAAAAATGGCCTGTCCCTGCAATTCATGTAATAGCAAAAATGCACTGCTTTTTTGCCCTGCATAATATAGGGCGATAGCCTGGTTCAATTGAATAAATGGATTTTGGTTACCCTGCAACAACTGCTCATAAAGCTT
>CAZAHL010000435.1:0-5114 GCA_964484845.1 uncultured Chryseolinea sp. | reverse complement strand
AGGTGAATATGCCTTGGGGCGGCACAGAATGGATGGCAATGCCGAGCGATCCAATGCCCCTTTGCAAAAGTAACTGCACGATCAGGCCCCCGACTGAATGGCCTATCAGAATAGGTTTTTCCGAAAATTGCGCAGCGATTTTTGCAAAATAATCGGTCAACGTATCTAGCCTGTTAGAGGCGATACCTTTGTCCGGATGACGGTTTCTGAGTTCCTCTGCAGGCCCATCTTTGTTCGGCCACGGAGGTGCATGTGTGGTGAATCCCCTTTTGTCAAAATAGGATCTCCACTCGTCCCAACATGTATTACTTACAAAGGCACCTGTTATGAATAGTACTGTTCTTGATTGGTTAGCGCTCATGGGTAAGAGGTTTGACCCGGCAACTGCCAAAAGAGTACCGTAATTACATAGCTCTGATTATCATCTCTTTACATACATGAATGGCTTAACTCGAACGCGGCATATCGCGACTTCGATATTAAAAACGCGAAAGGAAACAGTAGTTCTTCTCTGAAATAACCATGTTTTACTCAACGGCTTTTTGAAACTAGCGTTAGAACAAGAGCACAACTCCAACGGATGTTGTAGATGACTACTACCAGAATGTACCTGTGGGATTACATTGGAGTGACCTTGACCGCGATATTTCGCGGCATTTAAGGCAATACCACGAAATAAAACATTACTTTAGTTGAGGGTCGAGTCGGCCTGCATAGAGGGGATTTTCAAAACGTTTGTTTTCCAGTCATTATTCGGCATGTATCGATCGATTAGTTAAGGTAATTTCCTAACAGGTTCTTTAGGTCACGTTTTTGCATCTCAATGAATTATGTCGAACTTCGGGACCATTCTTTTCTGCGCTTGCCTCTTTGTGGGAGTAAATGCCTTCCCTCAGGCAAGGCTCCACGAATTATTACGCAATTATAAAAAAAGTGCTGCTGATACGAATCGCGTCAACTTGTTGCTTGAAATAACCAGCATCTATCTGTATGAGAAACCTGACCATGCAACCGTCCTCGACAGCGCCTTAATGATGGCGAAGCAGGCGAAGGTTCTTAGCGACCGACTTCAATTTAATAGCGGCAAAGAAAAAGCGATTTTCTACATCGCCGATTCATACAGGGAGAAAAAAGATATCAAGTCAGCTAGGTTGGTAATGAAAACTACCAGCGGACCGCTGCGAGTTCACATTCTGATATCCTTGGGCGAGCACTATATGTTTAGGCCTGGGGTATTGTCAGCGAACTTAGACACAGCTTATCTGTTCATAAGAGAAGCAAATACCATCAGCGAGTCTATTCACTTGATAGGCCTGCAGCATAAAAGTCTTCGGGCACTGGCAAAATACTACTTCTCGCGGGGCGAAATAAAACTCGGAGCGAATGCCTTTAAAAAAGTAATTGATCAGCTACACCATGCCGGTGACTCAGCCAAGGAGGCATTTTGGTGGAGTGAATTCGCCTTGTATATGCCTGACACCGACAGCACCTATAAAGACAGGATTCTTTATTTCGAACAGGCGCTTTTATTATATAACAAGCTAAACATAACCCACGAAATACCGGGTGTACTCAAGACGCTTGCATCTGTACATTCGTTGCACAACCGATACGATTTGTCGGAACAATATCTTCTCGAAGGAATACGAATAAAAAAATCGCTCGGACTCAAGAAACTTCAGTCATACTACCTTCTTCTTTCAAAAGCCTGCCTTAACTTGGGTAAGCATGACGAGGCGCTTCGCTATGCGCTTTTGGGATTTGATAACGCTGACTCTCTTGGTGAAAATTATTATTTGGGTAGCGCGGCCTACCAACTGGCCAGCGTATATGATCAATTGGGTGAGACGGATAAGGCCTTGCGGTGGTATCAATTTAGCCTTGACAACCCTGGAGCCAATTGGGATGTTCAAATTTTCCCGATCTGCGCAAGGATAGTTAATGGCTTTCTTGAGCGGAAAAAGCCTAACGAGGCGCTGGAGTTCCTTAAGAGAATGGTATCAGAAAATGTCCCGATACGGTTTGTAGACAAAAAAATTGTCGCATCCAGCTTTGGGGACTGCTACAACGCATTGAGGAAATATGATCAAGCAGAAAAAAAATACCTGGAGATGATTGCCTGGGATGCAGAGGCCGTCTTGCATCTCAAGAAAGAAATGTGGGGATACGATGTATATGCCAGAGTAACGACGACTGAAGCCTATTTTAAAATAGGGAATTTCTATGTCAGACAAAATCGTTACCAACTAGCCCGACCCTATCTGGAAAAAGTCTTGAGGTTTGAAAACCAGTCGGCAAGTCTTGCCCAAAAAATGGATACACACCTCCTTTTATTTAAAGTTGATTCTGCAGAAAACAAGTATTTCTCAGCTATCAATCACTTTCGGCAGCATAAAGCATTAAGCGACTCCATTTTTACTAAAAACAGGAGCAAGCAGATCGCTGAACTTCAGATAAAATACGAAACAGAAAAAAAAGAACAAGATATCCAGCTATTATCGCGGCAAGCGCAATTGCAACATAGCGAGTTGAACCAGATTGGGCTTATAAAAAATATTACGGTTGCCGGCGCGGCCTTACTACTTTTAATCATAGGAATCCTTTTCATATTTCTACGGCACAGACTAACGATTCAAAAAAAAATGCAACTGCAGCAGTCTGAAATTAATTCAAAAAATATTTCTCTTCAACAGCTGGTAGTAGAAAAGGAATGGTTAGTCAAAGAAATTCATCATCGTGTAAAAAATAATTTCCAAACAGTCATGGGCCTGCTGGCCACACAATCCAATTACCTGAAGAATGAGGAAGCTCTGATTGCAATACGTGACAGTCAACACCGCATTCATGCAATGTCCTTGATTCATCAAAAATTATATCAATCGACTGATCTTTCAGCAATAAACATAAAAGATTACATTCATGACCTTGTCGAATATCTAAAAGATAGCTTTGACACAAGTCGAATTCAATTTGACATTCAGGTTATCCCTATCACATTCGCAGTATCATATGCTCTTCCTATTGGCCTCATTATTAATGAAGCTGTGACGAACTCAATAAAGTATGCATACAAAAATAACGACGGCCTCATCTCAATCTTGCTGCACCATGGATCAACCCATGAAATAGTATTAACAATTGCAGACAATGGCGCAGGCCTTCCAACGAGTTTTAAGTTCGGGGAATGCAGCTCGATGGGCATGAACCTCTTGAGAGGACTGACAGAGGATATAGGCGGGCGTTTTACGATCAAAAATAACAATGGCGTGTTCATACAAATCGCGTTCAATCAAAATGCCGATTTTGTAAGTGTTCCTGACTCACTCGTGTCACAACCAATTGTGCTATGAAAGAAAAGATCCTCATTGTTGAAGACCAGTTCATAGAAGCCGACTATCTGAAGCTGATGTTGACCAACGCCGGATACATCGTCTGTGGTATGGCCCGCTCTGTTAAGAAAGCTTTGGAAATAGTTGAAAAAGAAAAGCCGGAATTGGTTTTACTTGACATCTTCTTAATGGGAACGTTAACCGGTATCGATCTTGCCAAGCACCTGAAGAAAGATAATATTCCTTTTGTATACCTCTCCGCAAATTCGAATGAGGAAATTCTGAAAGTAGCGAAGGCTACCGACCCTTCGGGCTTTTTGGTTAAACCCTTCCGGGAAAAAGATCTTTTGGTGACACTGGAAATTGCCTTCTACCGTCATAGCCAGAGTCTCGAAGCAATATGGCGTATCGAGGCGTTGGTACAGAAGGAATTGTATGATATCCAAAATACAGAAGGAAACTGGAATCAGAAGCTTCTAAAGACCGCCATTGCATTGCAACAATACATACCATTTGATTGCCTTGCCTTAAAGTTTAAGGGCCGAGAAGACACCAGTTTCAGCGGAGTTATTTTGCTTCGCATCAGCTTCGACGAATATCAGATAATTGGTATTGACGAACTTTCGGTTATCTCGGGTTTAAAACTCGAAGAAATCAAATTCAAGCTTATGCACACCCCTTCCGACGGATCACCTGGGTGGTACAACGGAGACGATTTTAACAAACTGTTCGCCGATCACCCAATGAAGGCTTTGATGGCGAGAACGTTTGGTGTGTGCTCGAACCTTGTCTTGCCATTCTTAGCTTCGGATGGGTATATTTTCTCGATGAGTTTTTTCAGACGAACATCAGAAGGATATAATGCCGAAAACCTTAATGGGATATCGCGTCTCCAGCAGTCAATAAGTTCAGTCCTAAATAGTATCGCCACCTTTGATAAAAAGGCTGCCCTTTCAATGAAATTCAACGGCCATCCACCTTTAGTTGAAAGCTCATTGAATTCAGAATTGCATTTCGACGGGATTATTGGAGGCAGCCCTGAGTTCTTAAATGTTATGGATCTGATACGCAGGGTAGCACCCATTGACACATCGGTTCTAATCTTAGGAGAAACAGGAACCGGCAAAGAAAAAATAGCAGATAGCATTCACAATCTTTCGCCAAGAAAAGGCAACGCATTTATAAAAGTGAATTGCGCGGCGCTTGCTCCAACGTTGATTGAGTCTGAGCTATTCGGCCATGAAAAAGGGGCATTTACGGGGGCACATGACAAACGGATTGGAAAATTCGAACAGGCGGATCATGGTACGATATTTCTCGATGAAATTGGCGAACTGCCAACTGAATTGCAGGTTAAACTTTTACGAGCGTTGCAGGAAAGGGAGGTTCAACGGATTGGTGCTAAAAGCGTCACCAAGATCGATGTACGGATCATAGCAGCAACCAACCGGAACCTGGAGAAAGAAGTAGCTGAAGGAAGATTCCGCCTGGATCTATATTACAGGTTAAATGTTTTTCCAATTGAATTGCCAGCGCTACGTGATCGCAGGTCAGACATTCCTGCACTCACAAACCACTTCATAGACTATTACAACCGGAAGGCTGCCCGAAACATCATTGGCGTTTCTGACTCCGTTATGAAACAAATGATGTCTTACGACTGGCCAGGTAATATCCGCGAGCTAGAGCACCTGATCGAAAGAAGCGTATTGCTTGCCAAGAGTACGGTCATCGACAAAATTTATCTTCCGGTGGCGGCTTCAAATGATCGAGCAGATGAAGCCG
>CAZAHL010000434.1:0-5130 GCA_964484845.1 uncultured Chryseolinea sp. | reverse complement strand
CAATAGAAGGAAGAGCAGGTGCCAAAAAAAGCAATAGAAAAACAGTATTCTTAATCACAAAGGACGCATTTTACGATTTGCTTGGGCAAGCTTAGACTACAATTTCCGAAAGATACGAACTAATCAATCTCTTCAAAATTGAGATCCCGTCCATAAGTCTCATCAATTAACTGCAAGGCTATAAACGCAATAACGATAGTTACAACACCAATAATCAGGGCTCCATAAATAATGCCCACTTCGTCCCTCAGGACTTTGAACCCTAGTGTTAGAGGAACAACCGTTCCACGAATGAAGTTGGGAACTGTCGTGGCTGCAGTAGAGCGTAGATTCGTGCCGAATTGTTCTGCGGCTATTGTAACAAACAATGCCCAATAACCAATACCCACACCTAAACAAAAACACGCGAAGTAGAAAAATCCTGAAGTCTTGATTGGTATAAAAAGAAAGAATAAAATGAAGATCAGGGTTAGGAACATAAAAAGTGTCAGAATTTTTTTTCTGGAACCAATAATTTGACTGCTCACACCACTGCACAAATCTCCGACAGCCAGCCCTATATAACTGAACATAACAGCATCACCTGCTGCAACGATCCCTTCAATTTTTAATGCTTTAGCAAATTCCGGAGAAAATGTAATAAGAATACCGATCGTATACCATATGGGTAAACCAATGAAGATGCAACCCATAAATTTTAAGAATCGCGCTCGCTTGGTAAAAAGCTGAAAGAAATTTCCGCGTTCAACTTCTTTTTCTTTTGTCTTTAAAAACATTCCCGATTCAAAAACACTAACGCGCGCAAGAAGTAACATTAATCCCAATCCTCCTCCAATGAAGTACGAGATCTGCCACTCAAACATTTTAGAAAGGAAGTTTGCCACTACAGCGCCCATGAGTCCCACGGTTGCGATAATGGTCGTTCCATAACCTCTTAAATTTGCAGGAAGTATTTCAGACACGAGGGTGATCCCTGCGCCAAGTTCACCCGCCAGTCCAACACCTGCAATAAAACGAAGCCAGGCATATTGATCCAACGTAGTTACGAAACCATTGGCGATATTGGCGAGTGAATACAAAAGAATAGAGCCAAACAATACGGAAAGCCTTCCAAGTTTGTCGCCCATGATTCCCCATATCAATCCGCCAACAAGGAGCCCCGTCATTTGAATACGAAGAAGATATTCGCCTTGTGCCAGCAAATCGCTTTCCGGTATTCCTAAAGCAATAAGACTGGGTCTTCGAACGATACTAAAAAGAAGCAGGTCATAGATGTCAACGAAGTATCCCAGGGCAGCAACAATTACAGGGACGCTAAAGAGGAGCTTTAAATTTTTTTTGTCCATTCGGGGAATTTGGCTCCTAAAATAGAAAAACTCCGAAGTTTTCCACGATTAAATTTTTAACACTATGGCGTTTGGTCATTAAGCCTTTGACAGTGCTTGCTCCAGATCCTCCAACAGATCCTCAACATCTTCCACTCCGATGCTCAACCGTATCAATGAATCGACTAAACCATTTTTGATCCTTTCCTCTTTTGGTATGCTTGCGTGAGTCATAGACGCTGGATGATTGATAAGCGATTCAACACCGCCCAATGATTCGGCCAGGGAAAACAGTTCAACGCTTTCCATTAAATGCGTCGCTTTTTCGATGCTATCGTCTTTTAAGCTAAACGAAAGCATTCCCCCGAAATCCTTCATCTGCATTTTTGCAATTTCATGATTGGGATGGTCTGAAAAACCAGGCCAATAAACTTTCCCTACTTTTGGATGATTCTTTAGATACTCGGCTATTTTTCGTCCGTTGAAACAATGACGTTCCATTCTCAGGTGAAGTGTTTTTATTCCGCGAAGTACCAGAAAGGAATCTTGTGGCCCGGGAACCGCTCCGCACGAGTTCATAATAAAGGATAATTCCTGGTAAAGTTTTTCGTCGTTCATAACCAGTGCACCCATGATTACATCAGAGTGCCCACTGAGATATTTTGTTACGGAATGCATGACGATGTCCGCACCTAGTTCAAGGGGATTTTGCAAGTAGGGAGAAGCAAATGTGTTGTCGACCGCTACTAATATTTTTTTTCCTTTTACTAAATCTACACATCCTTTAATGTCAATAATATTCATTAAAGGATTGGTTGGTGTTTCAAGCCAAAGAAGTTTTGTCTTGTTATTTAAAAGGGGCTCAATGTTAGATTTATTCGTGAGATCGATAAAATGAAATTTGATTCCGAATTTTTCAAAAACGCGTTTGAACATCCGGTAAGATCCTCCATACAAATCATTGCTCGTAATCACTTCGTCACCCGGGTTCAACAATTTAATCACCGCATCCGTTGCGCCCATTCCGGAGGAAAAGCAAATGCCGTACTTTCCGTTCTCCAAGGCAGCAATACTTTTTTGTAGTGCATTGCGTGTAGGATTTGTGCCGCGGGCATACGCATAACCTTTATGCTTGGAAGGCGACTCCTGAACATAGGTAGAAGTTTGATAAATAGGGGTCATAATTGCCCCCGTAGATGGATCAGGCTCAACGCCAGCGTGCACTGCTTTTGTTCCGAATTTCATATGCGTCTATTGAAACGCAATATTACTCGTTAACGGTTAATAGTTAAAAGTTAATAGTTAAAAGTTATCCGTGACAGCCTGATTACCTATTACCTCTTTCTTACCTCTTACCTCTTACCTCTTACTAATTCCCCTCCAATAATCACGGATAACATTCTTCCAGTCGCTGCCGCTTTTTAAATACAGCGCCGTGTTGATTAGCATTTTATCTTCAGGTAAAGAATCTTTTTGTGCTTCCAATGATTGGATTATAAAGTCATAGAATTTTTTTCGGAAGTCAGGGTCTCCCGAGGATGGTATAGGTGTATGATCTTCAGAAATTGGCTTTGTATTTTCTTCGTGCCTTACCGTCACGACAGAGTTGTCTTTGGGTACTGCTTCAGCATTTGAGGTTAAAGAATCGGGTGTAACTAAAGTTGCAGCTTGTTGCTTCAAAAAATCATCCAGGTCTTGAAGTGTATTTTTTTTCTTACTCATACGAGATTGTTCAGAATGGATTGGGCTATAGGGAGGTATTCTTGTTCTGCTTCCAACGTACTGAAATTTACGAAAAGATTTTTCTGAGGCACAATGACAGGCAAAATGATAGCATCCAGATTTTTCAGGTGTTGGCGTACGGTGGCAAGATTGGTTGCATTGTGAATTCGATTGGGAAGAATAAGGATCTTTAGTTTTGGATTCAGTTCTCGTGCGGGTGCGAGATCAGTAACTGTTTGATAAGTGACGAGCAAATCATTTTGTGTCAGACTGGTCGGAACAATAACCATGTCGCTGACCAGGCAAAGCTTTTTCATCCCTTCATCGGTGGTCTTTCCTGCACTATCAACGATAATAATATCTTCTTTTCGATTTGTTTTGATGTGGGCGAGTTCATCCGCGATTACATTATCCTGCGATCCTAAGATTTCAAATCCGTTTTTACTTTCTTTTGATTTGAATAACTCCATCTTACGAAGCGTATTCAAAGTATAATTGGCATCCGTTTCAATCAGTAAAACATGTTTACCCATTTGGTTCAGGGTAGTCGCCAGATTTATTGCGTTCGTAGTCTTCCCAGTTCCGCCTTTGCGACTGATAAAGGATATAATCTTAGACATATTTTTAAGTCCTGAAGGATTACAAACTTACGGATGATACAAGCCTTAGTTACAGAGAACGGCTCATATCAAATTTTTCCAAATAGTCAGCCACACGTCTTACCATACTGCCCCCTAACGCTCCATCTACAACGCGATGATCATAAGAATGTGATAAAAACATTTTATGACGAATAGCGATCACATCTCCGTAAGGCATTTCTAAGACCGCCGGTTTTTTCTGGATAGCTCCCAATGCGATGATACCAACCTGAGGTTGCACGATGATGGGAGTACCCATTACGTTGCCGAATGAGCCGACGTTGGAAATTGTAAACGTTCCTCCAGACAATTCATCCGGCTTCAGTTTATTATCGCGTGCGCGCTTGGCAAGGTCATTTACAACTTTCGCTAAGCCTGCAAGGCTGTATTGGTCAGCATTTTTAATAACCGGAACAATCAGGTTTCCAGAAGGAAGCGCCACGGCCATACCGATATTGATATCTTTTTTCTTGATGATTTTGTCGCCATCCACTTGAATGTTAATCATCGGATAGTCTTTGATGGCGTTAACGACCGCTTCAATAAAGAAGGGAGTATAGGTCAATGGATCACCGCCTCGTTTTTGAAACTCATTCTTAACCTTATTGCGCCAGAAAATAATATTCGTTACATCAGCTTCTACAAAAGAAGTAACGTGCGGGGCGATCCGTTTTGATTCAAGCATCCGTTCTGCGATCATTTTACGCATCCGGTCCATCTCAATGACCTCATCTCCTGCATTTAGCGATGCGGATACTTTTGGCTGGACAGCCGTTACGGAAACTGTTTGTTGTACCGGTTTGACATGAGAACCTGTTTTACGATGTTCAACATAATCGAGTATATCTTTTTTTGTAATGCGGCCTTCCGATCCCGACCCAGCAATCGCTTCTAATTCGGTCACCGTAATATTTTCTTCTTTCGCAATATTTTTTACCAGGGGTGAAAAGAACTTTGAGCTTGATTTGAAATCAAAGGTATGATCTGTTCCATTCGTATGGGAAGCAGTTTCCATTGCATCCACCGTTGTCGAAATTTCCGCCAAAGAAGGAATAGCAGGCTGATCAACTTCTGCTTCCTCCTCAACCTCAACCGTAAGGATAGCAATAGGCTTACCGACCGGCACGATCTGGCCTTTTTCAGCCAGAATTTCTTTTAAAACACCAGCATGCGTCGAAGGTACTTCAGTATCTACCTTATCGGTGGCCACCTCCAGTACGGATTCATCTTGCTCAATTCTATCACCAGGCTTTTTTAACCATGATAAAATCGTGGCTTCCATAATGCTTTCGCCCATTTTAGGCATAATGAGTTCTACCAGCGCCATGAGAATTTATTTTTTTCAAAGGTAAAGGTAATATTTTTAGGGTAAGGGATGGGTAGATTGAAAGATTGTAAAATTGAAAGATTGTAAAATTGGCGTATAACGCAATCTTTCAATC
>CAZAHL010000433.1:0-5154 GCA_964484845.1 uncultured Chryseolinea sp. | reverse complement strand
ATTTCGGCTATTCGAAATTGCCAATCTCGAAGCTGCGGATCGGTAATGCCGAGCGTAGTGACATCTTCCTTTCAATGTCTAATTAATTAGTTCTGATTTTAATCTTAACCTCCTAGTATGCCTGTCCTCATCGTGTCAATCCATTAATTCCGACGCAAAAAATGCGATATACTTTCACTTATTTTCACCGCACCATATTTTGCTACTTCATCCATCCCGTTCATCCTTAAATCCAGACCATCCTGGTCCCGACAGTTTACTTTTTACATAAAAAATTTGACAATGCGCAATCGATTGTCCAAATTGACATTCAGTAAGCATTAAACCAATTAAAGTACTATAACTTCTTACCAATGAAAATCGATAACAGTGTAACGCGTAGAAATTTTATCGCCACGACAGGCGCTATTGCTGGAGCGATGATCGTCAATCCTTTAAGCTCGGTTGCTTCCGGGACCTGGTCGGCTGATAAGAAAATGAGACTTGCTATCGTCGGTACGGGGGGTCGCGCACAAGGAATGTGGTCGAAAAGTGTATTGGAATCTTACCCTGATAAGGTAGAGTTCGTTGGACTTTGTGATGTAAACCCTGGAAGGCTGGAATATTTTAAGAAAAATGCTGGATTCACTTGTCCGACTTTTACTGACTTTGAAAAGATGATGAAGGAGGTCAAGCCAGACACGCTTATCGTCACCACGGTGGATGCAACCCATCATGAATTTATAATAAGAGGTATGGAACTGGGTGCGAACATTATTACAGAAAAACCCATGACCACCGATGAGCAAAAATGCGAAGCGATCTTAGAAGCGGAAAAGAAAACAGGCAAGAAGGTAACAGTCACTTTTAACTATCGGTATTCTCCTCATCGCGCTAAAATTTACGAATTGCTCAGAAATGATTCTATTGGAGATATCACTTCTGTTGATTTTCATTGGTATCTCAATACAAGTCACGGCGCCGATTATTTTAGACGCTGGCACAGGCTTAAAGAAAAAGGTGGAACGCTATGGGTACACAAAGCAAGTCACCATTTCGATTTGCTTAACTGGTGGATTGATTCAGATCCCTCTGAAGTCTATGCAACGGGTGCCTTAAACTTCTATGGAAAAAATAATAGTTTCCGCGACACGAATTGCAGGCCTTGTCCCCACAAAGGCAAGTGTAACTTCTATATGGATATTACTAAAAACAAAAGTTACATGGATCTTTATGTAGCCAACGAAAAACACGATGGTTACTTACGGGATGGTTGCGTATGGAAAGAAGACATTAATATTTACGATAAAATGGCAGCTACTATAAAGTACGCTAACGGCGTACAAGTAGCCTATTCGTTAACTACGTACTCACCGTACGAAGGTTACCGAATTGCATTTAACGGAACGAAAGGTAGGATTGACGTTTGGATCGAAGAAAGTCATCCCATTGATGAAAAACCTTATGATGAAATAGTCTTAAACCGAAATTTCGATACACGTGAATTTATTCGTGTTCCCCAGGGCACGAGCGGTCATGGCGGTGGAGATAAGCTTTTAAAAGATAAAATTTTTGCAGGCGTAACGGAGGATCCCCTAAATCAGGCAGCCAATGTTCGCGATGGTGCTTTTGCTATATTAGTAGGAATTGCTGCGCGCAAGAGCTGTGAGTCAGGTCTGCCAGTTAAAATTGCTGACTTAACCAGCGTGAAACCAGGACCGAAACGCCAATCGGCATCGGCGAGTTGAAAATAGTTTCGGGTTTGAAGTTTAAGGTTTAAAGTTTCGGTTATCCACTTGGGGATCGTGGTAGATTGTTTTTGTGATTCAGTTAAGAATTTTAGATCGGTAAATCACGACATTGTTTTTCTGAAATGGTTTCGGGTTTGAAGTTTAAGGTTTAAAGTTTCGGTTATCCGCTTGTTGCGTGCAACTCATTGTCTTGTACTTCAGTTAACAAATTTAGCTTAAATCAGTATTGCTATTTTTCGACTCCCAAGAATTAGATAGCGCGAACTTAACACTGGGCCACAATCCGTGCATAAATCTAAAATCGTAAATCTAAAATCGTCAATTTAAACCCTTTATTTAATGGGTGCTTCAAATTCGGCAGCATAGGCTTTGGAAGGGTCCTGTTTTTTTACCTGGCTCGCTACAAATTGCATTCCCTGAAAAATATGTCGGAGGTAAGTGGCATCTTCATAATCTTTCTTATCGTGGCCGAGCGTTGTTATCCAGATAACGCCGCCGTCAAAATATTGATACCAGGTAGCTGGATAGTAATTTGCAAATGACCCCGACAATGTTTTAATTTTTTCTTCCTCATCTTTTCTCAGACTTTTTAAGTCGTGTGCCAATACTACCTTAATGCCCGGATACATCTCCTTCATAAAATAACATTCATCTTCCTTAGTCCACAGAGCGGGTAAACCTTGTATTGATGAATGCGTTGGGTCAATAATCTTAACGGTTAACGGCTGAAATTTTGGGTGCCAGACAAACGATCCGCCTAACATCATTTTAAACCAGGTCCAGTTCCGCTCTGTTCCTAATACGGAATGTAAACCAACGAATCCTCCGCCTGATTCAATATACCTTCGAAACGCTAGTCGCTGCTCAGGAGTATCAAATACATCGTTGTTGGTATTTGTAAAAAGCAGAAAAGTATATTGTTTAAGATTTTCTTCTGTAAAGGTAGCGGCGTCATTAGCGATTACTACGGTAAATCCTTTTTCCTGTCCTAGTTTTTGAATTGATTTTACAGAGCTTTCGATGTTATCATGAACGTATCCTTTGCCGTTTTTTGCGTAGACGAGAATTTTTACATTCTTCCATTTTACATTGTTGGCGTTCTGAGCTTCAGAAGCCAGCGCCATGCAGATGAACAATAATACCTTAAAAATTGGAATGGCTAATTTCATACTGGGTTTGATAAACAATTATTTTGGCATACTCGGTCTCACTTCAATTTTACTGGGAAGCGTTCGTGGATGCATCTTTAGTAAATCTACAACGATTTGACCGATATCTTCCGGTTGTATTTTCCATGAATCTTCTGGTTTTGATTTAGCATTGTTAAATTCAGTTGCTACCGAACCAGGCATAATCGTAGTTACTTTTATCCCATAGCCTCTAAGATCGAGCATGGCGGCTTGTGTGAAACCAACCAATCCAAATTTGCTGGCATTGTAGGCAGAAGCGCCCGCAAAGAAATTAGTACCCGCAAGACTAGCCATCGTGATGATATATCCTTTCGATTCTTTTAACGCGGGGATGGATGCCTTAAGGCTGTAAAAAACACCCGTCAAATTTGTATCAATAGTCTCAAGCCATTGTTCATTCGTTAACGTTTCAATGGAACCGAAGTAACCCAGCCCTGCATTCGCGACCAGTACATCAAGTTTTCCCCATTTTTTTAAAACACTATCAACCGCTTTTTGCTGAGCATCCGCATTTCGAACATCTGCGACAAGTCCCAGTGCTTCTCCTTTGCCCAATTTATTTAAGCGCGCAGCAGCTTCATCCGCAGCAGACTGAGATCTGCTCGTGATCGCTACATTTGCCGACTCCTCTATCAGCGCTTCGGCGACTCCATATCCAATCCCTTTGCTGCCACCGGTAATGAGGATGATTTTATTTTCAATACTTCCCATAGCTGTTTTTAGTTAATGCGAATATATTAGAATGCTACCGACCCGCAAGGCTACTATCATGTTTAGGCTGGTTGAAATTTTTATTTGATAGCCAATTTCGTAATCCCGGTGTCAAACAATTTCCATCTTAACGTTATAGTGTGTAATTTTCACTTTTTAATATTATGAAGGACCTTTTTAAATCTCATATTGGCAGACTACGGATTGTTGCTTTCTTGGAAGGATGCTCTTTACTGGCGCTCGTTTTTATTGCCATGCCCGTTAAGTATCTCTTAGGTATTCCTGAAGCGACGCAGGCAATTGGTCTGATTCACGGTATCTTATTTGTTATTTTTATTGTTGCTACGTTATCGATCAGCATTCTCTACAAATGGAACATCAGCAGGGTATTGGTGGTAATGGCTTCCTCCGTCTTACCTTTTGGAACTTTCTATGTCGATAAAAAAATTCTGAGCAAACTATAGGAAGGGTGCCCACTTCTATGAACCCACCACTAAAAAAATTTCAACTTGCGTGGTGGAAAATATTGACCATTATTCTTTTGTACTATACGGTCATTGGTGGTTTTTTTATACCTGTACCGCGCCTTCCCATCTTGAATGAAACCATCCGTTTGAATTACTTTCATACGCCCATGTGGTTTTGTATGATGTTTCATTTCACCTTTTCCGTATGGGCATCTATCAAGCATTTAAGGACAACGGACTTTAAATATGATGATTATGCTGTCGAATCAGCCAAGGTTGCTTTCTTCTTTGGATTGATGGGTTTGCTCACCGGTATGGCGTGGGGCAATTTTACCTGGGGGACGTACTGGACAAACGATCCAAAACTTACGAACACAGCAATCAGTCTTTTAATTTATGCCGCGTATTTTATTCTAAGAAACTCAGTAAGTGATGAATCACAAAGAGGGAGGCTGAGCGCTGTTTACAATATTTTTGCTTTCGCTGCCCTGATCCCTTTGATATACATCTTACCCAGGATGGCACAAAATTCTCTTCATCCGGGAAGTGGTGACAATCCTACCTTTCGGTTATTTGACCTCTCGCACAATATGAAATTGGTAGTGTATACTGCAATACTGAGTTTCTCTATGCTGGGCCTTTGGCTCACAACAATTTTATTACGCCTTCGAAAATTAAATCAACTAGAAGATGAAAATCATTAAGGTGTTGACACTATTCTTATTTGCTCTTTTGCCAGAAGAAATATTTAGTCAGGGAAGTGAGTCAATTGAAATGGCAGATGCGTTCCGAGAGGATGGGAAAATTTATGTTGTCGTATTGGGACTTGTCATCATCCTTACCGGTATCTTAATTTTTTTGATTCGCGTTGATCGGAAAATTTTCAAGCTGGAAATGAGAATGAAAAAGGAAAGCAAAAATTGAGTAACATTATTGAATATGTGCAAAGCCAGCCTATGAAACCGTCATGGCGCGCTAATATAATCTGCTATAACAAACTCCCAAATTTTCGCGCCATCCCCTTGACAGGACATGTTCAGCCGGAGTGCCTTCACC
>CAZAHL010000432.1:0-5170 GCA_964484845.1 uncultured Chryseolinea sp. | reverse complement strand
GAACAAAATTAATAAAAATTAAATCCCTTGGTTATTAACACAGAATCTTTGCGGTAAAAAAATAGTAGAACCGCAAAGGCGCTAAGACGCAAAGAATCTTCTAACTAACTTATACTATCATCCCCGCCGCCACCGTCTCATTCGTTCCTTCATCTATTAAAATCACACTTCCTGTTATTCTGTTTTTTCTATAGCTGTCTATGGCCAACGGTTGGGCTGTTCTAATCTTCACGCGGGCGATTTCATTCATCGTCAGTTGTCCGACGTTTTCAATGCGCTGTAAAGAGCTGATATCGAGCTTGTATTGGATCTCTTTTAAAACCCCTTTTACTTCTTTTGTATTATGCCGAATGTAGACCTTTGTATTCAGGTTAAGAGGACGCTGGTTCATCCAGCATAACATCAGGTCAACGTCCTGGGTAGACTGCGGATGATTGTTGGGTTTGGCAATGATATCCCCCCGGCTGATGTCAATCTCGTCTTCTAATGTCATCGTAACAGACATGGGTGCAAACGCTTCTTCTACAGCTTGACCACCTAACTCGATGGACTTTATTTTAGAGGTGAATCCGGAAGGAAGAACAAGCACGTCCTCTCCGGCGCGGAAAATACCGCCTGCTATTCTTCCTGCGTATCCCCTGAAGTCAGGATGTTCCTTTGACTGCGGACGAATAACATATTGCACAGGGAAGCGGCTGTCGATGTGATTATAATCGCTTTCGATGTGCACCGTCTCCAGCATGTGCATCAAAGTCGCCCCCTGATACCACGCCATATTTTCGGAACGGTTCACGACGTTATCACCTACTAGTGCGCTGATCGGCACAAACTGAATATCAAATACCTCCAGCTTGGATGAAAACGCCTTGTAATCTTCTACAATCTTATCGTAAACCTGCTCATCGTAGTTCACCAAATCCATTTTATTGACGCAAACGATTACGTGTGGGATCTTTAGCAACGAAGCAATGAACGAATGCCGGTGGGTCTGCTCAACCAGTCCTTTGCGTGCGTCGATCAGGATCAGCGCGAGGTTGGCAGTAGAAGCTCCTGTCACCATATTACGGGTGTACTGAATATGACCTGGGGTGTCTGCAATAATAAATTTGCGCTTAGGAGTAGCAAAGTAACGATACGCTACATCGATGGTAATACCCTGCTCCCGTTCAGACTTCAGCCCATCCGTTAGCAACGAAAGATCGACATAGTCAAAACCCTTCTTCACACTGGAAGCTTCAACAGCTTCAAGCTGATCTTCAAAAATCGATTTGCTATCGTATAGCAACCTTCCGATCAAAGTACTCTTCCCATCATCTACACTTCCTGCGGTGGTAAATCGTAAGAGTTGGTTGTTTACAAAGTTTGACATGATTTGTTCAATTCTAGTTTTTTAATGACGTATAGCTGACAGCTTACAGTTTACAGCTTACAGTGGAAGCACTGCCTCGGCCTGTACGCTGATTGCTATATGCTGTAAGCTCCTCAATAATTTGTTTCAATTTTTATTCTAGTTTAGACTTGAGCTAACATCTTACTGTTTACAGCTAAGAGTGGAAGCACTGCCCCCAAGCTGTAAGCTGTAAGCTGTTTGCTGTAAGCTGTAAGCCCCTCTCAAAAATATCCACTTTTCTTTCTATCCTCCATCGCTGTTTCCGAGCGTTTGTCGTCGGCGCGGGTGCCACGTTCGGTTTTGCGGGAGGCGGCTACTTCTTCAATAATCTTCTCCAGGGTGTCGGCTGTTGATTCGACGGCGCCAGTTATTGGCATGTCACCGCAGGTTCGGAAGCGCACGACTTTTTTCGTGGGCACTTCTCCCGGTTTCAATTTCAACCACGGTGAGGTGGAGAGAATCGCACCATCCCGAACGATCACTTCCCGCTCGTGCGAAAAATATAGTGTGGGGATCTTTATCTGTTCAGTGAAAATATATTGCCAAACATCCATTTCGGTCCAATTGGAAATCGGAAATACACGAAAGTGTTCTCCAATATGTTTCCGTCCGTTGAATAAATTCCAAAGCTCGGGACGTTGATTCTTCGGGTCCCACTGACCAAATTCATCGCGATGCGAAAAGAACCGTTCCTTTGCCCTCGCTTTTTCTTCGTCGCGGCGGGCGCCCCCCATGGCTGCATCAAATTTATACTGCTCGATCGTATCCAGTAGCGTGACCGTTTGAAGCGCATTCCGGCTGGCTGTCCAACCAGTCTCTTCTTTCGCACGACCCTTGTCAATGCTTTCCTGTACGGACCCGACAACCAGTCTAACGCCTAGTTCGTTCACCAGCCAATCCCGGTATTCCATAGTCTCGGGGAAATTGTGTCCGGTGTCAATGTGCACCAATGGAAAAGGTATTCGCGCCGGGTAAAATGCCTTTCGTGATAAATATGCCAGCACAATAGAATCCTTTCCGCCCGAAAACAACAGCGCCGGTTTTTCAAATTGCGCCACCACCTCGCGGATCACAAAGATCGCCTCAGCTTCTAGTTCTTTTAAGTGGCTTAAATAGTATTGGCTCATGGAAATGGTTTCGAGTTTAAGGTTTAAGGTTTAAAGTTGTGCGTAGTTCCGGGTTCGCATTCGGGTTTAGAGTTTAGAGTTTAGAGTTTCTGGCTTAACGGCCTGTGCTATGTTTCAGATTCGGGTTTCGGGTTTAAAGTTTCTGGCTTAGCGGCCTGCGCTTTATTTCAAATCCAGTTTCGCCTTTCTAGTTTCTCGTCTCGAATTTGTCTTTCATTGCTCATTGATCATTACTCATTACTCATTGCTTATTGCTTATTGCTTATTACTCATTGTTATACGCGGCAGTATCAGATTCATCAGTTGGGAAATAGATTCCTCCACAGTTAATTCACCGGTTCGGATGACTACGTCTGGAGCGCTGGGTGGCTCGTAGGGCGAGTCGATTCCTGTGAAATTTTTGACTTCACCGGCGCGAGCTTTTTTGTAAAGACCTTTTACATCGCGTTGCTCGCATACCTCCAACGGAGCATCTACGAATACTTCGATAAAATTTTCTGCTCCCACAATTTCTTTCACCTGGTCCCGATCCGCCTGAAAGGGCGAGATAAAAGCTGAAAGTACTACCATGCCGGCATCGAGCATAAGCTTAGACACCTCTCCGATCCTTCGGATATTTTCAATGCGCCCGTCATCTGAAAAGGACAGGTCTTTGTTGAGGCCTGCTCGGATATTATCGCCATCCAACAAATAGGTTTTATACCTCAGTTCGTGCAGCTGAGCTTCCAGTTGAACCGCCAATGTAGATTTGCCTGATCCTGACAATCCTGTAAACCAGATCAACGTGGCACGCTGCAGCAATTGCTGCTCGCGCATCTGCATGGTTACTTTGGTTTTTATGGGATAGATGTTATTCACGCTATGGGAGACTTTGTAATCTGGTAGAAGAAATCTAATGTCACTTGAAACAAAACAATTAAGGAACTAAATCCATGGAATTATAGGGGTGCAAAGGTAGAAGTAATGAAGAAAAGTGCAAGGGGAATCAGTAAGAGGTAAGCGGTAAAAGGTAAGAGGTAAGCGGTAAAAGGTAAGAGGTAAGAAGTAAGAGGTGTGTCGGTATTCGGCGTCCGGTAGGTATTAATACCACTTACCGATTACCACTTACCACTTACTGTTTACTGATTACCACTTACTAATTACCCTCCTTATTAACCTTCCAATACCGGTGAATCATTTTCAAAAATCCCTCCATTTCATCCAGCGGGATCATATTAGGGCCATCGCTGAGGGCTTTTTTGGGATTGGGGTGGGTCTCAATAAAAAACCCATCGACACCGGCGGCGGCGGCGGCACGGGCTAAAAAGGGAGCAAATTCGCGCTGGCCTCCGGAAGTCCCACCAAGTCCACCGGGTTGTTGGATTGAATGTGTTACGTCAAAAATCACGGGCGAATATTGGCGCATGATCGGCAGGGAACGCATATCCACTACCAGGGTGTGGTATCCAAAGCTGGCGCCCCGTTCGGTCAGGAAAACTTTATCATTGCCCTCTCCTTTTATTTTATCGATGGCGTATTTCATGTCTTCCGGGGCCATAAACTGACCTTTCTTAACTTTTACAGCCTTCCCGGTGCGTGCTGCAGCTTTTAATAAATCGGTTTGCCGGCAAAGAAATGCGGGAATTTGTATCACGTCGACGACCGTAGCCACTTCTGCACACTGATAGGACTCGTGGACGTCGGTAACAATAGGAACATCCAGGTCTTTTTTAACGCGGGAAAGAATCTCTAATCCGCCTTCAATAGAGGGTCCACGGTAGGAACCCAACGAGGTTCTGTTTGCCTTATCAAAGGAAGATTTGAAAATATAATCAATCCCTAGTTGCTGGCACAATGCCTTTACTTGTGTCCCCGTCTCCATACAAATATCATAGCTCTCGGCTGCGCACGGACCTGCGAACAGCACCATCCGGTCTCCTCCCAGCACGATATTTTCTGTAACCTGAACCTTATCTTTAAACTTTTCCATCTTATCGTTATCTTAACACAGCAAACTTCTCAGCACTCAAAAACTTTTTTAATCCTGATATTCATTCGAAAGCTGTTTTAGCCATTCTTAAGGATTGCATCAAATTGCCCACTTGCTGCAAGCACCAGGTCGGCAACCTCTCTCAATACACCTTCGCCTCCTCTTGCAAACGTCGTAAGATCTGTTCGCGCTTTTATGTAACTATACGTATCAGCGGGGCAAACACTTAGTCCTGCAATTTCAAAAACACAGAGATCATTGATATCGTCTCCTATAAATGCCACCTCTTTCATTTTTAATTTATAGTGCTTTGCTAATTTTTCAAAAGTAGAAGCTTTATCAACAACTCCCTGGTGGCAAAAATCAAATTTCAATTCTGCGCACCGCTTCTGGGTTACACCTGAGTCTCTCCCGGATATTGCGCCAACGACAATTCCAGCCTTTTTCAAGTGACTCACGATGTAGCCATCTTTTACGTTGAAATTTTTGATCTCCTTTCCAGTTTCATCATAAATGATTTTGCCATCGCTGAGCACGCCATCCACATCAAAAAATATGGCCTTAATATTCCGCGCTTTTTTAACCTGCGCCTTGGTGTACTTAGATAAAATGAGTTTCAATCGATTTAATTGATTATAATTCTTTCAATACCGGGTGGAAATTAGGAAAAGGTTTTTATTTTAC
>CAZAHL010000431.1:0-5218 GCA_964484845.1 uncultured Chryseolinea sp. | reverse complement strand
GTGTAAACTTAACCAGGACTGAAATTGCACATACGCTTTCCCCGATAAAGTTTCTTTTTTTCTGATGTCAAAGCTTTGAAATCCCTCATGCCGAAAGTTTAGATAAGACGGTTTATTTCGTGCTCACATAGCAACTCTAGCGATTGATTGGTAAATTCGCATCCATGAATGCTAAATGGTGGTTTTTTGCAATTGTTCTAATCCTCGGATTTGGCATATTCATGCTGACCGAAGGTCAACGTGAGGCCGTTGCCAAGTATGTATTTTTTTGCTTAATAACCGCGATTGTAATAAAACCTGTTGGATTGGTAATTGGTAATTTGATAGGGAGGATGATTAATAAAGATTAGGACATTTAGTGAGCAAAGGGTTGTACATCTCACGTCGAACGACCTACCTTAGAAAGAAAATATCGGTTCCGTTCAATTTACAAACGTCAATTTTCGATTCGATCCCCCTTGATCGGAGAATAATCTTGTTTCAATGCCCCATTTGGCTTGATGCGTTTAAAGTAAGCCTTAACGCCCGTTGCTGTGTTTAAATCCTCAGCATTTTGAATGTGAAAGTGAAGATGAGGTTCCGAGGAGTTTCCTGAATTTCCACATAAACCTAGGAGTTGCCCTTGTTTCACGTGTTGACCTTCGTTGACCTTAATACTATGTTTTTTGAAGTGAGCAAATACCAGATACTCGTTTTTGGATGTCTTTAGTATAGTAGTATTTCCGGTCACGAACATGGGATTCACTTGTCCCGGTAAATTATCTTTAATACCATCCACTACTAAAACAATTTCACCATCACAAGGAGCAATGATCTCTTTTCCAAAAGCAAAATAATCTTCGTTCGTTTTGCTATTGGTTTCATACGACTTTCCTGAAGCATCTGTAATGATGAAGTCGAATGCGTGTTTTTGAACTGGTACCTCGATATGGTAGTTTAGTGCTTTCGTATCGCCTCCCCACATTACGGTCCATGGTCCTTTAAAGGGTAGGATGAGGCTGGTAATGTTGCGTTCTATTGCATCGGGCTTATCAAGATAAGGTTGTATATACAGGCCACTTATTTTCCTATTGGTATCGACAGATAGATAGACAGAAAATAATCGTCGTTCAAATTCCGTTCTATAGGAGGCGTACATGGTCTCATACCCTTCGAACTTATACGCGCGCATGTCACCAGCCTGTTTTTTTATGTCCGTAAAAAAACTTCTCGTTTCATTCAGAGCAAGTGCTTTCGCCATTTCGGGCGAAAACATATAAAAGATGCTATCGTAATAGTTGCTGTTATAAAGCCGTTCAAACTGACTAAAAGCCGTTTTATACATTGGGTCTTCCTTTTGTGCGTACAAGTCAGATAAGGAAAATAAAATAAGAATTGTGTATAGCGTTTTGCACGTTCGCACCGTTATGGGTATGCACTTTTTTGAGATCAAAGCAAGCATCTTATTTTTGCTAGTTTCATTAGATTCTGAGTCCGGGTTCTGGCTTTCAAGATACTTCAAAATTTAATTTGAAAGAAAGCTCATACCTTTTTGTGAGTAGAGGATTTGCAACCAGCAGGCGTTCTCGATGTAATAGGTTATGAATTAACAAATATCTTGTAATAGTGAACATGATACTTCATGCTCGCAGCGTACTTTACTTCCTGGTGGAAGTTAATTCAATCTGTTTTGGCTTATAAGTATTAGCTGCATTTTTTACTGCCGGCAACTGATTCAGAAATTTGTAAAGGGCTCTCAAATCATGCTCGCTCAGGATTTGATAGGCATCCCACGGCATTGGACTGTTTTCAAGTGTACGTCCTGTGCGAAACCGTCGAATAAAAACTTCTTGAGACCATTTTGAAATTCTTCCTGTAGAATCATCAGGAGTTAGATTGGGTGAGGTGTAGGTCGCATCCTCCAGATCCCACGAATAACCACCGGCAAGAGGCTCTCCGATAAATTCTCCGGTTGATCCGCGTTTTGTATGGCATCCATTGCAATTCATTACATTATACGCTAGATAACGCCCATAAGCTGCGGTTGTATCGGGTTCAATGTATTGAACAGTTGATGTAACAGGCTTCACCAAAAAACGCATCACTATTTTTCCAAGCATATTGAACTTATGGTCAGGGACAACGTTCCCTATTGGAGGCGTTGTACGCAGATAGGAGATAATGGCCGAGATATCCTCGTCGTTCATAGCATTATATGACATGAAGCCAACCATAGCCCTGCTGCTATGATTCAAATTGTAACGTATCGCTCGCGCCAGTTGCTCATCGGTGAAGTTTCCAATACCGGTTTCTTTGTCAGAAGTTATATTAGGAGTATAGAAGGTGGCAAAGGGTGTTTTTAAAGCATGGCCCCCCATCATCTGTTCTTTCAACCCCTTCTTCAATATGGAATCTGGCATATGACATGTGTAACAATGCGCAGCTCCAAGCACAAGATACTTTCCACGAGCAATGGTAGCGGAATCCCTGGTCGATTTTATACCGGTTAAAGGTGCCTCGAAAGTCTGCTTAAAGGTAAGCTGCACATAAAGCAGAAATAAGCAGATCAAACTAACGATGATGCCTACGATTTTTAGTGTTGTTTTCATATTGTGTATCAATACGCAAAACAAAAAAAGCTGACGTCCGTAATAAGCGATAAATTGCGCCATTCTTGTGAGCATTGCGCCACATTTATAGCGCTAAGACAATTCATCCCTTCGAATTAGAATGTATAATCAGATATCAATTCTTAGAAACCACGTATATCTCGCGGTTGACTTTGGTGCAAACTTCCAGGAGTTATGCAAGCGATTAAAAATAAAACCGGAGGACTTGAACAATGGTGAAGGTCATCTTCCGTGGGAGCCTGGAGAGGATACCGATTTTTGGAAGCATGCCATCGAGATGACAGGCATCACTTCTCTTGGACTTCAGATGGGGCAAAGGCCAAACAACTTGAACGCGTTTGGAATGCTCGGATTGCTCGCTGGAAGTTGCCGGAATGTAAAGGAGGCAATCGAAATGATCTGTAAATACAACAGCACACTGACCGGCGTTTTTAAGTTTTCTTTTGAGGTTAATGAAAAAGAAGCAGCTTTTATTTTTGATCCCCATCCATTGTGGGAAGAGACTAACCTGGAAAGCGCGAGGCAAGCGGTGGACATGATGATCTCTGGGTGGACAAAATCTTTTCACGATGCCACAGGAAAAAAGATTTACCCTGCCCAAACGGAAGTGCGCTACACAAAACGGTTTGTTGACGAATATAAACAGATTCTGAAAACTCCAGTGCTTTTCGGCCAGCAACACAATCGCCTCCTCTTTTCAAGAGATTATCTTAACACACCCCTTATCAGTTATGATGAATCGTTACACGCAGTTTTCAGTGCACTGCTTCACCAGAAACAAAAAAATCTAGAGACGAAACACCAATTAAGCGAACGAATTAAACAGGTAATAGTCTCAAAGTTTAACGGACAGATTACGCATATCGACATCGTAGCTTCTCATCTTTGCATGGCTACCCGAACCCTGCAAAGAAAGCTCAGTGAGGAGAATTCAAGTTATCGTAAAATTTGCAATGAACTTCGGAGAGAGCTTGCGACAGAGTTAATGAAGGCAGGTAAATCAAAAAAGACAGAGCTGGCATCCTT
This sequence comes from uncultured Chryseolinea sp., assembly GCA_964484845.1. Classification (GTDB taxonomy): domain Bacteria; phylum Bacteroidota; class Bacteroidia; order Cytophagales; family Cyclobacteriaceae; genus Chryseolinea. The sequence continues at coordinate 1,583 of CAZAHL010000431.1, read as the reverse complement.
GTTAGGTTATTCAGATGCTGATTCCTTCAGCAGAGCTTTTAAGAAGTGGGAAGTGTAGCCGGGTTAATCAATTTTTTCACCTGAAAAAATATCGATTACTTCAGAATTTCGGTCAAGCGTCCTTACGTCGTAATCTTATCTGCATTTAATCAGGCAATCCCAAAATCTCCCTAATCAAGGTCAACCATACTTTGCATCCCAAATTAAATATATGTTGGCAGCGACGTAGATGAAAAGCAGTACCTGTGCTGTTATCATATCAAATCTAACGGTACTGTATTTTTTATTTTCTGAACCAATCTTTAAAGAGATAGTTGTCGCTAATACAGTAAGTAGAATAAACGTCAGCGTCAAGCCATGAAGCGAATCCACCAAGGTAAAAGACGTAGATTCAGGAAGAGACGATTCTACAATGTATTTATTACCGATAGTTCCAAACAAAGCACCAACGCTTAACGAAAACCGGGAATCGAAACTGCTACGTTTAATGTAAAAACATATGTAGGAAATCAAAAACGCAATATACATCCCCATGAACATTTTAAGGAAGAGTAATTCCGGCGCAACGTGGCTAATGCTTGTTCTCATTTTAAACGCACTATAGATACTCTGTGGTTTTGCAGCCGACTTATTCCCAAAGGCCGTTTCATAAACTGACAGGCCGCTTGTTATTTTGCAGCTGTCAATCTTCCAGCCGGCCAAAGAATACTTGATGAGTCTATCAAAACGACCTCCTACGGTATCCACTTTGAAGACCAAAGACTTTGCATCGTATTGTGAGTTTTCTATCGTTAACCATAACTTCTGGTTATCAAAAGGAAAGCTGTTCACGCGCCACGAATCTTTCATGACACATTGGACTTTCATCTGGATATAAATTTCATTATCAGTAGAATCTACATTTACAAACTCATATATATGTGATTTTGCATTCGGTATTTCCAAGTATCGTAAAAAATCAAATTCCTTTTTTTTATAGTTCAACCACAACCAAAATGTAATATCATATTCCCGGTTCGCAAAATCAATATTGTGGATGCTTGTAACATAAATTCCTACTTCAACGGTATCAGGTTTTATCTCGTCGGCCTTTGCGTTAATACTTATCAGCACAAAAAGAGTCAGCAGGAGTCCAACATGTGACAAGGTGTTTTTCATCTTTGTTGCTTTATAAGGGGAGTGGGAGAGGAGGATTAAACTCATTTCAAAGTTAAGCAAAACCGCGTGCTTTTCTTCTTTTGCGCAATGGTGTTTGATCCGCCGGGTCACACCAGGGACGAAGTGTTACCAACTGAGACGTCATGAGGCCATGGCTGCTGTTCATACGATTATAATACGGTTAAGTAAATTGAATAGTGAAATAGTGAATTACAAATCAATGTCGTGTAATTAGTTTTGCGTTAACTCCAAAAGCCCTGTCTCCGCGCCCGCGCTTCTTGAAACGCAACTGAATTTTATCCACACATGCCCCTGCCAGACCAAAGATAAAATTATGTTGCTAATCCAGAAGCTGGAGGAGAAAAAGCAGTGCTGAATGAAACTAATACACGGGATGTTCATTTCAGAAATTACCACGCCTGCAC
>CAZAHL010000430.1:0-5239 GCA_964484845.1 uncultured Chryseolinea sp. | reverse complement strand
ATGCCGTAATGTCCTCGATAGTACGATTTTCAATATACGGGATAGTTGGCGCAGGCACTTCATCCCTTTTAAACTCTCGAAACGACCAAAGGATATCTACTGGCAGGTGGGCTAGGATGCTCTTTTTCCAACGCGTGTTTTCCGACATCAGACTCCTTGGGTTACGGTGATTGTTCCCGACGGCCGGTCGCTTTCCACGCAAGGAATATCCTTAATAAACTCGAACTCTTCTTGCGAATCACCTTTTTTAATAAGAATGATAAACTTTCCCGGATTCTCGTAGTAAAAATCAATGAGAACTTTACGATGCTCTACTTTTTGACTGAAAAGTTTTTTTCCGTCCATGGAGTAGATCTCAAGTTCGGCACCAAGGAATTCCTTGTCTATCTTGAAATATAATACGTTCATACGCGCGGAAATGATATGAACATGACTAGTAGATTTTGATTTTAACAGGTCGGCTTGGGATGAAAAGAAAATGGAGAGTAACGATGTAAGTAAAACTATTTTTTTCATTTATTCTGCATTTCCCAATAGGCGCACATAACTATGCCATCAACAAAAACCTGAAAATTTGGTGAATCAAAGGGATTAAGGTTAGAGCGACGTTTCATTTTGGGACTTTAAATTCCAAGATGATCCCGTCAGAATAAATACGTCCTGTGCTTTATGACGAATAAGTTGAAGTCGTGAGGTGCTTGATTACTATTTTAAGATTCCGCGATACGTCTTTTTAAATAATTTGAATCTTGGCAATGAAACGTTCCGGACATAGGGGTTCCCGGGATTATGCTCTATATAATCTTGATGGTATTCTTCAGCCCGGTAAAATGCTGTCAGCTTACTGAGCTCCGTAACAATCGGGCTTTTAAAAAGACCAGATGCTGAAAAATTTTTTAATGCTTCCTCAGCAACAATTTTTTCTTCTGGAGTTTGATAAAAAAGGATAGATCTGTATGATGATCCCTTATCAGGTCCTTGTTGATCTGGCGTTGTAGGATCGTGTGAAGTAAAAAATACTTTTGTTAATTCTGCAAAGCTAATAACCGTTGGGTTGTAATAAACCAAAACCGTTTCGGCATGTCCTGTTGTTTCGGTATTTACCCGCTCGTAAGTAGGATCTGGCGTTGTACCTCCTGCATAGCCCGATACGGCAGAGTCAATACCCACTACAGCCTCAAAAATATGTTCCGAGCACCAAAAGCAGCCTTCAGCAAAAGCAGCAATTGCTCTGCCTGGCGGGGCCACAAGTTTAATTTTCTTAACGCTGTCTTTCTTTTTTTGCGCCTCACAGGCAAAGAAAAGTGTGATGATAGCTACGCCGGTAATGGCAGAAATTACAGTTTTCATTGTAGTAAGTATGTTCTCGCCACAATTAACGTCTTTATTACTTATGTAAAAGTCTCATTCAAGACAATTGTGCTCATAGGCTGAAAGTTTAAAAAATAAAGGTCACCGATAATTGTATATCGGTGACCTGCCTATAATCAAGAACTCAAAACCTAAAGGATCCGCCTAAGTTTACTGCACTCATACCATCATATCCTGATTCAGCGTAAACTGCAAAGTTTTTAACTACATAATAACGTATACCAACTTTTACAATAAGGATAACATCTGTATCTGTGTTATCAAAAGTATCGTCGTCATCATTATACTTAATAGACCTTACGCCCAATCCCGCGCCTGCATAAACATCCATCTTTTCTATTGGTATTAGCTTATTAAAATGATAGTATCCTAAAACACCAAAGCTAACTGCACTCAACTTATCTTTATCGTTGCCATTTTTGTAATTTCCCCATCCAGTAGAAAAAAAACCACCAAGCCCAACTTCATCACGGATTATACCGTGTTCAAATTTAATATACATTGCTGGGCTGCTTGAATGGTTCCCCGCATATCCAAAACCATAATTACCAACGGCAGTATTGGGAAACCCCAATCCAAAACTTACTATCATCGTTGACTGATCGAACGTCCCATTGTTACGGGATTCATAAGGCTTTTTATAAAAGGACTTGTCAACTTGCGCCAGGCTTATGCTAGAGCAAAATGCAACTGTTAAAACCACTAGGGCAATTTTTTTCATGTGTTATTTAGTTTTTAATTGGTACAAAAGTGATATAAATTTCTTTTTCCCGGCATTTCTTTTTAAAAAAAATAGGTTTTTATATATGCTCAATGCCCTGAATGTTGTTTCCTTTAACATTTCATACTGAAAAAGGTTTACATGCCGCTGTATTCATGATAGCTATTATCCAAAGTCCCGATAAAAAATCCCCTATTTAGACTTTTAGGAACCTTCAACGGAGCTTTTAAAATAAGGATACTATAATTCAAACTTTTTCTGATCTCAACATTGATTTATTAGTTGCTTTTTAAAAGGAGGTCTGATATGAGGCCGCCATTCGGTTAGTGTTACACGTTAAGTCCTCATGAGGAATTTTATACCCCTCAGCTAATCGACAGTTTCATTTAAATCTGGTTAAAACTCCCTCTTCACTCCTACTAATTGCCTGGCATATTTTTTTCTACTGCTCGCTAGTAGCTTTTATCAAATGATATAAAACGAGTCAGAAAGTTCGGTTTATTATTAAAAGATACCTTCACTCAGTGGAATGAACGGGAACCTTTCAATAATAGTATCATAATTTCGTATTACACGATCATTTCTTTACCGGGATTATTGGTCATCATTATTAACGTTGCAGGCTATTTTTATGATAAAAAGGAAGTCACGAGTCAAATTGCAAATCAAGTTCAGGCAATGCAATGGTAGGCGGTGATACAGCACCGCCGTTTCTACTCGCGGGGAGAATGATAATGGAGCTATCGTAAATAAAAAGAAAGAGAAGTATACAAAGACGTAAAATTGATTCTCAGTTTCCTTCGAATAACGGCTTTACCATCAAACCTGTCTTTTGAAGGTCACTTCTAGTCATTATCTTTCTTCCGTTTATACTTTGTATCATATGTCATCGACAATTGTAAAGAAAATCCTGGATCGAATTGGTCAACCCGATCTCGTACATCTGTTAAGTACGGAGCTATCAGGAACTGAATTAAATTCCCTTTTGCTTGAGGTCTTCAATCAGCGGACAGCTACTATTTCACCAACTCAAATGCTGAATCTTTATCAGCTTAACCGTTTTGTCAAGCCTGCGGAATTGCCTGTTATTGAGCTTAAAAAAGCAGAACTCGGTCTTTTGACAATTTTTAGTCAGCATGCATTCGAGCCTATCGAACTTTCTCCGGTAGCCATATTAGGTGCTTGCTCAATCGTAGCTCCAGCAGACCAAAAAAAGATACTCTCGGCACTCCGGGGCACGGAAGTCTTAGCCGATGCAACAAATTCTATCGCCTTGCATATAAGTGATCTAAAGAAACGCAAAGTATTGATTCCTCGACCTTCGGAAAAAATACGTTTCGGTACCATTCAACGACACGTCCGGACGCAAACGATTACGGCCAAGGGTTTCAGCCCACATTTTAAAATTGGATGCCTCGTAACATCTGGCGTTGATTCTGGCAGTTATTCGTTCGAAAAAGAGGCGCTTTCCGAGCATCTTCACGTAATGAAAGTGTTGTATACCGACCACTACAAGGTGGACGAATTGAGTTTTAGATTTTTATGTCGCAAAGGATATCCTGATTCCCACGAACTTGCAAAAAAAATACAGGAATACGCAGTTCAGCGACATCCGGATATGAAAATTAATATTGTTGAAACTCCTGAAAATGAGATCGGATATTACAAGGGTGTTCAATATAAGGTGGATATTCGGGTGAACGGAAAAAACTACGAGATCGGCGATGGTGGTTTTGTAGATTGGACACAGCAGTTGCTACAGAATAAAAAAGAACGTTTGCTGATTACTGGTTTCGGATTTGAATTTATGTATCGAATTATGGCGGGAAGATTAGAGGATTAGAAGATTGTAAAATTGAAAGATTTCGGTCGGCCTAATTTTTCAATCTTACAATCTTCCAATTTTTTAATTTATTTACCTCCTACCTCATACCGCACGGTCATGCCGGCTTTGTTAGTCAGTGTTACAAAATTATCACAGGTACCGTCGCCATAGTCTATAGTCAGTTCTCGGTCACCATGTTTGATTAATTTTTTTCCTTGCACGGGAATGGTCACACCCGCAGCAGCACATGAGCGATCATAAATTAAACGTTCAAGTATTTCTATATAAAAGCTTTTGCCATTTCGTAATGTACCTTGTGCAGTACCATATACAATTAACCTGTCAAGTAAATGATTTTCATTTAGTTCGTGTTCACGTATGTGATGGCCCTCACGGGTTGCTACGCGACCATCGGGCCAGGTAATTTTGCCGCCGATAAGTTCAACGTCGCGTATAATAAGGGTATCTGTCGCGCTTGTTACCGTTACTTTCCTGGTACCTTCAATCTTTACACCGTTCATAGAATAACCGACAAACGTAATAGTCCATTGTGCACCCGCTTCATTCCACCGTCCCACATGATCAATAACAATCAACCCTTTTCGGAGATTCCCACGTAAATCCTTGCAACCTTCACCGAAGTTAACCCTAAGGCTACCCTGAATGGAAGCACCTACACGTACAACAACAGCCCCTGTCAATCGGTCGTCAGAGACAATCCTTCCACCGGTCGTGCCTTGATCTTCTGCCACAAGCGCTTCGGTTGCAATGTCATCTGAGTCATCAAAGTAATAATCTTCCTCTACTTCAAAGCTTGCATTCTCTTTATCCTCGGAAGAGAAATCAGGCTCGGTGTTGTTTTCATTACTACAGGCAACGAACACCGTAAAGGCCATGCTTAAGGAAAAGAAAAATAATTTCCTCGCCAAAAAATTAAGTGTGTTTTTCATTTGAGTTTTCATAGTCTTAAGTTTGTTTCGAATGCTTAGAGACTAAACCATGGCAAAAGTTTAATGAGGTACCCATATGTTTTTTGCAAATCTTTCACCGATGGCATATACAAAACCTGGTAAGACAGTTAGTAAACTGAAAGGTTTAATCTGATAAATACGAATATTATTGAATGCTGGAAATTGACGTAAAATGAAGGTTATTGAATACCTAATCTGTTGTCGCGTTCTTAAAACTATTAACTTAGTTTCTGTCTTGTCCTGAAATAGGTATTAATGAATACGCCCTCGCGCATTTCATAGCTCCCCTCCCGGGTGGTGGCCCCGCATGTTTCATCCGGGCTGCACCCAATCCGCGCAAACCCACTGCCA
>CAZAHL010000429.1:0-5245 GCA_964484845.1 uncultured Chryseolinea sp. | reverse complement strand
GATACGGTTTCGCGAAATATTGGTTGGTATCACGAACCCGCTGCGCTTGCAGATCCTGCCATCGTACTCACTCCTAAATGTCCTGTCAGTGAAGATGGACGCTGGGGTGATACCTCAAGCAAAGAGTTTTCACCGATGATGAAAAAAGCATTTGAAATGATAGCAATCATAAGAAAGAAATATAATATCGATGAAGACAGGTTATACATTCATGGCACATCTATGGGCGCTATTGGCACCTTTGCCGTACTACAAAAATTACCGGATATGTTCGCTGGTGGATATGCGGTATGTGGTTGGAGTCGTCGTGAGGCCGCTCCTCAATTATCCAAAGTTCCTTTTTGGATTTTTCATGGAGAGAAGGATCCCGTAGTTCCAGTTGAAGGATCGAGAGGCATATACCAGGCTGTGGTAGAATATGGAGGCAAACAAATCAGGTACACAGAATTTAAAGGCGTTAAACACGATGCCTGGAATTACGTAGTTGACAATGAGACGTACAAATGGCTGTTGGCGCAAAGGAAAGGCGCAACTGCTCATCGCCCGCCTGAAAAAGTACAGAATGTTCGGGCAAAGGTAAAGGATGGCAACATCTCCCTTGAATGGGAAAAGCCTGTCAACGCTTCAAATCGGAATAACGACCTATGGTACTACAAAATTTATAGAAATACTAGCATGATAGGGGAGGTGGATAGTGACCATTTAAATTTTACCGATTCGTTAGCCAATAAGCATGCGACTTATGAATATAAAATATCTGTTGTCAATTATCATTTCAAAGAGTCGGAGTTATCAGCGCTTGTCCGTGCTGCGGCAGCCCCGTAGTGAAAATCCTGAGTAAGGTTTACCAATAAACCGCTTCATAGTCTCCGATAAATTTTAGTGTACCGTTTTCCAGGTATTTACAAGTCAAAAAATAAGTATTAAATTCGACCGAGCCCATCTATCACCACTTCATCGGAAGAAGTGGAGAGATGGGTTTTTGTTTTTTGATAAACAAGTTGTTAAGGTCAAGGAGAATAATTGATTTATTTTAAAATTGTAATTATGCCAATACTTGAACCCCTCTTTTATCTCAATGCCGGCAAGGACGGTACCTTTAAAAATTCGGGTCTGTTAAAAAGTTCACCGGAACAAATCGATCAGCTCATGAGTCATCTTGATAAAGCTGACACGGAAAAGCTTATCATATATTTCCACGGTGGGCTTGTTAGCGAGAAGTCAGGCCTGGAGGCAGCTATGCTGATGAAAGATACTTTTCTTGATCCTGCGAACAAACGTCACGTGATTTCTTTTATTTGGGAAACAGGGCCCAAGGAAGTATTGCTTCAAAACCTAGATGAGATCACCCAATCAGCGAAAACATCTTTTTATAATGAAGCACTGAAATTCGTTATTAAAATAGCAGCTAAGAAACTTGGTTTGACGGATGAAGCAAAAGGATCAGGGCAGTATCTCGATGATGCTACGATTGCCAACGAAAAATTGAAAGCTGAACCCTTCGAAGGTCTCGACAAGGAAATAGGGGCTAAAGGAGGAGGAGCGGATACGAGTGATGATGATAAAGCAGCATTGAGTAAACTGACACTTGAAGCCAACGTGTTAATCAAAACTCAAGGCACCGCGGCCATTAAAAATCCCGATGACAAGGAGAAAGCTCGTTTAGCGAATGAAGTTTTTGAGGAAGATATAGAAGGAAGCAGAGGCCTTTTCAGCTGGATAAAAGTTGGTTCAGCCATAGGAGAAATTGTTCTTAATGTCCTCAAACGATATAAGAATAATACACATCACGACTTTTATCCCACGGTTGTCGAAGAAACCTTGCGTAAATTTTATCTTGGTAAGATTGGAACCTGGGGTTGGACTGAAATTAAAAAAAAGGCTGATACCATGTTTTCCGAAAATCTTGGACGCTCAGGCGACGACCTCTTTGTCGGAAGCTATTTATTGTCAAAACTTGAAGCCCATGCATCAAACAGATTAAATAATGAAAAAAAATTTACAATTGAATTGATAGGACATAGTGCTGGCTCCATTGCTATTTGTCATTTGTTGAAATCCGTGATGCAATCTTATAAAACGTTGAAATTTAACACGATCTTTTTCCTTGCTCCGGCATGCCGCGTTGATCTTTTTCTAAAATATGGAGTGAAGGCGAAAGAAGAAGGCTACTTTCAAAAATTCAAAATGTTTACGATGCTGGAGGAATATGAGAAAAAAGATCACTGCATCCCCGTGGTGTACACCCGTTCATTGCTCTATCTTGTTTCAGGGCTTTTTGAAATAGATGAGAACGAACAAAAAGAAATCGACGCTAAGATTATGGGTCTGAACGAACAATTCAAAGCGGAAGGACGATACTCCGGTGTGAATACACTCCAGGCGATTAAAGCCTTTCTCGGAAGCTGCAATGTAGCCCTGTCTTTGGATGATAAGCACGAAGATAATTCCATGCTTTCGGGAGCATTGAAACATGGTGATTTTGATAACGATAAGGTAACGCTTGAATCATTAAAACTTTCCATGATATGAACTTTGCATTGGTTATTGGAATAAACCATTACAATGAAAAGCCCTTGCATGGAGCGGTCGATGACGCCAGAGAATTTAAAAAATGGCTTATAGCTGGAGGTGAAGTACCGGAAGATAATATCTGGTTATTGCTATCCACACAGGACAACGGTCTCGCTCTAGACAATCATATCGATTTAGCGATTACGGAATTAATAGATAAAGCCAGAGCCTATCAAAACGAAAAGAACCGTTTGTACTTCTATTTCTCTGGACATGGGATAGGCGTGACTTACAATAATACTGCACTCTGCCTCCGGTTATGGTCCTCAAAATTACCGAACTCCTGCATTTCTTCGTTGGATTATACAGATGGATTGATCAACCTAGGCTTGTTTGATGAAATGTTGATATTCCTCGACTGTTGTAGAGAATATGATTACCTGACGCGCACAAAAACGCCTGGCTTTGATGCCAATCTGAAAGTGGGAGACCGGGCCGCCAAACTCTTCGTAGCTTATTCAACTGCTTATGGAAAATTAAGTTATGAGATCAAGTCGAAAGAAGTTGTAGGCGACTCGAATAACAAGCGGGGAGCATTCACAAAATTTTTGCTAGATAGTTTGAATGGAGATGCTGACAATGATGGTGACCACAGAATCTATGCAGATGATCTAAGGAAGCATTTGGAAAATAATTTCAAGTCGTACGCAAGCCGGTATGAAAGAAATCAATCCTCCGATACTGCCATAAAAGGCGGAGGAAGTGACATTCTGATTTGTTCTCTGAAGCAAAAGGAAGATCAACATAACTTCATTCTGACTTTCAAAAGAACTACCACTATTGAAATCCGGGATGGATCAGACGATATATGGAGGGCCGAAGAGAAGGTAACAGCCGGCACAGAATGGAAACTCAATCTTCCAAAAGGTATGTCGCGGGTAATTGATACCATCACAAAAGAATATAAACTATTGACTAATTTTAATCCAAACACGATCAGTCATGATGAATTCTGATAAGATGTTTAGAATACAGATCAACATCAGACAAAAAATTAAGGGCACTCGTCTTAAGATTGTAAACAGCGTTTTTGAGGACGTGATTGATCAGGAAACTGGAACGCTTGACTTAACGCTGCCCAAAGGACTGTACCTATTAAAGATCACCGTTATTGATTATTTTAAAGAGGAGTTACTGATCATTGACAGCAATAAAACCTGCGAGTTTGATATTGAATATGCCTGCGCTCCGCCAGTACAGCCATTTAAATCGACGCATGAATATTATTGTGAACCCGCAGAAAAGTACAGCCGGCAATCGACCCTTACCTCATCGCATAGCAACAATCCAAATTTCTTCCTCTTCCTGGCAAAGTTAGAAGGCGATTTTTCTAACGAGGCAGAAGAAAGCAACTTTGGTAACTATAAATTGTATCGTCCGGACGAAGATGGCATTATAATTTCAGAGCAAAATTCTTTTATAGATGGGAAAGCTGGATGCTTATGCTTTTCCTCAGCATTTTCTCCGGGACTCTATTTCCTGGAGTATAGTAGGGGAGAAACCAAACGTATATTTCCAGCTTATATTTTTGAAGGCTATCAGACCCAATATTTTATTCGTTACCAGAAGAGTAAGGATTTGACTTTGCACCCGGATTTCAAAAATTGCCGAATCTTTTTTTCTGAAAGCTTTTCTTTCGATCGCATGCGGGAGGAATATTTCATCCTGGAAAAAATTCTGCTAGCCTATACCAACTATGTAAATTATCAGTTGATCGATCAGGATGAAATGAACATCATCCGTAGAACCCCTTATCTCACAACGCTCATAAACATGCTATACATCGCATTGGGGAAAAAGGAAAGAATCAACGGCCCCCAATTAGAACTTCCGGATCTAAAATATATTTCCGAATCATCCGACTTCAATCTCTCAGACCAGCCTCCGGTCATGAGTTTTGTAATGCACAAATACATCCTAAACTCCGCGATAACAGACGATGATGATGACGATTTTAATCCATTTAGCGCGATAGCTGAGTTGGTAATAACCGATGATAGCCGAATTAAAAAAATAGTTCAGTCCATCCAACCGGCATCTGTGGTGGACCGGATCATGGATAATGTCTGTTATGATATTTTCTGGACAAGTTTTTCGGAAGTTTCAGAACCTGCAAAATGGCAAGCCGCTTATGAAAAAGTCTTAACCAAAATCAGAAAATATCCGGTTGCCAAACAAAATATATGGATACGGGCAGCAAAATATATGTATGAAATATTTCGTCCAAAAATGAAATCGCGCGAATTATCTCGGGAACTAGCAAAAGATCTTGTTCAGAAGCCGGCTGCCGCCTCCCCTGCACCACAGGCGCCGATCTTTACGGATCTTAAAAAAGTAAAAGAGATGTCGCAGAAGTTCCAGCTGCCCCCCACCATGATTCTTCGGAATTACGAAGAATACAACAAGGTCCTTAAAACAATAAAGTCCTCTGAGAAACATAAGAAGGTCAATTTTAAAGAATATCAGAAATAGCTTTAAGAGAATTGTTATTGGAAAAACTTGTTAAAATAAAAATTGAAGGTGTAATTGGTATGGCGCTCAGCGACGGTATTTAATTAGAGTCTGTCTTTAAAGTCAAGGTTTCACGCAAAGGCCGCAAAGAAAAAGATACACGCAAAGGCCGCAGAAGATATATTTTGCGTCCTTTGCGGGATTTCCTTAGCGTGCTTTG
>CAZAHL010000428.1:0-5264 GCA_964484845.1 uncultured Chryseolinea sp. | reverse complement strand
TAGGGATCGCTGCGGTTTATGTTTTAAATAGAAAAGAGAAAGTGCCAGTAAGAAGTAAACGGTAAGAGGTAATCAGTGGTGGGCCTCGGCGTGATATGGCAGCTGAAAATATTGAGTCACTTCATTAGGGCTCTTCTATGATTGTCTCCTTTGAAAGCACAGCTGGTAAGCGTTGCATCTCTGGGACGTCTTTATTAAATTTCCTAAACAACAGCCTGGAGTCTTCTGCAAATACTTTAAATGCAGCTCTCGATTCGGCGTCTTTGATAAAATTTAGATTTGCCGTCTCAGTCTCTTTTACTGGCAAAAGATAATAGTCTTTATGCACATCTGCCGTTCGATAAACCCATCCTAGATAATATCCCGCGCTATCAATTGTTGTTACTGCGCTATCGGATCTAAAATTTACTTTTTTAAGTTCGAGGTATGCCATCGCACCTCCATCCGTGTATCGCTTACGTTGGCCTGAAATATAGTTGCCCAGGGAGTAAGCCACGAATTGATTTTTTTCTCTTCTCCATTCCATGGGCTGCAAAACATGGGGATGTGCGCCGATCACTAATTGTGCGCCATGCTTAAAACAGAATTCGGTCAGGTCTTTTTGCCCTTTTGACGGAAGACTTTCATATTCTGCGCCCCAATGCGTAAATACAATAATGACATCGGGATTTTCCAACTTTGCCTCTATAAGGTCCTGCTGCATGATTGCTGTATCCAGATGGTTAACAATATTGGGTCTGGTCACCGGGATTCCATTCGTTCCATAGGTATAGTTAAGCACCGCTAGTTTAAATCCATTTTTTTCAACAAATAAAGGCGATTCGTTAACCCGCGAAATGCTATCTGCAAAAGTACCTGTGTGCGCTACCTTAAAACTGTCGAGCATTAAAATAGTCCGTTCTAATCCTTTCCGGCCGCGATCAACGCAATGATTATTCGCCGTGACCAGAATATCAAACCCAATATCTTTCAGTGTAACACCGAGCGCATCGGGTGAGCTGAATTGTGGATATCCTTTATAAGGAGGCCCTGCCAAAGTCACTTCAAGATTCGCAAAGGCCAGATCAACTGAATCGACATACGGCTTTACAAATTGAAAGCACGAAGAATAATCGTATACTTTTTTTACGGGATCATAGGCTGAGGCAATTTGAGAGTCATGCCCCATAACATCGCCAGCAAAAAGCAACGAGAGACGGGTGGTGTCTTGAGCAAGTGCCGATGTAAATGAAACTAAACAGCAAATTAAGAATTTGATTTTCATATTTTCAGTTAATAATCAATAGTCGTTTCGATCATGGGATTAAATCAAAACCCTGGCCTCAGACCAAAAAATCTTCACAATTATGATCCTACATTAAAAAGCCACACCCATGTATATCGTGTCATGGCGAACCCGTGACTTCCACAATTTTATCTTCAACAATAACAAAAATTTTATCTTCTTTTTTTGGGCGGATTTTCGCCAGCCCGGTGAACATTCCAAAAGCAGGTAGCAGACCTGAACATTCACCAAAATAAAAGCAAGGTAAGGTAACTGATTGTTTTCCTTTTCCCCTGAGGTTTACGCCAGGATGTATGTGTCCAGCGATATTATAACATTGCATTTCGATTTCCGTCATCGGATGATGCGTAAAGATGAATGGATCTACCTTGAGAGTATCGTGCAAGACAATTCCTTTTCGCACGTACTGAACGTTGCTCATGATATCGTGATTACCCAAAACCAGTTCAAAGGAAATATTCCGGAAGTGTTTAACCACCTCTCCGAATACTTCCCACTCAGGATTGTAATGACTATGAAATAAATCGCCCAAACAAATAACGCGTTCCGGCTTGGTCAGATTGATTAAGTCAATCAAGAGTTCCAGGTTTTTATCATTTGCTTTTGAGGGAACGGCAATTCCGGACCTTCTGAAGTGGTTAATTTTCCCCAAATGGAGGTCGGCAATAAAAAGTATATTTTTTTTCCTCCATCGAACCGCTTTCTGAGGCCACAATTCCAAAATTTCTTCACATATGTTTACTTCTTTTATCATCTATTTATAAAACCTTATAGACCACAATAACCAAACAGCTGATAATCAAACAAATACATTTTTATTAAGAAAAAAGTTAATACAAGGTTAACATTGGGAACAGGTTTTCCGGCTAGATTGCACCCCGAATAAAAGTTTTTATGTTCGAATTGGACTTCGCTCACTCGGCTCTTCTTGTAATTTGTCTCATTGCTGCCTGCTCCTTTGAATTTGTTAACGGATTTCACGATACAGCCAACGCTGTAGCGACCGTAATTTATACTAATTCGCTTAAACCCTGGGTTGCTGTAATTTGGTCAGGAGTGTGGAATTTCATTGGTGTTTTTGCAGGAGGTATCGCAGTGGCGGTGGGGATTATAAACCTTCTGCCGGTAGAGACTTTAGTGGACCAGAACATTGCGCATAGTCTTTCGATGGTTTTAGCGCTGTTGTTAACGGCTATTTTCTGGAACTTGGTAACGTGGTATCTTGGAATCCCATGCTCAAGTTCGCATACATTGATCGGATCTATATTGGGTGTTGGTCTGGCATATTCACTTTTGCCAGAAGCGACAAGTGAAGCTGTTAATTGGGGTGAAGCTCAGAAAATAGGCCTTTCGTTGTTAGTATCTCCTTTGTTCGGCTTTTCCGTGACTATTATTCTAATGTACGTCATTAGATCACTTACGAAAAAGACTTCGTATGGTGATAGCCTGTTTAAAGAGCCAAAAAAAAATCAGCCTCCTCCAACCTGGATCCGTGGAATCCTCATACTCACATGCACACTAGTAAGTTTTTTTCATGGTCAAAATGATGGACAAAAAGGTGTCGGTTTAGTGATGTTGATTTTAATCGGAGTTGTGCCGGCCTATTTCGCGTTAGACAATTCGTTCAACCCATCAAAACTATCTTTACCCCTGAGCAAGATCGAACGTGTTATTTCGTCTATTGACCCAATGTCGCTTTCAGCTCCTGACAGAGTTAAACTGGCAGAAGTTACCACGATGAATTCAAGGCTTCAGCAACGTTTTTCTACTTTACAGAACATCGGGGATATTCCTAAGAAGGACCGATTCCTTGTTCGCAAAGATATTATGGTAATGGATCGCAATCTTTCTGCGATCGTTAAAAAAGAGGAAGTCAGGCTTAGCGCAGGGGAAGTGAAAACGCTGAAGGAAGAGTTAAAGAATGCACGCAAGGTAACAGACTATTCTCCTCGGTGGGTAATTTTAATGATCTCTCTGTCGTTAGGGCTTGGTACTATGATTGGCTGGAAACGGATTGTAAAAACCATTGGCGAAAAAATTGGTAAAGAACATCTTACGTATGCGCAGGGAGCCAGCGCCGAAATGGTGGCAGCACTTACGATTGGTTTATCATCTAAATTTGGATTACCCGTTAGTACAACACATGTGCTTTCCTCTGGAATCGCCGGTAGTATGGTGGCCAGTAAAGGTGTTAAAAATCTTCAACCCGATACGGTGAGAAATATTTTAATTGCCTGGTTCCTTACCCTCCCTGTTGTAATGATCATGGCAGGAACCCTCTTTTTATTATTTAGGTCGATTTTTTAGCACCAGCCTTTCAAATAACATCAAATGAATCTTTGCGCCTACACGCAAAAACAGCCAGCTATTTTGGATGAATCGTCAAGTGTTCAGCAAGTCGGTAAGTTAAGGCAAGCGCTGTAAGGCCTGTATTTGCATAACTTGACGTTGGCATCACGGAAGGTCCACATACAAAAATGTTGTCGGTTTCATGAATTTTCAAATTCTCGTTAACGACACCATCATCTTTTGAGCGACTCATAATAACCCCTCCGGCCTGATGATATATGTCGGAAACATATTTAAGCCACTCCTCGGAATTATTCTTTGATCCTTCTTTAAACCAATCTTCAAAATCCAAATCACCTAATTTATTTGATTTAAGATAACTTTGAAGTTTGAAGGAAAAGTCTTTGATGGAATCCAATTCCCGGCCATCCAATGTCCAATTCAATACCACTCTCGGTCGTCCGTTTTTATCTACTGCATTCGAAGAAATTTTGATTTCTGAATCCTTCGTTGAAATTTGTTGCGCCTGAATGCACAATACCACCTTAGAATTAAAAGGAACGTAAATCTGATTGTCTTTTAAATATCGAAATACCAATGGCATTATCTGCGGAAGGGCCTTTATAACCTTAACAAACAATAATGCCTTATCCTTTAAACTGGAAGAATCCTGCGATCTGCCGATAACCGCTTTGGCAAACTGCTTAAAATTATCAAGGTGCTGAGTGACGTCACTGCTAAAAGAAAAGTAGCCAGATACGCCAAGATAGGTGCTATCAGGTTCAGATGAATTCAGCCGCATCTTTGGTTGCAATTTGTTCCCTTCACGGATAACATTCGAAAATTTTCGAAAAAATTCCTTCGACGCATTTTTAACTTCGCCGATCCGGATACTAAGATGGTCCTGATAGTATTTTCCTATCCATTGATTATTGGAAAAAGGACAATTCGGTGAACCAGCCACTTCCAATAGCAAACGGCATATTTCAAACGTGCCATTCGCCAATACAATGGAGTCGAAATTGTTGACCTTTTCCAGTTTTCCATTGTTGTTAAACTCAATTTCAGTACACTTAGCAGCTGAAAACTTAAGATTTGTTACAGTTGCATTTTCATAAATAGTAACCAAATCCGATTTTCTTAATGCATCATGGAAATGATTTTTAAAATTTGGTTGCTTGAGCCAATGGGTATAAAAAAACTCCAAGGTTTTTCCCGCGGGTACAGCTTCCAATTTTTCCGAATAGTCGGATATATCAGGCTGGAACCCGAGCTTCTCGTAAGTTTTAATATAATATTTATGTAGTTCCTTCCATGGAATAACCCAATTAGGCTGTTCAAAATTATTCTGTGATTCAATATCTATTGGTAAGAATTGAGTTAATTGTCCGCCCCAAAGGTTGGTGGTTCCACCTATCCCTTTTGCTCTTCCTATTGAAAGGCCAGAATGACTATGCCCTACATTTTCGTATTCGTCCTGACTAAATGATTGCACTTGTTCATTTCCAGATTCAAATAAGATTATCCGTTTCCTTTTTAGCATTAACTCATGGGCTAAAAATAAACCCATTGTGCCGCCACCTACAACTATAATAGTACCTGTATCAGTTTTTTTCATTTTAATTTGTCTTCTTTTATAAATATTGGAATGATTGCCGCACTCCTACGGAACTTGCAAGGAATTGTATTT
>CAZAHL010000427.1:0-5355 GCA_964484845.1 uncultured Chryseolinea sp. | reverse complement strand
AAGACTATACCCTGGAAAAGTTTATTGCTTGTTGTGGCGGCCATCTTGTACTTCATCAACCCAATAGATTTAATCCCCGACCTACTTCCGGTACTAGGTCTTACCGATGACTTTGCCATTTTGTTGATGGTCTATAAGTCCGTTGGCTCCGATATTGATAATTTTCTGGAGTGGGAAAAATCAAAGACCATTACGATACCATGAAAACGGCTTTAATAGCCGGTGGCACCGGACTGATCGGTGGACAATTGCTGGAGCTTTTGATTGCAAGCAACCAATATGATAAGGTTGTCGCGATTACCAGGAAGGCGCTACCTGCCCATTTAAAACTAGTGCAGGTACAGATGCCGTTGGACAAAATCCCGGAATTGCATGAGACATTCAAAGCAGATGATATATTCTGCTGTCTGGGGACAACGATAGGGAAAGCCGGTTCAAAGGAAAAATTTCGCCAGGTGGATTTTGAATATCCATTGATGCTCGCTCGCAATAGTCTTGCGCTAGGAGCAAAACAATATTTGATAGTCTCTGCACTGGGTGCAGCGAAGGACTCTTCAATCTTTTACAACCAGGTGAAGGGCGAGGTTGAAGAGGCAATTTCATCCGTTGGCTTTCAGACGCTTCATATCTTCAGACCTTCGTTGTTGATTGGCCCGCGCACGGAAGCTCGGACCGGTGAAGAAGCTGCTAAGGTCTTTTATAAAATTTTCGACTTTCTGATTCCCAAAAAATACAAAGCGACTGAATCCATAAAAGTTGCAAAGGCTATGGTTCATTTTGCTTCCCAAGAACAAAAAGGTAAATTCATTCACGAATCTGTTGAGCTACAGAATTTTTGATTTTGTAATTTCATCCAAATGATTGCTGTAATTCAACGTGTATCTTCATCTTCCGTTAGTATTCTAAATACCGTCAAAGCATCCATTCAAAAAGGACTCCTTGTGTTGATAGGAATTGAGGAGGCAGACAATCAGGACGACATCCAATGGCTGGCATTGAAGATTGTGAATCTTCGTATCTTTAATGACGCTGACGGTGTGATGAACGTAAGCGTTAAAGATAGTGGCGGAGATATTATTATTGTGAGTCAGTTTACCCTTCACGCAAGCACCCGCAAGGGGAATCGTCCGTCGTATATCAAAGCAGCTAAACCGGAAATCGCGATACCTTTATACAAAAGCTTTATAAATGCCGTTGAAGTATGTTTAGGTAAACCCGTTCAAACCGGTGAGTTTGGGGCTGACATGAAAGTGAGCCTTTTGAATGACGGACCAGTGACTATTATTATCGATACAAAAAATAAAGTATGAATCGGATCGAACTCTTCCAGGGCGATATTACAACGCTTGAAGTGGATGCCATTGTAAATGCGGCAAACAGTAATTTGATGGGAGGCACGGGAGTAGATGGCGCTATCCATCATGCGGCAGGCCCTAAACTGTTAGAAGAATGTTTGCGAATAAAAGAAAGGCAAGATGGCTGCCCTACCGGGGAAGCTGTTATTACATCAGGAGGAAATTTGAAAGCAAAATTTGTTATTCATGCCGTCGGCCCTGTATGGGCTGACGGAAATACAAATGAAGCGCGGTTGCTGGCGAATGCATATCGAAATAGCTTGATATTAGCCGTAACTAATTCTGTAAAAACAATAGCGTTTCCTAACATTAGTGCGGGAATATATAGATTCCCTAAAAACCATGCTGCTGAAATTGCCATTGACGAAGTCAAAATTTTTTTAAGCAGCGATAACACTATTGACAAACTGATCTTTTGTTGTTTTGATGAAGAGAATTTTAATCTGTATAGTCAGCTATTAAACAAGGCTATTGGGTGATAGGCTTTTGAAATTACTTTGTAAACCATTCTGCATGCGAATTTTATTTATCCTGTTTTATTTGCCTGTTTTATTAGCAGATGCACAAAATAAATACGGTTTGGAGGCAACTACTTTTGATGGGTATGTGGCAAGTATAAAATTCAATCCTGACAAAGAATTAATTGACCTGGAAAAGTCTATTCCCGGAGTTGTGCTGGATATCCGATATGCAACTACCAACAATTTTACAGGTGAGAGAATTTATTCACTTTCAAAAGCTTATGCGCGAAGACCGGTAGCAGAATCTTTAAAAAAAATTCAGGCTGATCTTAAAGCCCAAGGACTGGGGGTCAAAATTTTTGACGCCTACCGTCCTTATAAAGCAACTGTAAAATTTTATGAAGTTTATCGCGATACAACATATGTGGCTTCTCCGTATCGTGGATCGCGCCATAACCGAGGCTGTGCGCTGGATCTTACCCTGATTGATTTAAAGACGGGCAACGAATTGAAGATGCCAACAGAATACGATTCATTTTCAAAAGCGGCATGGCCCTCAACCCCGGTGAAAGATCCTATCGCTAGAAAAAATCGTGCATTGCTTATCAATGCAATGCAAAAGCACGGATTCAAAGTTAACAGCTCAGAGTGGTGGCATTTTGATTTTATAGGATGGAAGAAATTCGAAGTATTGGATATCGACTTTGAGGAGCTGGAACGATAACTACCTCTGCATAAATTGATCAGCACATTTAAGGCATTATCAAGTTACTACTTCGCTTTACTTTTTTAGCTTGTCATGCAAACAATTGCCGATAGCAATGAAGACCTTAGTATAAATTAGATTGAACTATAATCTGATCCCATCCAAATTATTGTGTTAGTGACTTCAGATAGGATAGGCTCTTTGGAATTTGTTCCTCTACACGGGAGGATTCGTCTTCAATAAAATAATGTTTGATGCCCAATCTTTTTGCTTCCTCCATAATTTCAGCAATGCCGACATCGCCGGTCCCTAAAACAACATTTGTTTCATTATCTCCACGACCATTGTCAGAGTCCGCTGTTCCTACCTTGCGATCTTTCAAATGTAAAAGCAAAAAACGATTGGAATACTTTTTTAGCAGGGCTAATGGATCCTGCCCGGCTTGTTTGATCCAGAATACATCCAATTCAAAGTGAACATACCGTGAGTCGAATTTCTCCACCATATAATCGAATAACGTTCCGTCTTTATAAGGTTTGAATTCATAACCGTGTGGGTGATAACAAAACAACATCCCGTTTCTGGAAGCGATCTTTCCCGCCTCATTAAATACTTTTGCAGCCCTGTCAACGTCTTCAATGGTAAAGGTATCTCCTGCGTGCGGTATCCAAAAACATACTACATACTGAGCGCCGTAGGACCTCGCCTGATCTGTTAAGGTCTGAGGGTATTTCTCCAACTTGTCGAAGTCAACTCCAAAACTCACTACATTCAGCTCGTTAGACGCCAAGAGTTTCATTAAGTCAGGAAAGGGCAGCGCATAGGTACCAGCCATTTCTACATTCTTAAATCCCAGCTCCTTCACTTTTGCCATCGTGCCAGGAACATCTTTAGCAAATTCGTTTCGCAGACTATAAAGCTGCAAACCAAAGTCCTGTGCGATTAGCGATTGGCTTAAAAAAATTAAAATAAAGCCAAGGAGACTGCATTGTTTTGAACTCATCGTTATCCAGGAATTTTTAAATTATGGATCAAGTTAAAAAAACAGTTTGAGGAAACAATCCCTGAGTCGCTAAGAAGTACGAACTACCGTCTATGAGCAACTTCCTGAATTCACTATAAACTCAAAACCCGAAACATTACTTATGAGTTACTAGAATGGGTGTATTTGCCACAAGTGTCATTAAATCATCGTCTACGATGTTTTTCTTCTCATCGGCAACAACAAGAAAGTTTTGATATAGCTGATCTAATTCCGATTTGTTGGGTTGATATCCTAGCAATTCCAACCTATGCTTTAACGCGGCCCTGCCACTTCGCGCAGTAAGGATAATGGAGGAAGAGGGAACACCTACATCGGCTGGATTTATGATCTCATAATTCTCCGAGTTTTTCAAAAAACCATCTTGGTGAATACCTGAAGAATGCGCAAAAGCATTGGCCCCGACAATAGCTTTATTAGGCTGAACGGGCATGCGCATCATGTCAGAAACAAGCGTGCTTAACTCGTACAGCATTTCTGATTTAATATTGGTGTGCAGGTTAAGGTCTTTGTGAGTTTTAAGCACCATAGCGACTTCTTCCAAGGAAGTATTTCCTGCGCGCTCTCCGATACCGTTAATGGTGACCTCGGCCTGGCGGGCTCCGCTCATCAGACCTGCAATGGTGTTTGCTGTCGCCATCCCCAAGTCGTTATGACAATGAACCGAAATTACTGCTTTGTCAATGTTCTTTACATTCTCAAAAAGATATTGAATGCGCTTTCCATATAAATGAGGCAGACAATATCCCGTCGTGTCGGGAATGTTCACGACGTCAGCCCCTGCTTTAATAACGGCTCCAACTAGTTTTGCTAAAAAAACTAAGTCTGCACGCCCTGCATCTTCGGCAAAGAATTCAACTTCGTAACCTTTTGCTTTTGCATAGCCGACCGCCCAAACAGCTTGCTCTAATACCTTTTCGCGCGTGCTGTTAAATTTAGTTTTGATGTGGACATCCGAGGAGCCGATACCGGTGTGAATGCGACCGCGTTTTGCATGGTGCAATGCCTCGGCAGCTACATCAATATCTTCTTTTTTAGCGCGTGTAAGAGCACAAACTCCTGTATTGACTGCCTTTGAAATTTCGACTACCGATAAAAAATCACCGGGACTTGAAATTGGAAAACCAGCTTCGATAACATCTACCCCGAGCTGTTCCAGCTTTCGTGCCACCACCACTTTTTCTTCGGTTGATAATTGACAGCCAGGTACTTGTTCGCCATCGCGAAGGGTAGTATCGAAGATTTGAATTCTGTTGCTCATACTTTTTGTTTAAACTTTTAACGAGTATGCTAAGCTCTATACTAAAAGTGTGTAATATTTCTAATTCATTAACTGTTCACAGCCACCAGCATTCTAATCTGATTGCAGATCACATTACCCATAACTTCTGTTCCAAGAATTTTTTCGTGTGCAGTAGAGGCGTCAGCAATGTCTCGCGTTCTGTAGCCTTCTTTTAAAGTTTTGTCCACAGCTTTGATCACTGTATCGGCTTCTTCTTTTAAGCCAAAAGAAATGTCCAGCAATAAAGCAGCGGATAGGATAGAGGCTAGCGGATTTGCAATTCCTTTTCCTGTAATGTCGTGGGCACTTCCGTGGATAGGCTCGTACAACCCAACGGTATCACCTATGGAAGCAGAGGCTAACATGCCCATCGATCCCGCAATCTGCGAAGCTTCATCTGTCAGAATATCCCCAAAAAGATTTCCGGTGACAACGACATCAAAACTTTTAGGGTTTTGAATCAATTTCATAGCAGCAGTGTCTACAAACATGTGCTCCACCGTTACATC
>CAZAHL010000426.1:0-5408 GCA_964484845.1 uncultured Chryseolinea sp. | reverse complement strand
AGGGTAACAGACATAAGACACGAAAGAAATTACTAGATATGTGCATAGACAAGGGTTGAAACCCAGGGCTATTCAATATTTAACCCTTCCAGGGTTAGGAAAGGTTAGACAACGGGTTAATTTACGGACGGCCACGCGTTCTTAAATAGTTCAGAGGACTTTCTCTAAAGCACGACAATTTACATGTGCCTCGATACTAGATTCTTTTCACCATGGTACTGCTAGCCTGAGCCGCGGGAAATACGGTAATGTCAGCAAGCACAACGTTCGGCGCACACGTAAGCGTAAATAAAATAATGCTTGCTATATCATCGCCTTTTAGCGCCTCAATCCCCTTGTATACGCTCGATGATCTTTCAGAATCACCTTTAAATCGAACCAATGCAAATTCGGTCTCAACCAGCCCTGGATTGATAGACGTAACCTTTATGCCGAATGGATTCAAATCAAGTCGCATGCCCTTCGTTAAAGCATCAACAGCAAACTTGCTGGCGCAATAAACATTTCCATTAACATAAACTTCCTTTCCTGCAATAGAGCCTAGGTTGATTATATGCCCGGAGTTACGTTCCGTCATTCCAGGAGTTACTGCGCGTGAAATATATAATAAACCCTTAACATTAATATCGATCATAGCATCCCAGTCTTCAATGCTTCCCGACTGAATGGGATCAAAACCGTGCGCATTTCCTGCGTTGTTTATCAAAACGTCAATACCCTTCCATTTTTCCGGAAGGGAATCAATGGCGCGATGAACTTCCTGTTGATCCCGAACGTCAAATGAAAGTGTTGTTATTTCAGTGTATGCAGAAAGTTCATCCTGCAATTTTTCCAAACGTTCCTTTCTTCGCCCACATAAAATAAGCTTGAAGTTATGCTTGGCTAATAATCTTGCAGTAGCTTCACCAATTCCTGACGTTGCTCCTGTTAAAAAAACGATTCTGTCGCTCATCGTATCGAAAATTAAAACCGTCGTGAAAATACAATTCTTATTGGAACAGAAGATAAAGGGTAATGGTATTTGTGTTTACGCGCCGCAACGGCTGACCAAATTCATTCACTCTGTTATCCAAAACGTCTACAATACCCCTGGAAAATCTAAGCTCCGGCGAGAATTTAAACAACGGGTAATATAAATCGAATCCAAAACCCGCCTCCAGATTTAGATGGGTCCTTTTCACCTCCAGGCTTGGCTTTGTCTGATCATCGTTCTTTTTGCCTGAGGCCTCAATTCCCGGCTTTACACCGCCAATCATATACATGCGCACATTGCCCCGCCGCTCTGATTTATATTTTAGTAACATTGAAAATTCCACCAGCGTACTTTCTACTGACTCATCGATAGGAGGACCATTTGTTAACTGATAACGAAGTGTGTTTTCATAGAACGCTACCTCAATTGGAATAAGACGTAAATCAAAAAATTCAGCAAGTCTGTAGTTCATTATAAATCCTAAAGAAAAACCTTGAGACCAACTTGGCAGCACAGCGGATAAAGTATCCAGATGCGGTGTCACAAAATAATCCGAATATTTAATTTGAAAAGAAGACGAATGAATACCGATTAGAAAACCATAGGTCAGCTTCTTGTTATCATAATTTGGATTATTTCTTTCCGCCCAACGTTGCTGGGATTTACTTTCCAATGTGCATATCATCAAGGTGACAACGACAATTATTTTATAACGGGCTGGGGTCGATGTAACTAACGGTTGATAAACCACATTTTTTGTTTTATAGCATACTATTGGAACAGAAGATAAAGTGTAATTGTATTTGTGTTTACCCGTTTCAAAGGCTGGCCAAATTCATTTGATGGATTCCCTAGCATATCAACTATACCACGTGAAAATCTGAGTTCGGGGGAGAACTTGAATAAAGGATAATAGAGATCGAAACCGAAGCCTGCCTCGAGACTTAGATTTGTCCCCTTTACCTCCAGCGTTGGCTTGGTTTGATCGAGGTTCTTTTTTCCTGAAGCTTCAAAACCGGGTTTTACGCCACCGATCATATACATTCTGATATTGCCTCGGCGCTCGGATTTATATTTTAGTAATATCGGAAGTTCCACTATTGTATTTTCGACCGCCTCGTCAACCGGGAGGTTGTCTATGAATTGATATCGGATTTTGTTTTCATAAAATGCAACTTGCGGAGTAAGACGGATATCTAGATACTCGGTGAACCGGTAATTGACAATGAACCCGAGAGCAAACCCTTGTGACCAGCTAGGTAGAACAGCCGACACCGTATCCAAATCGCGTGTTACAAAACGATCCGAATATTTAATTTGATACGCAGACGAATGAATGCCTATCAGGAAACCATAAGTCAATTTTTTATTGTCGTAGTTGGGATTATTTTTTTCAACCCAGCGCGTTTTCTGCGCTTCTGATTGTAAGACGCACAACGTCAATAGTACAATTGCACTTATTTTGTACCGATGTAAATTGAGCTTATTCCAAACGTTAGCGCGCTGCATTGAGTATTTTTAAATCCGACAAGATGCAAGATGTGAAGAAAATCTTCACCATCAGGGAAAGCCTCGACTGACTTAGGTAAATAGGTATAAGCCGCTTTGTCATTCGATATAAGGGAACCAATTTTTGGTAAAATAAACTTAAAATAGAAATTATAAACTTGTTTGAAGGGGAATTTCGCAGGCTTCGAAAATTCAAGAATAACGACCATTCCCCCTGGTTTCAACACCCGATAAATTTCTTTTAATCCTTTATTAAGATTTTCAAAGTTCCGCACACCAAAAGCAACGGTCGCAGCATCGAATTTATTTTCCTTAAAAGGCAATTTTTCTGAATCTCCGTAAATTAGCTCTACTTTGGACTCCAGGTTCCGATCCTTTAGCTTTTTACGGCCAACGTCCAGCATACCTTCTGAAATATCTATTCCTGTAATTTTCTGAGGATTTAATTCTAAGGCTTGCAGTGCAAACTCCCCCGTGCCAGTCGCCACATCCAGGATGTGTTTGGGATGTAAGGGCTTTAATACCTGAATGGCTTTCTTTCTCCAACTTTTGTCAATACCCAGGCTTAATAGTTGATTTAAAAAATCATACCGGTGACTTATGTTATTAAACATTTTAGCCACCTGATCTTTTTTTGAAAGAGATTCTTTGTACGGAACTACATCCATGCTGTTACAGCGTAAAACAATCCCGAAAGTAAAGGTTTCTTTCTACAAAAGAAATGGAGTAGATCGCTACAAAGCCTGAATGATCTCCCTCCAGTGAAAAAGAAGGTATTAACGCATTAAACAGCCAAATTTCCCGTTGGATTAATTTTGCAAGACTTTAAATTCAACGCGTCTGTTCAGTTCACGTCCTCCTTGCTCATCGTCGTTACTTGCCAGCGGTTTTGACTTACCATAACCTACCGCATTGATTCTGCGTGTGTTTATGCCCTTTTTGGTCAGGAAATTTTTAACTGCTTGCGCACGCTTTAGCGAAAGGTATTTATTATAGTCTTTGGTACCGACTGCATCCGTATGGCCTGCTATTTCCACAACCATATTTTGATTCTGAGCCAACATAGCTTCCAGTTTATTAAGCTCCGGATAAGACTCTGTTTTGAATGTTGCTTTGTCGAAGTCGAAGTAGATATTTCTCAAAATGGAAGAGACACCCACGAGCAACTTGCGCATAGCCACTTTGCGATCAATCGTCTTTTCCTGTGTGGAAGCCCCTTCGATTTTTATATTCAGGTTTTGAAAAACGTACCCATCACTTTCAACTGACAACCGGTAATCTTTCGGTTTCGCATTCGTGATGTTGAATTCAAAGGCCCCATCGCCCAGAGGAGTAAACGGTACGATAACATTATCTTTAGCACCTATAAGCCTTACTTTTGCCGCAAGCGGAGTCTGATCAGCAGCGTCTACTACCGTAACAATGTATTTCAATGATTGAAGTTTTGCCTTAGTATCAGTTGGTGTAGTGGTTGGTTTAGTTGTAGGAGTCTCTATTGTTGTTGGCGTAACAGTAGTAACTACAGGTGTAACGTCCGTTGTATCCTGAGGAGGCGTGACAATCGGATCTTTAGCTACAACCGGCTCTGTGTTATCCAAACCGTCCGGAATTGTTATCAGGTAAATATCTGTATACCCCAATCCATCTTCTCTCACAGACGAATAATAAGCGCGTTTGCGATCCTTTGAAGCCACAAAGTAGATATCATCATCCGGCGTATTGATCGGATAACCCAAGTTTACAGGTTCGCTCCATTCATTCGTTTTAGGATTATTGGTTGACTTAAACACATCATAGCCACCCATACCTTTGCGGCCTTTGCTGCTAAAGTAGAGTGTGACATCGTCATAGTCGATGAATAATCCGTCGTCGTCCATCTCAGTATTAATCTGCGGACCAAGATTCTTCACATTAGTCCACTCACCCTTTGAATCTTTCGTAGCACGATAAATATCCAATCCACCAAAGCCACCAGGCCGGTTGCTGGAGAAATACAAGGTCTTTTCGTCCTTTGAAATTGAAATCGATTTTTCTTCAAAGCTGGAGTTTATAATTCCCGGCAATGGAACTTTCTCAGCAAATTCACCACCTGGCTGACGTTCGCTATAAAAAATATCTCCACCTCCCTCATCGTTGAAAATAAATAGCGTGTTACCATCAGCAGATAACGCAACACTGGATTCATGATACGGCGTATTTACAATAGGTCCAAGATTCTTGGCAAAAGACCATACGGCACCCGTCTTTTTGGCCGTAAAAATATCTTCATACGGCTTATTGTCTTCAAACACGTTTTCATTTAAATTATCTTCTCTCCTTCGAGTAGTAAATACAATTTCATCCTCGTTCTCATTCAGTACTGGCGCATAGTCTTCAAATTCGGAATTTATCTCACGTCCGATATTAACAATTGAAAAATTTCCAGGAGAAGAAACAAACTCTTTAGCGTTCTGGCATTCGTAGATCGCCCGTTCTACTGTAGGCAGATCAACCTTGTCCTTACCCTGGTAGTTGGATTTGCTGGCAAGCTTCTGCTTATAGAGATTGTAGAATTCCAATGCCTTATCGAAGTTTTCTCCATACTGATAACTTTGGCCAATCAAAAATTCGATATCGAACCGGTAGGCAGGATCTTGCCTGTAGACACGCAGAAAATATTTTACAGCCCGATTTTTCTGAACCGTCCGTAAATGCATTCGGCCGGCTTCATAGTTTGCCTTAATGAACGTGGTGTCCTGATCAGCGGCCGTTACCATAAGCTCGCGTGCATCGTCCATGGCTTTGGTCTCAGCCATAATCAATTCCGCTTGCTCCATGTACTGCCTAGCTATCTCTTTTGGATCTTGCTGACTGTAAACCGGATTAAAAAAAGGCAATAATAAAGTTAAAAAAATCAGTACTCTTTGGATACTGTTCATTGTTTAAA
>CAZAHL010000425.1:0-5452 GCA_964484845.1 uncultured Chryseolinea sp. | reverse complement strand
AAGGCCACGAGGGTCCTGGGGGATTTACCGACCATCCTGCGGGTGATCGCTATCCTTATCCCGAAATTATTGACAAGGTTTATATCCCGCCATACGATCTGTTCGCAAACGAGAAGTGCCTGGCGTGGAGAATTACCTGGCCAGATTATGCAGGTTCTGCAGATATTGATAGAATCCCTACCGTGTTTACGCTGAATGGGGCGCTCAATAGTTTTTACGTTTTAAACGGTGCCCTCCCTCAGAAAACCTATAACACAAAGTTCTCTCTTTATTATGACAACAAGGTCATATCGTCAAATGGCATGTGGGACGAACTGGAGCACACCTTTGACGGACTTGAGAATATGGAAACGGTGAAATTTGCTAAAGAGGATCAGAGCTTAGCCACTATTAAGTTTTGGGTAGAGGAACGTCCAGCCCAATTTGAAAATTACTGGTCAGGGTCCGGTGACGAGGAACTTGAATATGAAGCGGGTGATTTTTTCCTCTATGAACTTACCGATCAACATTTGTACGGTGGTATCCGAATCGTCTCGATGAGTCCCAGGATCGTGGAAGTCTATCTGGCAGTGCCGAATTTTTGATATTGAGGTGTTTATGTGGTTAGGTGGGGTATGTGTTTAAATGGTTCGAGCATCGTTCATCACTCGATGTTCCTTGTTCGATATTCTAATTGAACATCGAATATCGAACAAGGAATGACGAAGGAACTGTCTCAACGTTCAGTTCCAGATTTAATTTTTTCAGGTTTTCCGTGACAGAACAACGAATATTGAATTAGGTACACCTTTGGCTCGAGCGCAGTTCATCATTCGATATTCGGTGTTCCTTGTTCGGTGTTCCCTTCATCCCTATCAATTAGCCCACGGATTTTTTTTCCGGTAAAGTGGTTGTCCTGACTTTGCTTTTTTTTTGGTAGCCTTGCGTTGCTTTGTTTTCCTTTTCTTTTTCGCCGTCTTTTTTTTGGGCTTGTAATCCGTTGATGGAGTACCATAGGCAGCCCTGGCAGAGCTTGTGTTTGACTGCCTCCTTTGAGCCAAAAGACTCGTGGCGGACAGGACAATAAGCAATGCCACAAGGAGGGTTAGGACTTTCAGATTCTTCATAAACAAACCAATAAACAAAAACATAAAAACCGGGCCAGCCGGTTTAGGTTATTTAACGCGGGACGAAGTAATAAAAATATGCGGAAGAAAAATAATTGCGAATTCTGCCCTATTTTGTTATTACTACGATTCCTCGACATGCTGGCACCACGCTTCCCGGGACGGTAGTTTATGGCAACAACGACCATGGGAACGACCATTCTATTGTTGTCAGCAAACGGCTCGACAACGTCCATAATAGGGGAGACCCCCTTGTTTGTTCATTTTTACAGGACGAAAACGTTGTGGTAGCGGGCAGGGCAAATCGGAGAGAAGTCGATGGATATGCGCACGTTGTCTTTTGAGGCCAGGAGGCCCACCGTGCACTCAGGCTCCGAGGTTACAAGTTTCTGGAGTGCGCTCAACCAATCCAAGGCAGCAAGAAGCCGGCTTTGATGCCGGCTATCTGGTGTCGAAATACGAAAAGGAAATGATTTAACTGACTCAGCTAAATCCGAAAGGGAGCGGATGATGGTCTAAACATAGAAGCTTCATTTAGAGGGTTACAAATTAATCCCCCCCGAGGCTTCGATGCGTTGACCGTTTATCCAGTAACCATCAGGTGAACATAAGAATGCAATGATCCCTCCAATGTCATTGGCTTCACCAACTCTACCAAGCGCGGTCACTGTCGATAGCCTGTTTTTTATCTCCGGATTATTCCGGATGCCCGCGTTATTAAAGTCCGTTTCTACAGGTCCTGGTGCCAAAACGTTTACACTGATGCCTCGTGGACCAAGTTCTTTTGCCAAATAACGGGTCAATACTTCGATCGCGCCTTTCAGCGATGCATAAATCGCATATCCAGGATTCACAAACCGGGTCGTGCCTGTTGATAAATTGATGATTCTGCCCTTGTCATTTAAAAGCGGTAAACATTTTTGCGTAAGAAAGTAAACACCTTTATAGTGGATGTTCATCAGCCTGTCAAAATCCTGCATAGAAGCCTGGGCAAATGGAATGGTGGCGCCAACGCCAGCATTGTTGATCAGGAAATCAAATTTACCTGCATTCCAATGTTGCTGTAAGGTGAGGGTCAGCTGCTGTATGAAAGTATCAAGGGAATCAACATCCTCTATGTTCAGCTGAAGCGCTGCTGCTTTCTGTCCCAAGGATTCGATTTCTGACACCACAGCTTGCGCTTCTTCTTTTTTGGTGTTGTAGGTGATGATAATATCATTTCCTTTTTCGGCTAATCGCAAGGCTGCATTTTTTCCAAGTCCCCGGCTCCCACCGGTTATGAGCGCAATTTTTGTTTCCATGTACTTATGTTTTAAGGGTTAGACGACGGGATTTATTTTTTATTGTGAAAGGTATTAATGATATGAATGTTTCTAAAAGGTCTCATTTTGACATTTTAATTTCTCCGAGCTTGCACAAGTACCCTACAATATTTTTAAAAATATCTTTGACGAAAGCCAACTTCAACATCCATTGTAACAAAAATGTTCTCATATTCGTCTAATACATAATTGACTTATGTATTAGTCTTTTATGTACGGATACTAATTTTATCCAGACTAGCCTTGTATGCCTTTCCTGAATGATCAACATATTGATTACATCTTCAAAGATCTACGATCCCGCGGTATTGTACTGGAAGGTTTTGAAGACGAAATGGTAGATCATGTTTGCACCGCCGTGGAAGCAGAAATGGAAACCGGCAAGCGATTCATCGACGCGTACCATACGGTGCTGCAGTCGTTCGGAAACGCCTCAGGTTTACGCAAAATTCAACATCAGACATTCCTTTCAGAAAATAAAAAAACAAAGATCATGTTACAAAATTACCTTACCATCGCCTGGCGCAACCTGCGGAAGCATAGCTTTTATTCCCTTATCAATGTTACGGGTCTTGCGGTGGGTGTAGCAGCCTGTCTTGTTATTGTTTTGTTTATTATAGACGAGCTCCAATACGATCGGTACAACGCTATGGCTGATCGCATATATCGGTTGCAGGCGGAAGTCAAATTTGGCGGGAATCACTTTCGCATGACATACCGAAGTGCGCCCGAAGCCCATGCCCTCATGCAGGATTTCCCGGAGGTAGAATCGACTGTTCGCTTTCGAAATTTAGGTTCCTACCTGGTAAAAACAGCTAACGAAAGCCAGAATATCAAGGAGAAAAATGTGATCTGGACCGACAGCACGTTCTTTAAAATTTTTTCCGTAAAAGTGCTGTCCGGGAATCCGGCTACGGCGTTGAAGGAGCCCGCCTGTATTGCCATTAGCAAAAAGATGGAGGATAAATATTTTCCAGGCACAAGCGCATTAGGACAATCGATGATTTTAGATAACAAGTACTATGCAAAAGTCACGGCGGTGTTCGAAGACATTCCGGCTGCTTCGCACTTCCATTTTGACATTCTCATTTCCGTGGTAGGGGATTGGCCTGTAGCCAAGGAGGCACAATCTAATAATTTTATGAGTGAAAACTTTAACACCTATCTCTTGCTGAAAAAAGGGACCGATGTAAACGCGCTGGAAAGAAAACTTCCCACATTTCTTGAAAAGTATATGGGGCCAGCCCTGACGAAGGCGTTAGGCACTGATTTCAGTATCGAGAAATTCGAGGCCTCCGGCAATAAATATCGACTCAGCCTTTTGCCTGTAACGGACATTCATCTTTACTCTGACCTAAAAGGTGAGTTTGAACCGAACGGCAGCATTACCTACGTTTACCTGTTAAGCGTTATTGCTGCCTTCATCTTAGTGATTGCATGTATTAATTTTATGAACCTGAGCACCGCCCGCTCAGGCAACCGGGCGAAAGAAGTTGGTGTTCGAAAAGTAATGGGTTCCCTGCGTGTACACCTGGTACGACAATTCTTAACGGAGTCGATGCTTATCACGTTATGTTCTTTTGTAATATCGGTCGGGCTAACATACCTGATGCTGCCGGTTTTTAATAACCTTTCATCAAAACACCTTGAACTGCCCTTCGGTAATCCTTTTTTCTATCTGATTCTTGTCGGAGCCTGTATAATTGTCGGACTGATGGCAGGCCTGTATCCATCATTTTTTCTATCAGCATTCAAGCCGGTAAACGTGCTAAAGGGACAGGTCTCCCTCGGTATGAAAAGCGGATTTATACGAAGTGCCTTGGTCGTATTTCAATTTGTTGTATCCATTTTCCTGATTATTGGCGCTATTACGGTAAATAGACAATTTGAATATATCCAGAACAAAAATCTTGGCTTTGAAAAAGACCAGGTAATTATTGTTCATGATCCATACGCTCTTCGCCCCAACGTTCAGACTTTTAAAGACAAAGTGCTTCAGCTAAGTTTTATTGAAAGCGGAACAATCTCCGGTTATGTGCCAGTGGTAAGTGACTGGTCGTGGCGAAATAACAGCACGTTCTGGAAAGAAGGCACACAGCCGACAACTGAAACTATGGTCAGCTTTCAGGAATGGGGAGTGGACTTCGATTACCTGAAAACTTTTGGAATGAAAATAAAAAAAGGGAGAGGCTTATCTTCTGCCTTCCCCTCCGATTCGTCGGCGGTAGTTCTCAATGAAACAGCAGCAGAACGACTCGGGCTTGGTGAAGACCCTATCGGGAAAAGAATTACCGAGTTTGCGGGCAATGATGTTGATGTTAATCACACGCAAAGCTATACTGTGGTTGGAGTTGTGGAAGACTTTCATTTTTCATCGATGAAAGAAAGTATTTTGGCTCTCGGACTTTTCTTGTCGCCTACGGACGGTAGTGTAAGTTTTCGCTTTAAGCCGGGACAAACTGGTGAAGTGCTTCAATCCATCGAGACAATATGGAAAAAATTAGCGCCAGGCCAACCTTTTCAGTATTCTTTCCTCGACGAAGATTTCGAAGGTATGTATCATGCTGAACAACGGCTGGGACACATCTTCACCTTATTTGCAGGCCTTGCCATTATCATTGCTTGCCTCGGATTATTTGCCCTAACCGCTTTTACTGCCGAGCAGCGAACGAAAGAAATCGGCAGCCGGAAAGTGCTGGGCGCCTCCGTCAGAAGTATTGTACTCTTGTTGTCCAAAGACTTCGGAAAATTAATTTTTGTTGCTTTTATTATCGCTGCTCCGATAGGCTGGTTCGCTGTGAACTGGTGGCTGCAAAGTTATACGTACAAAACGGAAATCGGCGTTTCCATTTATCTTTTAACAGGGGCATTGGCATTCATAATTGCGATCTGTACCATGGGATATCAATCGATACGGGCAGCAAACTCACATCCGGTACAGTCACTTAAAAATGAATAGTCTTTCGGGAGTAGCAGGCTCAACGCCTTGAGACTATTACGCCAAAAGTTAGTGTCGTGAATACA
>CAZAHL010000424.1:0-5464 GCA_964484845.1 uncultured Chryseolinea sp. | reverse complement strand
CGGCCCAATTATCAGCAAAAATTAAATGGCTTATTTTGTTAAGTTTACGCGTATGGCTACAGGGGCTTGCCGACGCAACAGCCCTATTTATAACTTTATCCACTATCATGGATTGTGGCAATCCCCCAACAAGCTGTGTCTCCACGGCATATCCTGCTTTGTCGTATGCATTTATCTTTGAAGCGTGCCGTGTGTAGGTAGCCGGTGCCGCATCAAAAGTCACCTTTGTTAAGTTCAGTGGTAGCTTACCCGTGTAAAAATTCTTTGGGTAAATTTTACCAGGCTTCCATTCAAAAAATTCACTTTTCTCATATCCAATAACATATGCACCGCCGCTCTTTACTAGAATATTTTTCACTTCAAGTGGAGGTGCCACGATATTTGAAGTTTGCATCGCACCGATAACCCCTGTCGCAGTATAGTCTAAGGGATATTTTAATTCTTTCTTTATAGTATCAGCGGAAATGGATGTACTCGTTTTAATTCTTGTCGGAAAAAGATGAACATTGGTGCGATCATAGTAACTATTTACTGTCGTTACCTTATTGATAGTATTACTGTTTTGTTCATAGTCGTATATTTTTGATTCTTTTAAGTATGGAAATTCGGAATACGAATAATGATTTTTGATATAAAAGTCGGTCGCACCGGGGAAACTCATGTAGAATACCTTCTTGCGAACAGCACTAAGTCCCTTGATGATGTAGTAATGAGGGCTAATTACATAAGTGTTCTCTATTTTCTTTACAATTGTTGAAACACCGCCCTGTACTTTATACACTTCTTGCAGAGTCAAGTCACCCGCTAACCAGGAAAGATCATCAGCAGGAAAAAATGGAAATATGTTTGGTGTTCCATCATAGACGCTGTATTTGGAAACGGTCTTACCTAACACATTAACATCATTGTTGTTGTAGGTGGTAACGTATTCATAAATGAGAGGGGCACCCGAAAAATTTCCAACATCAGTTCCATTTGTTTGAATTACTACACACTGATACTCTTTCAAGATTCCATGGCTCATGTCAACAACATCTAATGTAGTAAAGTAATTAGGGTTGTTCACAAGCTTTCCACTACTATTGCCCGTTGTGGGATTCAGATATTCATAGTTGGTTATTGCATTAATCGCAGAAAACAAATCACGCTTGACCATCTTGTTAATCCGTAGTCCTGGCCCATTAAGATTTGCCGAACCACTATAATATTTGTTTGACTCAAAGTAGAATTCGGTCACGCCCGTGAGAGGTGATACAATAGATTTTAACATGAAGCCATCCGCATACGTAGGATTGACATTTCTATCATTGGTAGAGAGCACGGTGCCTGCATGCGTATATGCAGGAATTAGACTTGTATTAAGTTGCGAGCCATTGTAATAACCCCAATGATCTTGAGCAGGTGAGCCAACTGGGGGAAGCTTTTTAGTTGAATAAGTGAATATAAAAGGAGGGTTAAATGTAGTCGTGCCATACTGCTCACGGAAACTGTCTAAACGTAAACGCGTACTTCCATTTGTACTTATAAAGTAACTGTAAGAGAAATTAATTTTTTTATTCTCAACATAGGCACCAGTCACTGCGTCTTTTGTGTACGCAATAATTTGGTCTAGCCGCTTTCCATTGGTATCGTCAGTTCGGCCAGTGCCAAACGTGAAGCTGAGTTTTCCACCTTTGAATTCTATACTTGACAAATATCTTGTCCCAGTAACGGTCATGAAAATGCTAGAATTGAGCGGATCGATTTGATTGTTTATTCTTGCTGCATTAGGGGGAACGTTAACGTAATAAGCTAGACCCGATGTCTCAGCAGTTGTGTAAGAATAGGAGGAACCGTGAAGAACGTAATTAAATCTTATCGTATCTATTTTGTCAGCAGAAACAATATTTGATAAATACCAACTTGAAATGTAAGAAACCTGCGAACCGATTCCTGGAATGGTTGCTGTAGCTGTTTCGCCTGCATCAAATTCATATGTCACACCCATTGCATCGGTGATCGCAAAACCTGACAGCGTTGATGTGCTAGTGGGTGTCACCTTCGCGGAAATTCTGGGAATAGTCTTGGCCTGAAGCTGATTATCAAAAACAAATTTCCCCGCTGTGGTGCCTGTGTTAAAATAAAACAGGTCAGGTACCATATCCCACTCACGAGTAGCCAAAGCATCTTTTTCTGTAGCCGAAATATTGTCGGTGGCGTTTGGAATTGCAGATGCATATTGGAAGAAACCATTCGGCTTTTCATCCGGACGGCCTCGCATGATTCTGGTGATAACACCACCCCCTCCTAAAACCCACCCTAGCCCTACTGGCCCTGCGATATCATTCACTTTGATACCAGATGCGTGATAGTTTATGGTGATGGGATAAGACAGCTTTTGACTCTCGATGGTATAAATAGGTAATGAAATTTCAGGAACACCGGTGCTTTGCGTAACTGGGAACTCACTGTACCTTGCCGTTCCAGCCAAGCTAGGTGAAGGAGAAACAACAGTGTTAGTGGAAATTTCTTGCCCAAAAGAGTTTAGGCAAAGGAAGATCAAGATAGGCATAAAGATAACTTTATGCTCATTAAACTTGCGGTTCATTGAGTAAAGGTTTAAGGTTAGTAATGCCCAGCCATAGACTGTGGTTCGTCATATGGCCAAGCTGTATTTCAGGTTTGTTTTTTTACATAGTCACGCAGCAAAATTCTTATAAATAGATACTGTTCTCTGACTTAAAATGAAATGTGTAAAAAGAAGTTTTTGGAGATTTCTATAATGCCTAATCTTGCTATCCTAAAACGTTGCCCTCCAAATTCATCGTGCTATTTTCCTATAGCTGTAATTCTGTGCCAAAGAAAGCGCAAACTTTACGCTCTTTCGACTTTATAATAACAAGTGAAAAGTTATACTAGAATGATTTTCTTATGTCAACGTGGCCTTTTTTTCCAAACCTGAGAGGATCAAAGTTCGGCGGGCTTATAATCAAACTTAGCAGAAAATTTTAATACTCCAAATCGGGGGATAGAAATTATTTTTCATTTGTTAAATAGCTGGTTTGGGAGTTGGAGAAGTTGCGCATTTATGAACAAACTTTTCGCTCGCTAAAAATTATCACTTACTACAATATGTTAAGCTGTTATCATCATCCACCAAAGAATTTCTTCTTCATTATGTCTTTATTAAAAACAGAAAGATCCCGCCTACAGTAAAAACGTAGAAATCAGGCAGAAAAACGTGGAATATATCAAGAATGGGAAGATTGTAGAACACTGGAGTGACTGAAGAACTGAAAATGATGCAACAACTTGGCGTCGTGAATTAGAAGGATTGTATTTAAAACTTTCTCTTTAAGTCCATCTTTTTGAGTTGGCGATTGACAAGGAGGACAATATTTTTTATATTGTTAAGTTATCATTAGAAACGTTCTATGTTTATAAGAGCGGTCCTGTTAATTCTTGTCTTTACTTCGTGTCAATCGGGCCGGATTCCCTGTCCTGAGGGAAAGTATGCCAGTTTAAAAAAATCGCGTGTTCATAAGCGAAGTTTTTTTGCGCCTCCTTCAAAAATGGAAGTAATTGCCAGAAGCGTCCCCAATGAGGATAGGTATAAGAATGAGGTTAATCTCGAACGGCTCAGGTCGTCCCGGACTACGGGCAAGCAAATGCTCGACCGATATGGCACAGTTGAGGAGTGGGATTGCCCGAGTCCTAGCGGAAAGAAACGGTATTCAAAAGCCGTAAAGGAAAATATCAGGAAAAATGAAAAGAAAATGCGGGATCATTTGAAAAACCTAAATGCATCCGATTCTCTAACCGTCATGCCGCGTGTCCAGAAATAAGATGCTGACGCTGTAGCTCATTTAATAGTACCCATTACTCCGCGCAACGAATTATAATCTGCATCAGAGGCTTTAACAAATCCTTCGGTGCCATACAGATCGAGCAGGGTTTGTTTGCCTTTCACATCCGTCGCAAGCTTAACGAGTGCTGTATACAACTTCCGGGCTATGTCAGCATTGAAATTTTTTGAAAATACGATGGGGTCGTTCGGTATCGCATCTGTCTTTGCTAAAATAATAACTTTGTTCTCGACATCCGGATACTTTTCTTTTAACCGAGCACGAGCATCACGCATTGTTCCGTCTGGAGAGGGCGGTGAAAAAAATGCGGCGCCCGCATCCACTTTCCCTTCATAAACCAGTCGTACTACTTCGTCATGTGTCTTTGCAAATGTCACCTTGGACGGTTTGATTTTATTTCTCTCAAGCATTTTTTTAGGGTAGAGATAACCGGAAGTCGAGAGCTCATCAGTATACGCGACAGTTTTTCCTTGCAAGCTATTGATATCCTTAATACCCGAAGAGGCCCGGGTGATGATCATTCCATAATATACAGAGTGCCCAAAACGGATTGTTCTGAGTTTAACCATTGCGCCATATTTCTGATTAGCCAGAATGTAACTTTGACTGCTCATCATGGCAAAGCAAGGGGTAGGGGAATCGAAGTGATCCACCAAGGCATCATATGAAACTGGAATTATCATCTTGATCGAAAGTCCAGTTTCTTTTTCCAGGAAATCCTTAATGAAAGTTCCTTTTTTATCCAGAAGTTCCGCCGACAAGGAAGGGGTAAGATAGAAGTTGATTGTTTCTCGATTCTGTGCTTGTAACAGTGTGAACAACAGAAGCAGGTAAAACGTCGTGAGTAAAAATTTCATGGAAACAGTTCTTATATGGATAGTAGCAAAAGCTAATTAATTCGATTTGATTTATAAAATATAACGGCAGTTTCCTATGTTACCAGGGACCTTTCGGCTTTGACACGCAAAACAGGTATTGCTATGCATAAAAAAGACCCGGATTTCGCGGTGATTATTGGACGGTCAGAAACGAGAAAACCGGGCATATTGGAATGCATTTGGGCTCAAACAAAACTGCTGACAGCCCAAAATATGGGGCTAAAACTCCAGATTTTTGATTGATGGGAAAAGTTAGCTAACTAGAGTCAAGTTAAAACCTATGGAAAAAAAGTTGTTTATATCAGATCCTATTTTAATTGTTGAAGATGATCCTGATGATCAATATTTTATCCGTACGATCTTTGAGAAATTAGGCGTTGTCTCAGAATTGATTTTTTTTGATGACGGACTGAATGCTTTAAACTATCTACAAACGACAGAAAAAAAAACGTTCTTGATACTGTGTGATATCAACATGCCCATTATGGACGGACTTGAACTTCGCAGGAGGATCCAAAAGGACGAGAAACTAAAAAAAAGAAGCATTCCTTTTGTTTTTTTGTCCACGGCGGCACGTCCCAAGGAAGTGGAAGAAGCGTACCATTTAACGGTTCAAGGATTTTTTGTGAAGGCCTCACAATTAAGTGATATGGAAAAGAACCTGGAATTGATCCTTAATTACTGGTTAAAATGCAAGCATCCGAATTCCGCTCCTTAACCCAATGTCATTTAATTAGTTGT
>CAZAHL010000423.1:0-5522 GCA_964484845.1 uncultured Chryseolinea sp. | reverse complement strand
GCTCAGCGTTGGGATTGCTTTTGAAATCCAATGATCCAGGGAATTACCTGGGAGAAACGCCAAAGAAGATTCTTGGACGCGGCCTTCAAGGTAACGTTACGGGTAGAGAAATATTGGCCGAAAAAATTACTCTTGAAACATTTGAAATTAACTCGATAGTCAGCTCAGCAGTAATGTGGTCGGACGAACACAAATACGGGTCCGTCGGCATGGACATTATGAAAGAATATACGGTCGTTCTGAATTATTGTAAAGCCTACGCGGGATTCAAAAAATCACAAAGGCGCCCCCATAATACAAGGTTTTGAATTTTATAAAGCGCAAGAATGGATTATTCAGGAAGGTTGATTTGCGAGGTTTTCAAAATTATTCCCCATACTTCCTCTACAAAATTGATTTGGAAATGACTCAGGTACTTCTATACTTTTGAGAAGACATGCAGACATTATTATTTGGAATTGCTACAGCGATCGTTTGGGCTTTTGCCGATATTTTTATTGCTCAATCAACGAAAGTTATAAAACCCGTTTTTGCCGCAGCACTTGTGAGTTTTCTGGGTGCAGCCATTTTCGGAATATATTATCTAGTTTTTATTCGTCTCTCTATTCCAATCGAAGGATCCGGAATCGTATGGAGTGCACTTGCCGGATTATTTATTGCTTTTGCATTGGCGTTCTTTTTCAAAGCACTCAACAGAGGGCCGATTGGAATAGTCAGCGCACTCTCCAGCACGTATCCGGCTGTTACGCTAGTTCTTGCAATTTCAATTTTCGGTGCTACTATCAGTATAACGCAAGGCGTGGGTTTCGCGCTGGTGATCATTGGGGTTGTAGGAGCAGCAGGATTTCATGCAGGCGCAAACCGGCAAGAATCAAAATCACGGGAATCGGGTACATGGTTGGCCCTTTTTGCTGCTATCTCCTGGGGTATTGGCTACGGACTGCTCGCGGAGGGTGTGAAGCTGCTCGGTTGGGAAGTAGCCAGTGTGGTGCAATTCGGCGTGCTGGCTATTTGCTGTCTGTTATTTATGGCAATCATGTGGAAACCTTACAACATAAATTCAAAGACATTCAAAGTTGCTATTAAAAATCCATTTATTCTGGGCGCTGCTCTTACCCAGCAGGGAGGTGCCATTCTTCTAAACATCGGACTTAGCGGCGATACCACAGGAGGTTCCATAGTCGTTGCTCTTTCAGCATGTTACCCAGTTCTAACAACGATTATTGCGTACTTCTATTTCAAAGAACGAGTTCCGTACCTGGCATTAGCGGGAGGCTTGTTGGCAATTATTGGTATCGTTACCCTTTCATTGTAATAAGTCTTGGTGTTGTTCATTAAAAGTTTGATAAATGCAGGAGTATTTTATTAACTTAATTCGCTAATACCTTCAATCTTCATTCTCGCATGTGGAAAATTTTTCTGATAGCTACAGTTCCATTTCTATTTACAGATGGATTGGCACAGACTTTTCAAACGTATAATATCGACAGCCTAAAGCTAGTTTTACGGACCGAGCTTCACGATACGAATCGGATATGGGCACTTAATAATCTTGGAAGAAATATTCCGAACTCCGATACCATCATAACTTTAGCGGAAGAGGCCATTGCGCTATCGCGAAAAATAGGATTTAAAAAAGGTGAAGCCGAAGCATATAACAATATTGGTTACTGGTTTAATCAACAGGGCAATTATCCTAAGGCACTTAGAAGTTACTTGCACTCTATCCAGCTATCTGAAAGCGTTAATTTTGAGGCAGGTCTAAAGAGAAGCTTTAATAGTATTTCAACGATATATATATATCTGAAAGATTATTCGGCTGCTATTGGTTATTCCGAAAAAGCCAGGAGGCTTTCCATCAAGCTTAAGGATTTCCAGACGCTTGCACTGGCAACTTCATGGCTAAGCAAAGCTTACTTGGAATTGCACCGTACCGATTCAGCGTTGCGATATGCGCAGCTAAGTTATGAGATAGCAAGCCGGCTGAATGAACCATTTTCGTTATATTTTGCAACAGCGAGATTGGGAGAAATCAATGCGGCAACAGGAAATTATAGTCTCGCCTTAGAGTATTTACGAATGTCGCTGAACTTTAGTAAAAAAGACGGTCGGTATTTCCGTATTTCAGGAGTACATCAGCAATTGGCAATGGTCTTTAAAAGTACAGGGATGAGGGATTCCTG
Source organism: uncultured Chryseolinea sp. (assembly GCA_964484845.1). Lineage (GTDB taxonomy): Bacteria > Bacteroidota > Bacteroidia > Cytophagales > Cyclobacteriaceae > Chryseolinea. The sequence continues at coordinate 3,339 of CAZAHL010000423.1, read as the reverse complement.
TTTATGGCATGCACAGGAGGCATTTTTAATTTCAAAGCAGCAAAATCTTTATGGTACCTTGTTAAGCTCCAGTTTATTATTGTCCGAATTATATGAGGGGCGAAACGATTCTGAAAGTTTACGTTATCATAAATTTGCGCTGACTGCTAAGGATAGTTTATTTAGTCAGGAGAAAAACAGGCAAATAGCGGACTTAAGTTTTAACGAAACGTTGCGTCAGCAAGAACTTGAAGCGGAAAAACGGCAGGCTGCAGAAGATCGAAAAAACAACCTTCAATATGCTGCCATCGCCTTAGGCTTTGTTTTGTTTGTTATTTTATTTTTGTTGTTAAGTCACACGATTATGGCTAATCAGACAATTATTAAATTTTTAGGTACGCTGGCGCTGCTGATTGTATTTGAATTTATGAATTTGCTTTTAGATCCATTTATTGGAAGCCTTTCAAATAACTCTCCCCTTCTTATGCTTACCATTATGGTCTGCATCGCCGCATTGTTAATACCCGTTCATCAAAAGCTCGAGAAATGGATCACGCATAAGCTTGTAGAAAAGAATAATAAGATCAGGTTAGCGGCAGCCAAGAAAACAATAGCAACCCTAGAGGGAACCACCAACAATGATTAAAAGAAGTGTACAGTGTAGTTCCGTCGCAACCTAAATTTCCATTAACAATAGCTGGCCTTCGGCTATTATTTTTATCCAACTAGTTCGTCCTAAATCATGTTCACGTTTCTTTCACGCGTAGCACAATGGGTGCGGAGGCATGTGACCAGGCCAGAAGGCAGAGAATAATATGAAGACGCATGAATGTTCATTAAATGATTCCTAAATTAGGGTGGCTTCATCATGGCGCGAACCGGAGCTTCAATAAGACTGTTGCTGGTGTTGTTTGGCTGAAACGGTTATTATAGAAAGCGTATGCGACATAAAGAGCACTTCGCCGTCAACAGTTGCTGAACAAATTACTTGCAGACGAGATGACAACAAAAATGAACCAGCATATGATTCATATATTGTGATGTGCGGTGTTACGTGGTTTGCCTAGCTAGAATTTAGTTGAATTAACAATATACCCCATCGTCTCTTTGTCAGCATCATTATTGTATTTCATGCTAAATGTAAAATGTTCATCATTATTCTTAAGCCTATCGTAAAGAGTCTGATGATACAGTAATTCTTCTCGATTATTAGAATAAAAGGAAATATCAATTTTTTTAAATGGCACTCCATCAATTTGGACGGTCTGGATATCGTGATCAAAATTAAAACCGTATTTTTTTAATAGAATAAACATCTCTCTATCAGTACTATCGTTCTCTTCCTCTGTTTGATCGTCAATTGGCTGGACACCCGAAATGAAATAATTACGATCGTCCTTCTTTATACACAGAAGCCGCCTTCCACTAACTTCACCGTCTTCACCTGATATTTGTTCATACATCTTTATGCTTCCACTAGCGAGTTTATCGATTTCAGCTTCAGTCATAATGGTCCATGATGATGGATATTTCGTTGTCCAACCGGTAGCGGTGTCTTCATAAACCAAATAATCCGATTCTTTGGTCTTGTCAGATGAACAATTAAGAGTTAAAAAGGCGCAAAATAAAATTTTGACTTTGAAGGGGCTCATTTCCTAAAGTTATGCTGCACAACATTAAAATACAATTCCCGTAATCATACTTCAATTGCTTTTTGTTGTTTCTTAGTTTCCTTTTTTAATATCTTTGTCAGGTAATATGATTATTCAATCACCATATCGTTTGAACGCCGGAATAATTGTGATGCTTGCAGCATAATAAGCTGCTGCAAGACTAACTGATTCTTTCCCTATTCTTTATTCTTACACAAAGAGGGTGTTATGCTTTGGTCTTGCCACAACATAACAGCGTCAAAACTTTTTTACTCAAATGATATTTCTTGAAAATTACGGATGGAATATTTTCCATCAACAAAACTACATTACTCATAAAATCGAAGGACAATCCGTTGGAAGAGTTGTATCGATTAAAGGATTTAAATACGATCTCATCACAGCGAACGGCGAATTGGAAACTGAACTCTCCGGTAAATTATTATTTGGAGCAGAATCTGAGGACCTTCCCAAAATTGGTGACTGGGTCTGTTATCTTGACTACGGGCAAACGGGATATATTATTACCGTATTACCAAGAATAAATTTATTATCCAGAAAAAATCCTGGTAGTAAAACGGAAAAACAAATTCTGGGTGTTAACATTGATTACGCGCTTATCGTTCAGGGACTAGACAGGGATTTTAACCCTATGCGCCTTGAGCGTTACCTCACTCAGATCACAGCATGTGGAATCAAGGCCCTTGTGATTTTGAACAAAGCCGATCTTGTTAACGATCTTGATCCATATCGCGAAGAAGTACTGAAACTCAAACGTGACTGTCAGGTTTTTTTCTGTAGCACGCTTACCGGTTTTGGAATTCAGGAACTTAAAAGTGCTTTTGAGGTAAGTAAAACTTACATCCTTGTCGGCTCATCGGGCGTGGGGAAAAGTTCGTTGTTAAATATCTTTATGGATGTACCTGTTCAGCGAACTAGTGCAACTAGTAATGCCAATAACAAAGGCACACATACCACGACCACACGCGACCTTTTTCAGCTGTCCAATGGTAGCCTGTTGATTGATACTCCGGGTATGCGTGAATTCGGACTTACCAGTGAGGGAGAACATTCCGACTCATTATTCCCCGCCATCGAGAAATTTGCCCACGGTTGCCGTTATACAGATTGTAAACACCTGAATGAAGCCGGCTGTTCGGTAATTGATGCCGTACAAAGCGGAACTCTTGACTCAACTATTTATGAAAGCTATATGAAGCTGATTAAGGAGCAGAGGCGGTTTGAAATAAAGATTGAAGATAAAAAGCGGCTGGGGAAGCAATTTGGCAAAATGACACGGGAAGCAAAAAATTATAGAAAGCGGTATAAGTATTGACCACGCCACGCCTACTTTGTCTGTTTTCGAAATTTGTTGTTTATAGCATTGAGAACATCATTTGTGTGCTGCGGAACAGCGATGACCTTCTCTTCTTTTCGCCTTTCATACTTTAAAAAAAATTGCCTTCTAGCTCATATTTCCATGTTGCTATGTTTATTGTTTTAATCCCTATCCACGTCCCCGTAGGGCAATGTCATTTAGTTAAGCTTTTTAACGTGATTTTGAATCGTGAAAAAATTTTACCGCAGAGAAAATAGCCGAGAAAAATTACGATGAGAAAACGGAGAGTCGTTATTAGTTTCTCCCTCTGCGATTTCTAGATATTCATTTCGGTATTCTCCTTCTACAACTCAGTAAGACCTACCCTCT